>CALUGX010000001.1 GCA_944320285.1 uncultured Prevotella sp.
CCTTCTCGCGGATGGCGTAGCCGGCCTTCGTCAAGGCTATCTGCGCCAGCAGGGCGTGGGCGTAGCCTTTGGTTGCGTGCTCCGTGGTGTAGCCGTTCTCGCCTGCCCAAGGCAGAAGGTTGGCTGCCTCGTCAAGGTCGTCCATCAGGACGTCCATGATTTCGTCGCGGTCTGTCTTGCCGAGGTATGCGTTGCTAAGGTCGGGCTGCGACGTCTCAAGTTTCAAGGGGATGTCACCCCATGTGCGCAGCATATCGAAGTAGACCATGGCGCGTATTGCCAAGGCCTCGCCGAGATAGCGTCCCATCTCGTCGTGCTCGGGAGCGTCTTCGGCGAAGAGCGGGCTTGTGCGCACACCCTCGATTACGTCATTGCAATCCTCGATTATTCCGTACATATCGGTCCAGCGGTCACCGAGGCGCGAGTATCCGGGGTCCATATAGAAGTTCCCCTCGCCGCGTGGCCCGGTCTCGCGGTAGTTGTCACTTTCCACGCCGTCAACGAACTCGATGTCAGAGTTCAGGTTTGACGTTATGGCGAAGTCCTGGGCATAAGTTCTGTCCTGGCCCATTCCGCCGTATAATTGGTTGACGCGCAGACTTGTGTAGTAGGTTGAGCCATAGACCGTGGTGTTGCTTAGTTCCGACGGCGACGTCTGGTCGAGGAAGTCGGAGCATGAGGCAAGAGTTATAACCCCTACGGCAAGCGCGCTTAATGATAATATCTTTTTCATTTTATTTTTAGGTTTTGTTTGGCAGTAAGGAGAGAAGTTGTAAGTATATATGCTTTTTCATGTTATCTACTTATTATACTTCTTTTCTCCTTTACTCCTTATTTTTTAGAATGTAACGTTAATACCTCCCACGAATGTGCGGCTCTTAGGATAAGCGGCATAGTCGACACCGGGACACATCGGGTTTTTCTTGCTGCTGGTGTCAACTTCCGGATCGTAGCCGTCATAGCCGGTGAAGCAGAAGAGGTTGTAGCCGGTGAAGTAGATGCGGACATTCTCAAGATAGAGAGCTTTAACCCACTTCTTAGGCAGGGTGTAGCCTACGGTGATGTTCTGCACGCGCAGGAAGTCGGCATCCTCTACAGCCCAGTCAAGGAGCACCATCTTGGTTGCGCTTGCCGGGTTCCACAGAGTGCGGCCTGCGTTGATTTCGTTCAGGCGTGCGTAGATGTTCTCGATGCCGCCGTAAGCGTTGATTGTAGCTGTTGACGGGTTACCGATGTTCATGCCGGTGTTGGGGTCAATCCATGTGTAACGGTTGTCAACATTGAAGTCAGCCACAAGGTTGTAGTTCTGGCTTGAGCCTGCGCGGAACGATGTTGCGAGCTTCGTACCGTTGATGATTTGGTTGCCGAGCGAGTAGTTGAAGAAGACATTGAAGTCGAAATTGCCGACGCGGCCGTCAAAACCGAAACCTCCGGTGGTGGAAGGTATCGTGTTGCCGAGGCGTTGCTTTATCGGGTCGCCGTTCTCGTCAACCTGGAGCTTTATGCCGCCGGGCATGAGTGCGCCAAACTTAGTTGAGCTGTTGTCCTTGCGGCCGTCGGCAAACTGCCATGCGCCGTTCTGGAAGATGAGGTCGCCCGTGCCCGTGGCGGGGTCGTAAACGCTGTAGATGCCGTCAACCTTGTAGCCCCAGATTTCGCCGAGTGCGCCGCCGGCTTCAACGCGGAAGTCCTCATACTCGCTGATGGTAGAGCCGCTCCATCTAGAGCTTTGCCAGGGTGAGCTTGTGTTGAGCTCCTCAATCTTGTTCTTGTTGTAAGCGATGTTGAAGTTGAAGTTCAAGCCGAAGTTCTTTTTGTCAACCAATACGGCGTTGACTGCAAATTCAATACCCTTGTTAGAAGTCTTACCGAAGTTCTGGTACTGGTATTCGTAACCCGTGTTAGACGGTATGGCCGTCTGCATGAGCAGGTCCTTTGTAGTGTTCCAGTAGAAATCCAACGTACCGCTGATGCGGTTGTTCCAGAAGCCGAAGTCAACGCCGACGTTACGTGTGATGGTAGTCTCCCACTTCAGGTCGGGGTTGTAGAGATACGTGCCGTGCTGGAGAAGAGAGGGCGTAGAGAGGCCGGAGTTGCCGGTGTTCCATTCGGGGAACTTGGCATCGTCCTGTTCAGGCATAGAGTAGACGGGGTAAATCAAGCCGCTGTTGATGCGGTTGTTACCGGCCATACCGAAGCTCAGGCGGAGCTTCAAGTTAGAGAGCCAGTCTTGTGAAGACTTCATGAAGTTTTCCTCGGAGATACGCCAAGCCAAGGCTGCAGACGGGAACCAACCCCACTGGTTGCCTTTGCCGAACTTAGACGAACCGTCGGCGCGCAGCGTGAACGTGGCCAGGTACTTGTCGGCCATCGTGTAGTTGATACGTCCGAAGTAAGAGAGGATGTTCTCCTCGGCCGCGATGTTGCCGCTGTTGGGCAGGGCCGTGCCGGCGGCTGTGTTGGCCAGCACCTCCTGGATAGTCATCGTCGTCGGGTAAGCCACTGACACGTTGGTGCGTGTGACATCCTGCTCGCTGCTCCATTCCTGTCCTATGAGGACGTTCAGGTGGTCGCGTCCGCCGAAGAGTTTGTCGTTGTCGTAAGTTACGGTGTTGGAGTTACGCCAATTCTTGTTCTCCACGCGCTCGAAGTAAGCCTGCGGCTGGCCGTTATAGCCATATTTCGAGTTTGTCACGGCGTTTGCACCCCACACCTGATCTGTGTTGTTATACTTCCATCCGTAGCCGAACTCCGTGCGGAATGTCAGGCCCTTAAATGGCTTCCAGTTCAACGCCACGTTATAGTTCTGCTGGAAACGCTCCCTGTACTTGTACGTATCCGTGATGCGTTCTATCGGGTTGCGGCGCGTGTTCGAGCTGCTTTCCTCGTCGCCCTCGTCGCCAGATGTGATAGGCTCCACGGGGTTCCATTTCACAGTGTTGGCCACTGCCGAGTTGGCGGCGTTGCTGTCGTTGGTGTCGGCACCGCCGCTAAGGCCGTCGAGCTTGGTGTAAGCCATACGTCCGTTGAAGTCCAACGTCAGCCACTTGTTCAGCTTGGCGTTCAACTTGGCGTTGACGTTGTTCTTGGCATAGCCCGAACCGAGCATGATGCTTTCCTCGTCGGTGTGGGCGAAGCTGAGGTTGAACTTCACCTCCTTAGAGCCTCCGCTCACGTTGACATTGTACTGCTTCTGCAAGCCCGTGCGTCCGAACATCTCGTCCTGGTAGTCGCGTCCCTTGATTGATTTCCATATTTCGAGGTCGTCATAGCTTCCGTACGACTCGTTGCCCATTTCATACTGGTAGTAGGCGTAGTTGTACGGGTCCATCGTGTCAACCATCTTGGTTACTTTCTTCCATCCGAGAGAGCCGTTGAAGTTAACCTGCACCTTGCCCTCGTGCCCGCTCTTGGTCGTCACGATGATGACGCCGTTGGCACCGCGCGCACCGTAGATGGCCGTCGAAGAGGCGTCCTTGAGCACGTCGATGCTCTCGATTTCAGAGGGTGAGATGTCGCTGATGCTCTCCACGGGGAAGCCGTCAACGACGTAGAGCGGCGAGTTGTCCTGAGAAAGCGAACCGCCGCCGCGCACGCGGATCTTGATGTCGGCGTCGGGCGAACCCTCCGTCGTCGTGATGTTCACACCGGCCATCTTACCCGTCAGCGCCTCGCTGACGTTAGACACGGGGATCTGCCCGATCTGTTCGGCGTCTACCGAAGTTACCGCTCCCGTGAGGTCGCGCTTCTTTACGGCGCCGTAGCCTATCACCACGAGGTCGTCCAGGGCCGTGGCCTCGTCTTCGAGGGTGACGTTCACCACTGTCTTGCCCGATGCGTCAACCGTCTGCGTCTTCATACCTATGTATGAGAACTGTAACTTGTTGTTGCCCGTGGTCTTGATGGAGTAGTTTCCGTCGAGGTCGGTCACCGCGACGTTCTTCGTCCCCTGTTCTTGTACCGTGGCGCCGATGACGGGCTCGCCGTTGGCGTCTTTTACGGTACCCTTGACTGTCTGCGCCGATATGCCGCCCACGATAAGCGTGAACAGCACGACAAGCGCCAGTCGGAATGTTCTTAATTTACCAGACATAAAATTATTAATTAAGTTGTTTAAATATAAATATGTTCTAAATGTATGATGGGCATAAAGTCTCCATGTACTGTGCTCAAGTTGCGCATTGCACCTTTGCACAATCCGTAAAACGCCCTGACTGCCAACTTGTTAGCGTAAAACGCCGAAGTCGGCGGCAAGAGTTGCATCTAAGTTTTTTGATTTTAGTTTTTAATAATTTGCCAAATTCGGTTACAAAGATACTAATTTTTTAGTTTATGCAAAATATTTTCATCCTTTTTTAATTAAAATGTATTTAGCGATGCCTGGTAAGAAATTATGGATGGTATCCGCAGTTTTTGTGTATTTGAAAGCAAACCTTTATGTCCGTAATTCAGCAATATTCTCTTGGTTAGGATTGCCGGCATTCATTATAATATATAAATAAAGGTGTAAGTCGCGCCTGAGGACCTTACTTCGCTTTGTGACATTATGTATGGCATATCCCTGATTTACTTTCATTCTGATTTTTCTTTATGTTCCGTAACTGCGATATTTAAAAATAAAAACATCCTGGACGTGAATATGCAAAAATAGAGCGTGCAAACGTAATGTTTTAAGAGTAAGGAAGTTACGCCGGATAATGATTGTTGTGTGCAACGTAAATGTCGCTTCCTTGACGTAACAGTATCATTTAATATGTCCGTTTGTGCCCTTTTAGGTGCCCGTTTGTGCCCTTTTAGGTGCTTGTTTGTGCCCTTTTAGGATGTCAAAGGGCATCATTGACATACGTAAAAGCCGCAATTAAGGGTGTTAATGACGGCCTTTACGCCCGGTTAGGGCCGTTGAAAGTAGATGAGACAGCGATTATCTGCAACGAAAACAGCCGTTGATGGCACTACGGTTTTCTATTTCGAGAAAAATCATTGACGATTTTTAAATGACACATTGTTACAGATTAAGGTTGAAAAGAAAATTATTGTCCGCAAATTATAACCAATTTTCATTCTTCACACCATGTCACTAAACAACTTAATAAGTAATTTTATGTCTGGTAAATTAAGAACATTCCGACTGGCGCTTGTCGTGCTGTTCACGCTTATCGTGGGCGGCATATCGGCGCAGACAGTCAAGGGTACCGTAAAAGACGCCAACGGCGAGCCCGTCATCGGCGCCACGGTACAAGAACAGGGGACGAAGAACGTCGCGGTGACCGACCTCGACGGAAACTACTCCATCAAGACCACGGGCAACAACAAGTTACAGTTCTCATACATAGGTATGAAGACGCAGACGGTTGACGCATCGGGCAAGACAGTGGTGAACGTCACCCTCGAAGACGAGGCCACGGCCCTGGACGACCTCGTGGTGATAGGCTACGGCGCCGTAAAGAAGCGCGACCTCACGGGAGCGGTAACTTCGGTAGACGCCGAACAGATCGGGCAGATCCCCGTGTCTAACGTCAGCGAGGCGCTGACGGGTAAGATGGCCGGTGTGAACATCACGACGACGGAGGGTTCGCCCGACGCCGACATCAAGATCCGCGTGCGCGGCGGCGGTTCGCTTTCTCAGGACAACTCGCCGCTCTACGTCGTTGACGGCTTCCCCGTGGAGAGCATCAGCGACATCTCACCCTCTGAAATCGAGAGCATCGACGTGCTCAAGGACGCCTCTTCTACGGCCATCTACGGTGCGCGCGGTGCCAACGGCGTCATCATCGTTACGACCAAGAGCGGACACGAGGGCAAGGTGCAGGTTAACTTTAACGGATCTATCGGATGGAAGAAGATAACTAAGGAAATTAAGGTAATGGATCCGTATAACTACGCTTACTACCAGTATGAACTTGATTCGTCAAGCTCATCGTCAACGAGTTCAAGGTACGGCAACTTTGACGACCTTGAAATATGGAAATCCGTTGAAGGAGACAACTGGCAAGACCAGCTGTTCGGGCGCACAGGCGTGCAACGGCAATATAACGTCAATGTGAATGGCGGCTCAAAAGAAATCAAGTTTAACGTGGGCTTCTCGCATATAGACGAGGATGCCATCATGCTCGGTTCGGGCTATGCCAAGAACAATGTCAACGCCAAGTTGAACGCCAAGCTGAACAAGTGGCTGTCTTTAGACTTTACCGGACGTCTGGCTTATACCAAACTCGACGGTCTTAGCGGCGGTGCCGATACCAACGACGCAAGCGCGGGTAACTCTATCGTTGCACAGACTGTCAGGTATTATCCTGTAGCACCCCTTATAACATCCGACGAAGACGAGGAGAACAGTACTTCTACGCGCAGGTCGCCTCGGCAGCGTATCGATGCTACGTATAAATACCAAGACCGTCTTCAGCAGAACTATAATGTGGGCTTGAACTGGAAACCGTTTAAGGGGCTGACTCTCCGTTCAGAGTTCGGCTACACATGGAGGCACTACAACACGGATCAGGTCTGGAGTAGCGATGCCACGATAAATTCTAAACTCGGCGGTCAGGGTCTGCCACAGGCTGTGTTGACAAGGGAAGTTAGTAAGCAGTGGCGCAACTCTAACACCATAACTTACGACAACGACAAACTCTTCGGCGGACGCGACCACCTGAACGTTCTTATCGGACAGGAGTGGAGCAGCTCGCAGGAAACGACCAATACTAACACGACGATCTCTTTCCCTTCATCGTTTACAATTCAAGAAGTTCTCGCTCACATGGCTGCTGGTACGGCCCGCCCTAACGAAAGCTATATCGGCGAGGAGGAGAACCTTCTCTCATATTTCGGCCGTATCAACTACACGCTGGCCGACAAGTACCTTGCTACGTTCACGCTGCGCGCCGACGGTTCAAGCAAGTTCGGCAAAGGCAACCGTTGGGGATGGTTCCCTTCAGCAGCCTTGGCTTGGCGTATCTCTGAAGAAAACTTCATGAAGGGTTCGCAGGACTGGCTTTCAAACTTAAAGCTCCGTCTGAGCTTCGGTATGGCCGGTAACAACCGCATTAGCAGCGGCCTCATAGCACAGACATACACACTTACTGAAAATGACGAACACGTAGCTGCATTTAATGAAATACCTTCAACGGCTTTGAAGAAGGGCACTTACCTCTATAATCCTGATCTGAAATGGGAGACTACCATAACACGTAACGTCGGTATCGACTTCGGCTTCTGGAACAACCGCATTAGCGGTACGTTGGATTTCTACTGGAACACCACCGACGACCTGCTTATGCGCAGCCTTATTCCGAGTAGCACGGGTTACAACTATCAGTACCAGAACTTCGGAAAGACATCCAACAAGGGTGTCGAGTTCGCCGTCAATGCAGTATTGGTTGACAAAAAGAACTTCGGCTTGAACTTCAACTTCAACATCGCTTATAACAAGAACAAGATTGAAGAACTCGCAATGGACAACCCTTGGCAGAGTAGCGGCTTTGCAGGCAAGATGATAAATTATGGTACCGGTGACTTCCGGGTTGAGCCGGGAGGTTCGCTTGGCGAGGTTTGGGGATACAAGACGAATGGTTATTATACCGTTTACGACCCCGCCACGGGCACGGGCGACCTCGTTCTCAACGGTACTACATGGCAGCTGGCGCCCGGCCACGCTCCTGACAACAGCGTAAGCTATACTTCAGGCGGAACAAGGCTTTACCCGGGTATGCTTAAATTACAGGTGGATGAAAACGGAGAGCCCGTCAAACAACGCCTCGGCAACACAATAGCTCCGACTACCGGAGGTTTCGGAATCGACGGTCGTGTGGGCGACTTTGATTTTAACATTTTCTTTAACTACTCGCTTGGCAACCAGATAGTCAACGGTACGAAGTTGGCAAACTCGTTCTATGCAGGTTCAAGTGACTTATACAATCTGGTGGCTGACTTTAATGTTGATAACCGTTACACGTGGATAGACCCGGCAACAGGGCTTAATCTTGGCCGTCCCAGTTCAATGACGGTAAATGCTTATGGCGGAGCTGAAGGCCTGATGGCACGCCTTAATGAAATCAACCAAGGCAGGGTTATGTGGAATCCGGCTGCAAGCAATGCAATGCCTATAACCGATTATGCCGTCGAGGATGCCGACTTCCTGCGCTTGCAGAACATAACAATCGGTTATACTCTGCCTAAGAAGTGGACGCGCGCCATATTCATAGAGAAAATCCGCATTTACTTCACCGGCTACAACCTCTTCTGCTTCACCGGCTACGACGGCTACGACCCTGAAGTTGACACCAGCGGCAAGAAGAATCCGATGTGCCCCGGTATCGACTATGCCGCCTACCCGAAGAGCCGCACATTCGTGGGAGGTATTAACGTAACATTCTAAAAAATAAGGTTGTCGGGTTATGCGGTTATAAGGTTTCAAAGGCGCAAGTCTTGACACCGTTATCCGTAAAACCGCAAAACCCCAAGACCGCAAAACCTAAAAATAACAATGAAAAAGATATTATCATTAACTGCATTAGCCGTAGGGACGTTGACAATCACGTCATGTTCGGACTTTCTCGACCAGACGTCGCCGTCGGAAATGAACAGTAACGTGGTGTACAATTCTCCTTATTACACCGGACTGCGTGTCAATAAGCTGTATGCCGGCATGGTGGACGGCGACCGTACTTATGATCAAGACATTAGTGTTTATTGGGGAACGTGTACGGATGTTGAAACAAGGGGCAACGCCCTTGGTGCCGATGCTTACAATGGTACAAATTCATCAGGAGCCTGTAACTACAATGCTGCCCCTACGTATGCCGACCTTGCAAACACGTGGGATGATATGTATGCAATCATCGAGGATGCAAATCTAATCATTGAGGGCATTCGTGGCAGTAGTTTGCTTGGTGGAGATAATGACGCAACGATGAAGCGTTATCTTGGAGAGGCTTTGACAATACGTGCAATGATTTATTTTGATATGTTGCGCTATTGGGGCGACATCCCATTGAAATTGGAATCTTCAAAACCCGACTTGAGCAATGCTTACGTCGGCAAGACCGATCGCGACGAGATAATGGACACGCTGATGGTAAACCTTGAGGAAGCTATCGATTATCTGCCTTGGGCCGGTGAGGTGTCTGAATATACCACGGAGCGCGTGACAAAGGGCTTCGCCCACGGCCTGCTTGCACAGATAGCTATGACACGTGCGGGCTGGGTAATCCGCGAGAAAGACAAGAGTGCCGATGGATATGAAACTGCAAGTTACAGCGACCCGACTTATCCGACGCAGCGACCGGACGCCAATACCCGCCACGCACTTTACGAGAAGGCTCTTGAGCATCTTTCGGCTATAATAACTAACCCGACACACAGCCTCAACCCTTCATTTGCTAACGAATGGAGGCTGATAAATCTATTCCAGTTAGATGAAACTTATCGTGAAAACATATTTGAAATACCTATGGGTATGGCTTCTTCGGGAGATGCCGGCGAGTTGGGCTACCGTGTCGGTTTGCGCCTTAACGCTGTAACATCGACCTATGGTTATACGACAAGTTCGAATTATTATACGGTAACAGCACCTTATCTGTATTCGTTCGACCCTAAAGATACACGCCGCGACATTACGTGTGCTACAATTCAAGTGAATGCAAAGACCCCCGGAGGCTCTGCAATCGAAGAAATGATTAGTAATAACCCGTTCTCAATTAACATTGGAAAGTGGGATCCGCGCATCATGAGTGAAAATAGTGCATGGCACGCACAGAACATGGCGACGAACACAAAACTTAATACTGGAATCAACGTTGTAAAGATGCGTTACTCGCAAGTGTTGCTTTATTATGCCGAGGTGCTTAACGAGCTTGCAGGCAGCCCGGACGCCTCTTATCCCGGCGACGCCGGAATTACGGCACGCCAGGCATTGATGCAGGTTCACACCCGCGCATTCAACGCCGAAGACCAGGCCGGCGCACAGGCTTACGTCAACGGCATATCGGCTGGCGACTTCTTCGACGCCCTCGTTCAGGAAAACGCTTGGGAGCTTGCAGGTGAAAATTTCCGCAAGTGGGACTTGATACGCTGGAACTTGCTTGCACAGAAGATAATGGAGGCTAAGCAGACTTATCTTCAACAGCTGCAAGACGGTACTTACAAAAAAACAGTTTATTATAATTATCTTATTGACGCTGACGGGAATAAAACAACTCAGATAGACCGTTCAAGCGTTACTTGGTATGAAGATCCTGAAGATGCGGCAAACAAAAAATATGACGGCAACGTAAAATCATACGGAAATAACACAGATGTGACAGACGTTAGCAACAGGGACGTTTATGAACGTCTGCCGTCGATAGCCAGCGGTCTTGTGGGCAGCAACGTGCCGCCGCTCATCATGGACGGCACAGAACCCGTAGTCATCAACCGTTACCTCATGCCGTTGGCAACAACCACCATTGCGGCCTCGAACGGGACATTGAGCAACTCTTACGGCTACATTAATTAACATCAAGCGAAACATTAAAGAACGAAAAAAGATGAAAACCTTTAAAAGATTATACGGCGTCATCCTGGCTGCAACGCTCGGCATGGTCGTAACGTCATGTACCGACGATAACGACTGGAGTGTTGACAGTGCTTTTGACAGGATTTTCGGAGTGTTCAATGACGACCTGTCCGTTAACGAGGGTGACACTTACGCCGAAGTTGTGTTTACGGGTGTTTCAGGTGCCGACCATTATGTGATTGAGGTCAGCACGGACTCACTTACCGATGACATTGAGATGGGCGGGACCGAAGGTTCGATAGTTTACGGCGAGGACGGCAGCATAACGGCGTCGCCAGACACTATCCGCGGGCTTATCGGCGACACGAAGTATTACCTGCGAATAAAAACGATGTCGGCCACTCAAGGCGAGTCGAAGTGGGTTTATTACAACAATGGCGACGGCGGCACATCGTTCAGGACGGACGCCGAGCAGCTGTTTAACGAGCCGACGGACAACGACCGCGGCGACACGTGGATCCACTTGTCATGGGCGCAGAGTGACGACCTGACACGGCTGGCAGTGGCCAACGGTACCGATACTACCTATATCGACATGACGGAAGACATGATTGCCAACGCTGAATACACGGTGGAGGGATTGAGCGGTTCGACAACTTACTCGTTCATACTTTACTACAACGACTCTAAGCGTGGCACTCTAAACATTTCTACAATGGCAGCGCCCCCGGCGGACGCGCCGCTTTACGAGCTTGACGCCAGCGTTACCCACATCGACCAGGCTATAATCGACGCCGCATCTGCATGGGCTATCGAGCAGGCCGGCGGCAATACGTCTAATTACGCCGTGACGATAGGCATACAGCCGAACACAACGGTTGACGTCTACGGCGTAGGCGACGACGGCGGCGAGGCGAACATCAAGATACCTGAAGGTATGTCTGTGATATTCTTCGGTATGGCTGGAGGATCAGCTCCTGTGCTCAATATGGTTAAGAGCGTAGATCTGTCAGGTTCGCACGGCTTCGTCCGCTTCCAGAACCTCAGTTTCAAGGATGCAGGTTGCCAGTATTTCATCAACCAGTCGAACACGATGACCATCGGTAACGACCTGTCGTTCACCGACTGCGAGTTCACCGACTTCGAGCGAAGCATCGTACGTCTGCAAGGTTCAGCTGCAAAGACCATTAACGAGTTCAACTTCAACAACTGCGTGGCTACGAACCTTTCAACGGGCAACGGTTATTCTGTGTTCTACTGGAACAATGCCGCTTACACCGTTAACACGGTGAACATAACGAACTCGACGTTCGACTCGTTCCAGCGTTCATGGATGGAAGTGACAGGCAGCAACACGGGCACGATAAACATCGACAACTGTACGTTCTACAACGGCCCGGCCAGCGGCAGGTACCTCGTCGATGCCAACAACTGCGCAAACACGCAGGTAAGCATCAGCAACACAATCTTCTCGCTGAGCAGGGACATTGCCAACTGCCGTGGCGTAAGATGCCCCAACGACCCGACGATAGAGAACGTTTACTTCACCAATGACTTCGCCCTGACGTCTGCCGCCTTTGAACCGTCCATTCAGCTCGACTACGCTGCTGAAGGATTGTTCGCAGACCCGGCCAACCACGACTTCACCATCATCCAGCGTGATGTCGTAGCCGGCGACCCGCGTTGGCTTGGTGAATAACATTGTTATATTATAATCTCTAACAAGAAGGGAAGGGGCGTTTTTCGCTCCTTTCCTTTTCTTATTTGCTGGAAAACGCTATATTTGCATCAGTTTTTACTACTAAAACATTACGGATTATGAAAACAAAGAATTTGTTACAATCGCTGCTTCTCGCTTTGGCTTTCGTCTTAACCGGCGGCGTGGCTGATGCGCAGACATTAGCATTCCCCGGAGCGGAAGGTTTCGGACGCTACACTACGGGCGGACGTGGCGGAAAGGTTTACCATGTAACTTCGCTTGAGGATAATGGCGGGCAGGGGACTTTCCGCTATGCCGTTGAACGCAGCGGGGTTAGGACGATAGTGTTCGACGTTTCAGGAACCATACACTTGAGGCGCAAATTGAATTTGAAAAACGGCGACGTCACCATTGCCGGACAGACTGCGCCAGGCGATGGCATCTGCGTGGCAGACTATCCGTTTGTCATATCAGCCAACAATGTCATCATACGCTTTATGCGTTTCCGCCTCGGTAATAAGTATGTGGCCAACCACGAGGGAGACGGTCTCGGCGGAATGGACAACGAGAACATTATTGTAGACCATTGCTCGGTAAGCTGGAGCATTGATGAATGTCTCTCCGTCTATGGCAGCAAGAACACAACCGTGCAGTGGTGTATAGCAGCACAGAGCTTGCGTCATTCTGGCCACGAGAAAGGGAACCACGGTTATGGAGGCAACTGGGGCGGCAGCGGCGCAACTTACCATCACAACTTGCTGGCCCATCATGACTCGCGTGTGCCGCGCCTTGGTCCCCGTCCCGGCACACAGACCGATGAGCGCATGGATATGCGTAACAACGTGATGTACAACTGGGCCGGCAACGGGTGCTACGGCGGCGAGGGCATGAACGTAAACATCGTGAACAACTATTACAAACCTGGACCGGCAACGATGACGCGAGACGAAAACATCCAGAAGCGCATAGCCGGCATAGGCATACGTACTACGGAATACACTCACCACGGCACGGCGGAGGCTAACGAATGGGATAAGATGTGGCACGTCTGGGGCGACTTCTATGTTAACGGTAACGTAAATCCGCTAAACGACGATGTGACACGAGACAACTGGACTTACGGCATATATAACCAAATAGACAACGACGCCGTGGACGGCACGTTCACTGCCGAGACGCGCGACACAATACGGATGGACGCGCCGATAGAGTTCGCCCCCGTGACTACGCATTCGGCCAAAGACGCTTACGAGCGCGTGCTGGATTATGCCGGGGCTTCGCTCAGCCGTGATTATGTTGACGACTTGGTTGTAAGCGACGTGCGCACGGGCGAAGCAACGTGTACGGGAACCCTGAGCAATATTCCAGGCATCATCGATTCGCAGGACGACTTGCGCCAAGCCTTCCCCGATGCCGGTGACGACTTCGACCCCTGGCCGGTGCTTGAGAGCAAGGCTGCACCGACGGACACCGACGGAGACGGTATGCCCGACGATTGGGAAGACGCCAGTGGTCTTGACAAAACCGATGCTACCGACGGTGCTGTGGCCGGAGTTGACGGCTACACCAACCTTGAACGCTACATGAACAGCCTCGTGGCACATATCATGGAAGCCGGGAATGAGGGCGGCACTCTGCTTAGTGGAAATGAAGAGTATGGCGGCGTGTCGGGCATTGCCGACGTTGCCGTCGAGCGTACGCATGACGGGCGTACGTTCACCCTGCAAGGCGTAGAAGTTAAAGAGCCTTTGCTGCCCGGCATATACATCCGCGACGGTAAGAAGTTTGTGGTAAGATAAATGCAGGCTCTCAATATTGTCTGCATGAAAAACAAGAGAGAGACGCAACATTCAGCTGCGTCTCTCTCTTGTTTTGAATAACGGATGTTGGTTGAAATCTAAGTTATTTGATAACCTTGTCGGTCTTCACACTACCGTTGGTGTAGGTTATCTTGCGAATATTGATGCCCTTGACAGGCTGGTTAACCTTGGCTCCGTCGAGAGTGTAATATTCTATCTTCTCCACTTCTGAAGTCATGGTCGGAGTGCTTGTTATGCCCGTGGCCGGTGAACAAACAGGGTAATACTCGTCTACGGCTGTGATGGCGTCGGCGTTCTGCGCCTTGATTATAGGCTCGACCAATGAGTTAAGGTAAACCTCTACGTTGGTGTACCAGCCTTTTTCCTTATCTATGTCGTATCTGTTGGCGTCAGAAGCGTCGTTGGGGTTAAGGCCGTTGGCGTCTTCCCAATAGTCGGGCATTCCGTCGTTGTCAGAGTCGAAGCCGGCTTCGCGCTTTCCGGTCGGGAAGTTCTCCTCGGTGTAGCCGTTAACGTCTTTTACTATGTCGATAATTCCTTGCTCTTTAGTTACAGAGCCTGTATATTTAGCCGTTCCTGTGCTGGCTTCTTCCATATATCGTTCGTCCACGTCGTCACGGTGAAGAGAAGCACCACAATAAGCCAGCACCTTGTTGTAGGCTTCTGCCGCCGAGTGGGTTGTCACCTCGCCTGTAGGAGCTTCTTCGTCCATCCTGATGCGTATGTACGATTCTCCGTCATGAGTAATGCGCGGAGTACCTTCGCCATAATATTCGTGCACGTCTTTCGACCAATGGTCACCGTCGATTACCACAGTCCCTTCGTCATAGTTTACTCCGTTCCAGTCGCTGTTTTGCGTCACGTCGCCTTCGTGCGTTTCGGTAGTGTTGCCGTTAATGTAGTAACGGCTTGTCATTCCCGTCATGTTTGACGGTGTGCTGTTTCCTGAAGCACCGACAGTGACTTTTGTAACCTGTTGCGCTTTGCTGTCAGAAGTTGCCGGGCCGCCTTTGTAATAGTTATTCACAATGTTAATTTGTCCGCCGCCGGGACCGCCGTAGCAGTCGCCAGTGTTGTTGTACATCACGCAGTTACGAAAATCAACGTTTTCTGCTTGCACGGTATTAGCCCAGTTGTATTCGTCATAAAGATAATTGTTTTTATATCCGTTCCATTCATAACGTGAACCGTTGAAGCGTGGTGAACGGTTTGATGTGTGGGCTATCATGTTGTGGTGGAAACTGGCAAGTTTACCTCCCCACATACCTCCATATCCGTGAGCCCCCTTATCGTGGCCGGCGTTGTTAAGACTTTCGGCAATGGTACACCATTGCATCGTAAAGTTGTTCATGTCATAGAACGATGCCACCTCGTCGATGCTCCAGCTGAACGAGCAGTGGTCGAGTATCATGCCTGTGTACTCTCTTGTCCAGATGGCGTCAGCTCCGTCGTTAACGTCTTTTTCTTGACCGCGGCGCACACGGATGAAGCGTATGATGACGTTATCTGCGTCTGAGCGCACTGTACGGTAACGCAGGGTTATGCCGGGGTAAGGTGCGGTCTGGCCAGCGATGGTTGTGTTTGAACCGATTTTCAAGTCTGAGCGCAATGCTATGACGCCTGAAACGTCAAAGACTACTATCTTGGGACTATTTCCTTTAACGGCCTGCCTAAATGAACCTGGACCGTCATCGTTAAGGTTGGTGACGTGTTTGATTACTCCGCCACGTCCGCCGGTAACGTAGCGTCCGTGCCCTTCGGCTCCGGGAAATGCGGGAGCCTGTGCGAATGCAGTGGCGGCGCTTACGGCTGCCGCTGCAATTAATAAGATTTTCTTCATTTGTTTTATTTGATTAAATTCTTAATGGTATTTTTGTAGAGACAAATAAATAGAGACGCAGTTTTGCGCCTCTATTATTAAATGATAATGTGCTTGTTACTTGTTGAGCGTGGCCACGTCGTAACCCATCTTTTCCATTTCGAGTGATGCCCAGATGAACGGACCTACGCCCTTGCCGTCGTTGTCGCGGATGGGTTCGCTTATGTAATATTCGAACGAACCGTCGCGGCGGCGTCCCTTAGCGTCGTCAGGACCGAGGCCTGACACTGAACAGCACTTCGTGAGCGACAGTGTCTTGTCGGCGTTAACCTTGACAAACTCTTTCAATATGCCGTTGTAAGCCTTTATGCCGGCTTGCTTGAGGTCGTCGCCGAAGTAACCGAGGCGTGCGCCCTTGAGCAGCACGTAGGCGAACATAGACGAAGCCGTGGCCTCAAGGTAGTTGCGCGGGTCGTTGACGTCCATCACGTCATACCATACGCCGGTTTTCTTGTCCTGGTATTTCACGGTAGCCTTCATCACGTTGTTGAGCATCTCGATTAATGCGCCGCGGTTTTCGTAGTCTTGCGGCAGTGCGTCGAGCACTTCGAGGATGGCCATTGCGAACCATCCTTGGGCGCGTGCCCAAGTGTGTTGAGACAATCCTGTTTCAGGATTTGCCCAGAACATTTTTTGCGTCTCGTCCCATGCGTGTTTCCACAGACCGGTCTTTTCGTCGTATGTTCTTTTATACGTCTTGCTGATTTGGTCGAAGGTGTCGTCGTAATACTTCTTCGCCTTCTTCTCGCCCTTGAGCGTCGGGGCTGCCATTGTATAGAAAGGATGACCCATATAAACACCGTCGAGCCATACCTGGTGGGCATAGATAGCCTTGTGCCACCACACGCCATCCTTAGTGCGCGGCTGCTTCTCAAGCTGCTTGAAGATTGTCTTCACCGCCTTGTCGAGCTTCTTTTCTGGATAAAGCAGGTTCATGCGCAGGATATAGCGGCCGGGGCGTGTGTTGTCGAGGTTGAAGTCTTCGTACTTGTAGCCCGTGATGTTGCCCTTTTCGTCAATCATCTTTGCCGGATATTGCTTGAGGTAGTTGATGATGCTTTCGTCTTTGTAGGCAAGATAAGTGTCGAGCATAGCCTCCTGTTCGATGCCGACGACGTATCCCCATTTGGGCTTGTTGGTGAAGTCGAGGTAGCACGGGTCTGGTATGCGTTGCATCTCAGAGTGGGTAAGCCACTCGCTGTAGTTGTTGTAGGGATATTTGTTGAGCACGAGCGAACCGTTGATGAAGAGGTTGTCGTAGTTCATGTCCTTCGTCTGGCCTGTGATGTAGACAGGCTTCTCGTAAACGCCGTCGAACTTGCAGTCCTTCAGGTTTATGTTGTAGACGTTGGTACGGTCGTCGAATGCCACGACCATTATGCCGTACTTGCTCTTCTTGCAGGTTACGTTCTCCATGTAGACGTTGCGCACGATAGGGTAGAAGCCCCTGCGGCCAATCTCCTTCGGCTCGTAGTCGAGGTTGATTTTGAGCACAGCCTCGGCGCACTGTCCTACCTCGACGTTGCGCATATAAATGTCTTCGATGACGCCGCCGCGGCATGAGTTGGTCTTGATGCGCAGTATGCGGTCAAGGTTGGGGCTGTCCATCTTGCAGTTCTCCACGAACACGTTGTTACATCCTCCTGAGATTTCAGAGCCGAGCACGACGCCGCCGTGACCGTCCTTCATCACGCAGTTGCGCACGATGATGTTCTTGCTTGGGCGTCCTGCATAGCGGCCCTTGCCGCCTTCGCGTCCGTCTTCGTTGCGTCCGCTCTTGATGGCGATGCAGTCGTCACCGGTGTCAAAGACACAGTTCTCGATTAGCACGTTCTCGCATGACTCAGGGTCACAGCCGTCGCCGTTAGGTCCGTCGTTGTGTACGGTGACGTTCCTTACTGTTATGTTCTTGCTGAGCAGGGGGTGCATAACCCAGAACGGCGAGCGAACCATAGTTACGCCTTCGATGAGTATGCCGTCACACTGGTTGAGGTTGACCATCTGCGGGCGAAGCCCTTTCTTCGGGCCGAACACACGCTTCTCGATGGGCACGCCGTCTTCGGCCATTTTCAGAAGGTCGGCACGTCCGCCGGGGTTCTGCTGTTTTTCTTCAACCACGATGTCGCGGCTCTTTGGTGTCTTGCCGCTCATCAGCCACCATGTGTCGTCCGAGCCGTTGCCGTCGATTGTTCCTTCGCCGGTTATTGCAACATCTGTTTCCTTGAATGCGTAAATCAGTGGTGAATAGTTGATGCAGTCAAGTCCTTCCCAGCGTGTCTCCACGAGCGGATAGAGCGACCTGTCAAAGTGGAAAAACAGCGTTGCGTTTTTCTCTATTACGAGGTTGACGTGGCTTTTCAGCCTGATAGCACCTGTCTTCCATGTTCCTTCAGGGATTACCACGCGGCCTCCGCCGGCTTTCGAGCAAGCCTCGATAGCCTTGTTGATTGCCTTTTGGTTTTGCGCTGGTGTGGCGTCGAGCGCCGCTCCGTACTTTCTTATGTCGAATGTGCGGTCGGCAAATTCAGGCACCCTGATACTTTTCTCGATTTGTTTGTACTTCGTTTCGTCCCATGCAGATGCGAATACTGCAAGTGGAAACAACAGGCAAAGCAATAATGTCTGTAAATGTTTCATAAGTTTAAGTTTGTAAATGTATTCGTTTGACAATTAAGCGGTTTTATGATTATGTTGCCATGAAAACACTGTGAGCAACGGCAAAGAAAGCATAAGCCGTTTTGCTGTATGTTGTTAATTTGCCACAAAGATAATGCTTTTTGCGTGTAATGCAAAATAAAATGATGGTAAACTTGCCAAATATGATGTTTTCATTGCTTGAAAACGAACTTGTTGACGGTATCCGACTCTTTTTTATGTTGTACTATGGCGTCAATCTTCATCTCGGTTGTGTTTTAATGCTGTGATTTGTCGTTTTTTCAGGCTTTAAAGTAATGATATGTTAAATAATTGATTTTTATCAATAAAAATTTGCAGGGTTCATCTTAAAATTATATATTTGCCACATCTTATTTATGATTTCGAGTATTTGGACGAAATCGCCAGAGGTTGGTAGCATCCTGCATCAACCTCTTTTTTATGTGAATGCCGGTTTCGGCATAAACGTTTTGATAAAACATCTGAAAATATAAGGCAAAAAACGAAGCGGATTTAAAACTTTCCCATTTCTGAAAAGCATCGGAACGAAAACTCAAAAAGTTCATGAACGGGATGTTTAAGTTGCAAAGTGTCATTTGGAAAATTTCAACCAAAATCGTTGAAATAGATATTTTCAGTATCGCTATCTGCTTGTCGGCCGTGCCGTTGGATACTTTTTATGTTGTGAAAGGCCTCCTTTTATGATGTAAAAAGATACCTTTTACGTCCCGGTTTGCGCCCTTTTGTCGGACTTTTCGGTACATACAACCCCCTTGATTGCGGTCTTTAAGACGGTAAAAGGTATATCCGTAGCTTATAACGGCCGTCCCCGAAAATGTTAAATTGCCATACCTGATTGCACGGTTTGCCGGCAAAGTGTGTAATGGGTTGTATGCCAGCGGTTTATGACTGCACGTGAAAAATACCGTTGTTTTTGCCGAAGGACGGCGATTTTTATTTTACGGCATATACAATGTTAAAACGGAAATCAATGTGATGAGAAATAATCATGATTTGTTTGCATTATGATATTTTGCTGAAAGCCATATGGGGATGCCGAAGTTTGAAAAAACGTAAGTTCGGTATAAGCTGTGAGTGTTGTCAAGCTGTCCGTACCTGTCCCGATACAGTGGAAAATCTAAACAGTTTTTTTATGTAATCTTTTGCCATTTGCCGTAACTTTGTTAAATTTGCATTGCTTCAACCTTAATTATTTGATTATGAAGAAATATGTGCTTTCCATAGTGTTGCTTGTTGCTGCACTGCTGTGTGTGTCGTGTGAGAAAGCAGATTTTGGAGAGCCTGAAGATGGCGGTACAGGCGGATTTGTGGATACGGCGGACGATGAAGACGGCGCGGACGGCGACAACGGCGGCTGGTATGGCGGTGAAGACGGCGTAGATGAAGACCTTGTTTATTTGGGCGACACCGTGAATGTGGAGACCTTCGTCGCAAACACGATTTACGGCCAGGTGTGGGTTAAAGGGTATATTGTGGGCGCGGCCACGGGAGCCAACGGCAAGCGCAGATACGAATTTGGCCCGGATTTCAATTATGACACGGCTATACTCATAGCCGACTCCCCCGGTGAAGATGATAAGAACAATACTGTGCCGATATGCCTTACCACCTGTTCAAGCGACTTGCGGGCCATGTTGAACCTTGTGGAACACCCTGAAAACAAGGGCAAGTTCATCCGCGTTTACGGCGTCCGGGAGACATATCTCAATTTACCGGGGATAAAGCATATCGATGGTTATGAACTTTCGGATGATTTTTTTGCAGAATAAAAAAGCCAAATTGTTAAGCAAAATTTTTGCCAAATTGACAAATCTTTTTATTTTTGCAAGCGTTATAAATAATTTTTCATTAAAACAAAACATTTTTTGCCTATCGGAACATCATTACTTAATAAGAATAAAGAAAAGTAATAATGGAAAATTTAAACTTGTTGACGGACGAGGAATTGGCCTTGTCCTACATCAACGGGGACAACAAAGCCTTTGACGAGCTGCTGGCACGCACACAGGATAAGTTGTTCTCATATATCTTGTTTGTCGTCAGGGACGAGGACAAGGCCAACGACTTATTCCAGGAAACCTTCGTCAAGGTGATAACCAAGCTGCATGAAGGCCGCTACATAGACAGCGGCAAGTTCAGCGCGTGGATAATGCGCATTGCGCATAATGTGATAATGGACTGGTACAGAGAGCAGCGTTCGCGCAGCCTGATTGAGCCTACCGAGAATAACGACCTGTCAAACATCAGCGGCGGGGAAGTGCTCGACCAGAACATCGAGAACCGTTACGTCAACGAACAGGTGCTGGCTGACGTTAAAAAAATGATGAACCTTTTGCCGCCTACGCAGCGCGAGGTGGTTTTCATGCGTTTCTACCAAGACTTGTCTTTTAAGGAAATATCAGAACTCACAGGCGTGAGCATCAATACTTCGTTGGGTAGAATGAGGTATGCCATCCTTAACCTGCGCAAGATGACGCGCGAACACAACGTGGCTTTGCAGCTGGACTGAATAGAAAAAGACAGCCCGCCTCCCAACCTCCCCGAGGGGAGGGGAAGAGACAAATGGAAAAGTGAAAGCGGGAAGGGCTGCCATTATCCATTCCCCTCCCCTCGGGGAGGTTGGGTGGGGGCTGTTTTCAGCCTCTCAATCACTTCTTCCGGTTTTTCGGCTTTGAAGATGTAGCTTCCGCTTACGAGCACGTCAACGCCAGCACTTACCAAGCGCGGGGCAGTCTCCGCCTGCACTCCGCCGTCAACCTCTATCAGGGCATTTGAGCCTGAAGAGTCTATCATGCGGCGCAGACGTTTCACCTTATTTATAGTGTTCTCTATGAACGTCTGTCCTCCGAAACCGGGGTTTACACTCATCAGCAGCACCATGTCCACGTCGCCGATTATGTCTTCCAGCATACAGACGGGCGTCGAGGGGTTCAGCGTTACGCCGGCCTTCATGCCAGCCTCGTGTATCTCGTGCACCGTGCGGTGCAGATGCGTGCACGCCTCGTAGTGCACATTCATCATCATCGCCCCGGCGGCAGCCGTGCGTCCGATGTAGCGTTCAGGCTTGGTTATCATGAGGTGTACGTCAAGCGGCTTCTTGCAAACCTTGGCCACGGCCTCTATGACAGGAAACCCGAACGAGATGTTGGGCACGAACACGCCGTCCATCACGTCCAAATGCAGCCAGTCCGCGCTGCTGCGGTTAATCATGTCAATGTCGCTCTGCAAGTTAATGAAGTTTGCAGCCAGCAACGACGGGGATACCAATGTCGCCATAATAATATTCGTCCTGCGGCGTCAGTTGAGGCAGTACACCTCGTTCTTGCCGTTCATTTTGATTAACCTGTAAGTGTAGGCTATTTGCCTTATTATGTTCAATGTCTTGATTGACGGTTTGCAGTCATCGGGTGTAAAATGTTTCATAGGCACGTTGTTTTTATGTGTTATTTATTATTGTAACGCAGCTGTCACGGTTTTATTACACAAACATTGCTATTTTTTCCATGTCCGTGCCGCTGTGTCCGGGCTTACCCTGTTTTGGGTATTGGCCGGGCGCTCCGCAGTGTTGAAAATACCTATTAATAATGATTGCCTGTTTCGTGAAATTTTTGTTATTTTGCAATCCGGGAATGACATATTGCGCATAACTTACAACATTCTTACAGATACGGAGGCGGACAATGAAGAATACAAAGATGTACGAGGCTGACGACAAGATGATCTCGCTTATAGCCGACAATTACAACATTTTGCAGAGCCTTGGCAGGTTCGGCATCAATCTTGGTTTCGGCGACAAGACGGTGCGCGAGGTGTGCGAGGACCAGGGGGTTGACACTTACACGTTCCTTGCCGTGGTGAATTTTTCAATCAACGGTTACCGCGACTTTGACGACGGCGGACGCTTCTCCATCCCCACGTTGCTACATTATCTGAAAGCCTCCCATGAGTATTACCTCAACTTCCAGCTGCCCTCGATACGCAAGCAGCTCGACGCCGCGCTCGACGAGAACGACAACCTTGCAAGGCTGATAATGAAGCTGTATGACGAATATGCCCATGAGATAAGGAAACATATGCAGTATGAGGAAAAGACGGTGTTCCCGTATGTTGACAACCTGCTGGCGGGAAAGGTGGATGACAATTACGACATGGAGACTTTCTCGAAAAAACACGGGCAGACAGATCAGAAGCTCCGCGAGCTTAAGAACATCATAATAAAATACCTGCCGAGCGACATCCAGCATAACAACCGCCTCACGGCCACGCTTTACAACATATATAATAATGAAGAGTGGCTCGAAAACCACTCGCAGGTAGAGGAGTGCATCTTCATTCCGGCGATAAGGAAACTGGAGCGGAAGTACAAGCGGGACGACGTGAGCGTGAAAATATCAAAGATGATAAGCCACAGCCACGACAACAGCGAGGCCCTGAGCGACCGTGAGAAAGACGTCATAGTGAGCCTCGTGCAGGGAATGTCCAACAAAGAGATTGCCGACCACCTGTGCATATCCGTCAATACTGTGATAACCCACCGCCGCAACATTGCCCGCAAGTTGCAGATTCACAGTCCGGCGGGGCTTACGATTTACGCCATTGTCAACAATCTGGTTGACATCTCCGCCGTGAAACTGTAACGTTCGGCGTGGCGACCGCGTTGCGATTGCCGGTTGTGTGTAGTTGTGATTATTTTTAATAAATATCCGCAATCATCCTATCCGCTTTTTTATTGGACTTTTTCAACAAGGCATTTGTCTTTTCTCCTCCCCTTGGGGAGGTTGGGAAGGGGTTTCCTTTAACTACTTATGAATGGGAGCTTTGCGGACATTCATTAATTATTTTTATCCTCCAATCTTTCACTTCGGCGTTAACCGTTGGTCTACAGGCGCTTACTCTTTTGACTTGCACGTTTTGGATGTTTTCCGAAAATAATTATGTTGTAATGTTGTTTGTTCTTGAATATTTTGTTGTATATTTGCAGCTGTAAAGTTTACTAAAATGGATAACTTTTACAAATTAAATTTTTAAAAAGTTATCCAAAAAGTAAAACTATAAGGAACTTATAATGAAATAAAATTATCTAAAATGGCAAATATCGGAACAGCAAGTTTTACCATTACCAAGCGTGACGGCAGTGTTGAACGCTTCAGCTTAGACAAAATCATGAACGCCATAGCCAAGGCCTTCAACTCGGTTGGGCAGACTGCCGGCTTGGGCTGCATCTTCCATATTATCAACCGGTTGGAGCTTAACGACGGTATTACTGTGGAGGATATACAGAACCAAGTTGAGGAGGCTCTGATGAAAGAGGGACATTACCGGGCGGCAAAGAGCTTCATGCTCTACCGCCAGCGGCATACCGAGGACCGCGAGACGCTGGAGAAGATGAAATTTCTTTCAGACTATTGCGGGGCGAGCAACGCGGCCACCGGCTCGAAGTATGATGCTAACGCAAACGTTGAACATAAAAACATAGCCACACTAATAGGCGAGTTGCCAAAATCGAACTTCATACGCTTGAACCGCCGCTTGCTTACCGAACGCATAAAGAAAATGTATGGCAAGGAGCTGGCCGACAAGTATATCTATCTGCTTGACCATCACTTCATCTACAAGAATGACGAGACGAGCTTGGCAAACTATTGCGCGTCAATAACGATGTACCCCTGGCTGATTGGCGGCACGACGTCAATCGGTGGCAACTCTACGGCTCCAACTAACCTAAAGTCGTTCTGTGGAGGCTTCGTCAATATGGTGTTCATGGTGTCGAGTATGCTCAGTGGTGCGTGCGCTACGCCTGAGTTCCTGATGTACCTTAATTATTTCGTCGGCATGGAGTATGGCCGGGACTACTGGAAAGAGCCGGGGCGCGTGGTTGACCTGTCGGTGAAGCAGCGCACAATCGACAAGGTTGTGACCGACTGTTTTGAACAAATAGTCTATTCAATCAACCAGCCTACGGGGGCGAGAAACTATCAGGCCGTGTTCTGGAACATCGCTTACTATGACCGTCCTTACTTCGACAGTCTTTTCGGCGAGTTTCGTTTCCCTGACGGCAGCAAGCCCGACTGGGACGGTTTGAGCTGGTTGCAAAAACGGTTCATGAAATGGTTTAACAAGGAACGTACCAAGACCGTGCTGACTTTCCCTGTGGAGACGATGGCGTTGCTTGCGAAAGACGGCGACGTTATAGACGAGGAATGGGGCGACTTTACGGCAGAGATGTACTCGGAGGGGCATTCGTTTTTCACATATATGAGCGACAATGCCGATTCTTTGAGTTCGTGCTGCCGTCTTCGCAACGAGATACAAGACAACGACTTCAGCTATACGCTTGGTGCGGGGGGCGTGTCTACAGGTTCAAAAAGCGTGTTGACGATAAACCTCAACCGTTGCATACAGTACGCAGTGAACAACGGTGTTGATTACAAGGAGTTCCTTTCAGGCGTAACGGACATTGTGCATAAGGTGCAGCTGGCTTATAACGAGAACCTGAAGGAGTTGCAGCGGGCCGGTATGTTGCCGCTGTTTGACGCAGGTTATATAAATATTGGAAGGCAATATCTCACCATTGGGATTAACGGACTTGTCGAAGCCGCCGAATTTTTGGGCATTGAGATTAACGACAATCCAAGGTATCTTGGATATGTTCAAGATGTTCTCGGAATCATAGAGAAATACAATAGGACTTACCGCGCAAAAGACGTGATGTTCAATTGTGAGATGATACCGGCTGAGAACGTCGGCGTAAAGCACGCAAAGTGGGACAGGGAGGACGGTTACTTTGTGCCTCGTGACTGCTACAACAGTTATTTTTATGTGGTTGAGGATGACAGCCTCAATGTCCTTGACAAATTCAAACTCCACGGCGCACCTTACATCAAGCATCTCACAGGCGGTTCGGCCTTGCATCTTAATCTTGAGGAGCATCTCTCAAAGATGCAGTACCGTCAGCTCTTGCGTGTTGCGGCGCGTGAGGGGTGCAACTATTTCACGTTCAACATTCCAAACACAATCTGTAATGATTGCGGCCACATAGACAAGCGTTACTTGAAGGAATGCCCTCACTGCCACAGCCATAATGTTGACTATATGACACGTGTGATAGGTTATCTCAAGCGTGTCAGCAATTTCTCGGCTGCACGCCAAGAAGAAGCCAAGCGCAGATATTATATAAAGGTGAATGATTAAGGACAGAGATGCGGCGAATCTTTATTGTGGAATTGTGTATGATGCGGCAACGGTTTGTGTCACTTAAGTCACATGGAATGTCATGAAATATGTAAATACAAGTGTCGTTTTTCAGGAAATCCCTGACGAGGTTACATTGGCTGTAAACATTTCAAACTGTCCTTGCCGCTGTAAAGGATGTCACAGTCCGTATTTGTGGAACGACGTTGGCACGCCGCTGACGGCAGACGCCATTGATGGTTTCATGGCAAAGTACGGCAACGGCATCACCTGTCTGTGCTTCATGGGCGGCGATGCCGACCCTTGCGGCGTAGTGTCGCTTGCCCGCTATGTCCACGATGTTTACCCTGCGGTGAAGGTCGGGTGGTACAGCGGGCGGAGCTGCATCGCGAGGGGTGTAGACAGCGGCGTCTTCGACTATATAAAGCTCGGTCCTTACGTTGAAAAGCTCGGCGGACTGAAAAGCCCTTCAACCAACCAGAGGCTTTACCGGCGTAATGGAGACGGAAGCATGGTTGACCTGACGCCTCTGTTCTTATGCGGCCAGGAGGGGCGCAGGGAATGACGCCGATCAAATGAATGTCATCCGGAAAATCCATATTTTTTACGTTAAGACTATTGCCAAACGTATATTTGCAGAAGGGCAGGAGAAATTCTGTCCAGGCATATCCATGTATTTGAAGAAAGAGATGGAGCAACTTGGTGTGTAAGGTCTAGTGTTTATTATACAGGGGCATCTTTCGCATTGCGAAAGATGTCTTTTTATGTAACTTATGGCAATCCCGTTTTAACTTCATTTTGACACAATTCCTTTTTCGTGTAAAGATTTGCCCGTATCGGTGAAATGATGTAATTTTGCACCCGGATATAAATCAAAATGTAAATAAAGATGACTCACAATTTATTAAAAGGTAAGCGCGGCATCATTTTCGGCGCGCTCAATGAAGACTCTATCGCATGGAAAGTGGCTGTGAAAGCCGTTGAAGAAGGAGCACGCATCACCCTTAGCAACACGGCTATGGCCCTGCGCATGGGTACGCTCGACGAGCTGGGCAAGAAGCTCGACGCGCCAATCATCGCCGCCGACGCCACAAGCGTGGAAGACCTTGAGAAGGTGTTTTCAGAGTCAGTACGCCTGTTGGGTGGCAAAATCGACTTCGTTTTGCACTCAATCGGCATGAGCCCCAACGTGCGCAAACACCGCACTTACGATGACCTCGACTATAATTATTTGCAGAAAACGCTCGACATTTCGGCCATATCGTTCCACAAGATGTTGCAGGTAGCCAAGAAGCAGGACGCCATAGCCGAATACGGCTCGGTGGTTGCGCTGACTTACGTTGCGTCACAGCGTACGTTCTTCGGTTACAACGACATGGCCGACGCCAAGAGTATGCTTGAAAGCATTGCCCGCAGCTTCGGTTACATCTATGGCCGCGAGAAGCACGTGCGCATCAACACAATATCACAGTCGCCTACGCCTACGACAGCCGGCAAGGGCATCAAGGACATGGACAACCTGATGGACTTCGCCAACAAGATGTCGCCCCTCGGCAACGCCACGGCTGACGACTGCGCCGACTATTGCGTAGTGATGTTCTCCGACCTTACGCGCAAAGTAACCATGCAGACGCTTTACCATGACGGCGGCTTCTCGTCAATGGGTATGAGCCTCCGCGCAATGAACCAGTATGCCAAGGATCTTGCTCCGTATGAGGACGAGAACGGCAAGATTATCTACGGATAAGCGGAAACTAATATGAAGGTCCGCAAAGATGCCATTCCGTCAGGAGTTAAAGGAAGCCCCTTCCCAGCCTCCCCAAGGGGAGGAGAAAAGACAAATGCTTTTATTGTTACGGACTTCTCTCCTTTAACAAATGTGAGTTAAAGACATTTGTCTTGTTGGAAAAGTCCAATAAAAAGCGATAGGGTAATTGCGGACATTTATAAAGACGAAAATAAGGCCGGGGATATGCCGCCAGAAAGGGTAGGGCGTATCTTCGGTTTTTTTGTTAATGAAAGAAGTCCCACCCGGCCTCCACAGAAGAGAAAAAGCCCCCACCCGGCCTCCCCGAGGGGAGGAGATAGGATAAATGCTTTGTTAAGTGAAGAGTTAAGAACGAAGAGTGAAGAATTGAATACTCCGTAATTATTCATTTTCTATTTAAGTAAAGCATTTGTCTTAACTCCATAACTCCTTGATCACTCCCTGATATTACAAATTTAGCTTTTTGCAGGCGTTTTTAAATAAAAAAACATTATCTTTGCAACAATTTTTGGAAAATAGGGTTATATAATAGGACAACTACTGTAAGGACTGTGGAAAACGTATATAGCGCAGAAGCCGGAAAAACGGAATGCAGTCGCGACGCGATGAACGCCGCGCAACGTGCCGTAAAACGACTGCTCGACATAGTGTTCTCGCTTGTCGGGCTTGTGCTGCTTTCGCCCGCGTTCCTTATCATATATATAATGTTAAAACGCCAAAAGAACGGGCCTGCGATATTCTCGCAAGAGCGCATAGGCTACGGTGGACGCCCGTTTACGATATACAAATTCCGCACAATGAGCGGCGAGGAAGACGGGCCGAGGCTCGTGGCAAAGTGTGACGAAGCCAATTCTACAAAGACGGAACGTTTCCTGCGCGAACACCATCTTGACGAACTGCCGCAGCTGTGGAACGTGTTGAAAGGTGATATGTCGTTCGTAGGGCCGAGGCCTGAACGCAAATATTACATTGACCAGATAATGGAACGCGACAGCAATTATGAGCTTATTTACCAGATGCGTCCGGGGCTTACGTCTGAAGCTACTCTTTATAACGGCTATACGGACAGTATGGAAAAGATGCTCAAGCGTCTGCGTATGGATGTGCATTATCTTGAAAACCGTTCGTTGAGGCTTGATTTCAGCATAATAATGCGCACTGTGGCGAGCATCGTCAGCGGTAGGAAATTTTGACGGCGTGGCGGCAGTCTCGCCTTGCCCATGATGTATTTTATTGATATAATATGGCTATGAAACGATACTTCCTAATGATTGTAATGGCAGCCCTGCTGCCGTTTTGCGCTTTTGCGCAGTCGTCTATGACAGATGAGCAGGTGATGCAGTTTGTCGTCGAGGAGAATGCGGCGGGCACGTCCCAGGCGCAGATTGTCACAAAGCTGATGCAACGAGGTGTTGACATCACGCAGATACGCCGTGTGAAGCAGAAATACGAACGCCTGGCCAAGAACCAAGGCATGGGGGCCGTCAACACCAACGATGCCGCCGGACGTGAAAGCCGGTTGAGGTCGAACGTGAAGAAGAGCAAGAAAAAGACTAAATACAGCAACTACGAAGACGAGTTTGCCGATGAGGAGGACGATCGTCCTACGTACAGGGTAAAGGACTTGCGCGAAAGCGACCTTGAGAAAAGCGCCGCCTATGACGAGACTAACGAGGACTGGCTCATGATGCAAGATGAGCTGAACGACTTTATACCCGACACGGCGGCTATCGTAGATATGTATATGAAAAGGGAGAAGAAGAAAAAAATAAAAGTGTTTGGCCGCGACATCTTTAACAATAAGGAACTGACTTTCGAGCCGGACATGAATATTGCCACGCCGCAGAATTACAGGCTCGGCCCAGGCGATGCCGTGTATATAGACATTTACGGAGCGTCGCAGAAGACGATAGAAAGCACGGTGTCGCCCGACGGCGAGGTGACGATTGAAGGCTTCGGCCCCGTAAGTGTAAGTGGGTTGACAGTGGAACAAGCTAACGCAAAACTGCGGTCCACACTCGGCGCACGTTACAGCAGCTCGAAAATAAAGCTCACCGTAGGCCAGACACGCTCGATAATGGTAAATGTGATGGGCGAGGTTGAAAATCCCGGAACTTATACGCTACCTGCCTTTGCCACAGTGTTTCACGCCTTGTATATGGCGGGAGGCACGAACGACCTCGGAACGCTGCGTAACATCAAGGTGTACAGAAATAACCGCCTTGTGTCTTCGGTTGACATTTATGACTACATCCTCAACGGAAAACTTACGGGCAATGTGCGCTTAGCCGACAATGACGTGATTTCCGTAGGCACATACGACTGCCTCGTGAACATCACGGGTAAGGTGAAGCGCCCGATGTTTTACGAGATGAAGAAGAACGAGAGCGTTGCCACGCTCTTGAAATACGCCGGCGGCTTTACCGGCGACGCATATAAGAAGTCGGTGCGTTTGGTACGTAAGACGGGTAGGGAATATTCAGTCTACACAATAGATGAGTTTGATATGAGCGCGTTCCAAGTGTCTGACGCCGACTCTGTCAGTGTTGACTCCATTATTCCGAGATTTTCAAATATGGTGGAAATTAAGGGGGCTGTGTTCCGCCCGGGAATGTACCAGGTAGGTGGGGACATAACCAGTGTGCGTTCGCTCATTGAACACGCTGACGGGCTGCGCGAGGAGGCTTTCACTGCACGCGCCGTGATGCACAGGATGAAGCCCGACCGCACGCTTGAGGTGGTGCCGGTTGACGTGGAGGGTATCATGGCCGGACGTGTGGCCGACATACCAATACAGAACAACGACGTGCTTTTCATCCCGACAAAGCAGGAGATGATGGAAGAACAAACCATCACGATACATGGCGAGGTGTTCTATCCCGGAGTTTACAAATATGCAGACAATGAGACGCTTGAAGACTTCGTGTTGCAGGCCGGCGGACTGAAGCAAACCGCCTCCACTGTGAAAGTGGACGTGGCGCGCCGCATGGTTAATCCGAAAGCTGTGACTACAGACTCGATCATAGCCCGCACATACACGTTTGCTTTGAAAGACGGCTTTGTGATCGACGGCGAACCCGGTTTTAAGTTGATGCCCTTCGACGAGGTGTACGTGCGTAAAAGTCCAGGTTTCTATAAACAGCAAAACGTAACAGTGGAAGGCGAGGTGATGTTTGGCGGCGTTTATACATTGTCTAAGAAAAACCAACGCCTGAGCGACCTGATACGCAGTGCCGGTGGAGTGAACGACCGTGCTTATATTGCCGGTGCGCGTCTTGAGCGCAAGATGGACGAGAACGAACGCAAACGCTATGAGGTTGTGTTCCGTATGGCACAGGAAGAAGCCGCCCGCCTTGAACTTGAGGCTGCCGGAGCCGGTAAGACTATCAACATGGACGACAAGGAGATGGAAAAGAAGTTCGATATACCCGAAACGTATTCTGTCGGTATCGAGCTTGATAAGGCTTTGGCCGAACCGGGAGGCGACGCCGACATTGTGCTGCGTGAGGGTGACAAGCTCGTAGTGCCGCAATATACTGCTACGGTGAAAATCAACGGCGAGGTGATGTATCCTAACACCGTAGGTTACCAGAAAGGTAAGAAGGCCAAGTATTATATCAATCAGGCAGGCGGTTTCAGCAACCGCGCAAAGAAGAGCCAGGCCTTCATCATTTACATGAACGGCATGGTGGCGAAGGTGAGTGAGGGAGCGAGGCCTCAGCCCGGCTGTGAGATATTCGTTCCGCAGAAGAAAGTCAACACCATGACGATAGCCGAAAAGATGTCAATGGGTACGTCTATTGCTTCTATCGCCACGATGATTGCTACGTTGGCAAACGTTTTGCAATAAAGACAAGGAAAGTATGAAATATCCTATCGGTATACAGAATTTTGAAAGTCTGCGTAAAGATGATTATCTTTATGTTGACAAGACGCGGATGGTTTATGAGCTTGTCTCTGACGGGCGTTATTACTTCTTGAGGCGTCCGCGCCGTTTCGGTAAAAGTCTTCTTATCTCTACGATAGAGGCCTATTTTAGTGGGCGAAAAGACTTGTTTGCCGGTTTGGATATTGAAAAACTTGAAACAGAATGGGAGTCGTATCCGATTTTGCATATCGACCTCAACACGCGCAACTATGACACGAAAGAGGCGTTGTTGGCTGAGCTTAATAAACACCTTGAAGCGTGGGAAGCCCTGTACGGCGATAAGTTTAAAGACCGCTCCCCGGAAGAGAGGCTTTCACATATAATAGAACTTGCTTACAAACAAACAGGCAAGCGTGTGGTGCTGCTTGTTGACGAGTATGATAAGCCGTTGTTGCAGACAATCGGCAACGCTGCATTGCAAGATGTTTACAGAACTATTTTGAAAGCCTTTTACTCCGTTGTTAAAACCTACGACAAGTATATAAAGTTTGGTTTCTTTACGGGAGTGACTAAGTTCGGTAAAGTGAGCGTGTTCAGCGATTTGAACAATCTTCAGGATATATCGATGGACAAGCGGTATATCGAAATATGCGGAATTACGGAGGAAGAAATACACCGCTATTTTGAGTTTTCATTGCAGGAACTTGCCGCTGCCAACAATATGACATACGATGAAGTCGCGGCAAAGTTGAAAGAGCAATATGACGGTTATCATTTTGAATATGGCACGAAAGGCATTTACAATCCTTTCAGCCTGCTGAACACGTTTGCAAAACAGAGCTTCAAAGACTATTGGTTTGAGACGGGCACGCCAACGTTCCTCGTACAGTTGTTGCAGGAACGTAAGTACGCCTTGCCTGATTTGACGCATGAAATAGTTTCAGACGATGTACTCAATAGCATCGACACGGCGTCGCGTAATCCCATACCACTGATTTATCAAAGTGGTTATCTTACGATAAAAGGCTATAATGAACGGTTTAGGAAGTATTATCTCGGCTTCCCTAACAAGGAAGTGGAGACGGGCTTCTTGAATTTTCTGTTGCCGTATTACGCCCCTAACAGTGACAGGTCGGAGTTTGACGTCAGCAATTTCGTCATGGACGTTGAAAGCGGCAAGCCAGAACAATTCATGCAGCATCTGCAAGCGATGTTTGCCGACACGGACTATAAAATCGTCGGCAATGCCGAACTGTATTTCCAGAATGCCCTTTACCTCATCTTTAAGATAATGGGGTTCTATGTCGATGTTGAACATCCTACGAGTGCCCGCCGCATAGATGTGTTGATAAAAACCTCCGATTACATTTACATCATCGAGTGCAAGCTCGACAAGTCGGCAGACGAAGCCCTACGTCAGATAGACGAACTCGGCTACGCCGCCCCCTTTGCCGCAGATAAACGCACGATATATAAAATAGGTGTGAACTTCTCAAGCGAGACAAGGGGAGTAGAAGGGTGGAAGGTGAATATTGAAAGTTAAAGACAATCGTAAAAGTAACAGTAATTTTAATGGGTAATCTGATACGTAAGATTTGGAGTCACAGGCATGATTTTAGAAGTATTATTTATAGTGGATATGTAAATTTCCGTTATTTACCTTTTAAAGATGCGATAAAGTTTCCTATAATACTATACAAACCAAAACTATTAAGGTTAAAAGGTAAAATAAGGATAGATTGTAAGGTTCGATATGGTATGGTGCGTTTGGGTTTCAATATGGTTTCGTTATACCCAAATTCAGGAATTATTATAGAAAATCATGGAGGAACAATTGTTTTTAAAGGAAATTGTATTGTTGGAAATAATTCTGCAATATCAGTGGGGAAAAGCGGAGTTGTGATTTTTGGAAACAATTTTATTTCAACAACGACGTTACGTTTAGCTGTTTATGATCACGTTTTATTTAAAGAAAATGTTTTGTTTGGATGGGATACGCTTGTTATAGATACAGATTTTCATAAACTAACAAAAAAATCAGGTGGTTATAACCGTGGACATGCCCCTATATGTATTGGTGCTAATAATTGGTTTGGCAATGGTTGTAAAATATTAAAGCGAACCCAAACGCCGGATAATTGTGTCTTTTCGACCGGCACTATTTTAGATGGTAAAGTCGAAGCTCCAGAATATAGTGTTGTTGGTTGTGTGCAACCGCTGGCTGTTAAAGCTACAGGAGTTTGGAGAAATGAAAGAGATGATAAAATAGAATATTGAGCATTTTAGTAATTATGCTCTTTTGGAAAATATTTTTGTTAGTTGTTTAATTGTTCTTATTACGAATTCATCTTTGAATATCTTTATATAAATTACGTAATAATAAATTGAAATAAAAATAAAGCCTACAGTGATAATGTAGAATGTGTTGTTTGATAATTTGGATATGATTATAGATGTTAATATGCACGGAATTGCCCATAGTGTGTGATGTATGAGTTCTTTTGTTGGAACTTTCATGTTGACGTATTTTTTTAGGCGGAGTTGTGATAATGTTAGAATTATTAATTCAGAAGTAATCCAAACAATTGCAGATCCAATACTTTTTAGTTGACTGACAATCAAAATATTTAACAATAAACCCCAAATAGCTCCAATTATAGAATTTATAAATATATCTTTATCTTTTTTTAGCGGCATTAAAACCTGTAATACAATTATTTGTTCATATCCAATGATGAGTATTAATGGCATAACCATACGCATTGGGATAGTTGCAAACTCGTAACCAGGACCAGCGATTATTTCAATGATCTGTGAGGCGTAAACAGTGGTAAAGATTATAACTGGTATTGCAAAAATAAATAACGTATGTAATGATTTGGATAATAATTCCTTAAAAGATTCTATTTGTCCTTTTGACACTAACGAACTCATTCTTGGCAGCATGACACCTGTAAAAGCTGTAAATAAAGATAAGAAAATGCTGTGTAGTTTTGTTGCAGTTGTGTAATAGCCAACTTCTGTCTCTCCACAAACAAAACCTAAATAAGCAACATTAAATGTTGTATACATGGAAGTAAGTAATATATAAGTTCCTAAAATTAAAAATGGTCTAATGTAAGGTTTGAGTGATAAGTTAGAGATTTTAATATCTACAAATGCCTTCGTATGCCATAAATTGATAACTGCACTTGCCGCTATCATAAGCATTGATAATAAATAATAAATGTTGTAATCAGTTTGCTCTTTTATAAAAATAAAAATGCCAACTACATAGATTATTTTTGTGAGTAAACCGTACTTTGTGATATATTTAAAGTTCTCTATCCCTTTGTAAAACCATTCAATCTGTAAATAATTAAATATGACTTTGAAAAAACCAATGAACATTAGCTCTCTATGTTCATATAGTTTCGGAATAGAATAAATCGATATGATTAAGAGGAGCAATACTATTCCAGTAGAAATGGAATTTAATATTAATAAATTAGAGAACGACTTAGATAGTTTCTGTCTATTGCTTGTATTTGCGGCGATTTCACGTATTCCCACAGCAACAATGCCCATCATTGAGAACATCATATAATAATTTATGATGCTGTCTATGAAATTGCAGATGCCGATATTTGTAACCCCTAAAACTCTTGACACATACGGATATGTTATTATGGGAAAAATGTAATTAGCAGAAGTTAATATGCAACTGTAAAAAAAATTCTTTTTTACGTCAGCCATTTTGAGGTGTATTTATTTATGATAAGATAGATTTTCTAAGTTCCTTGTAAAATATTTTCTGATATTTATATTTTTTCCATATATTTCGTTTAAGGAGGCGGAAAATAAACTTATTTAGCGATAGTGCAAAAGAATAAGTAATATTTGCAATTCGTATTTCTACGTGCCCCACATTCCGCTTATAATAAATCAATCTGCTTTCTTCGGACATTTTAATTCTTTCTATATTTAAAATAGATTGTTCCCTGTCAAAACTTTTGCCTTCAAGATGTTGAATCTTTGCTGTTGGTACATTTATGATTTTATATCCATGTTTTTTTATTCTGCAACATAAGTCTGTCTCTTCATAATACATGAAAAAGTCTGAAGAAAAACCGCCAAATTCGTCTAATATTTTCTTTTTGACCATGAGATCTGCTCCTGTGATATATCCAACTTTGATGGGGTGATCAGTGTAGTTGAATATATAATTCCCACCGAAAATGAGTTTTTCAATTTTCCTGAATGTTAGAATACTTAAGTCCCATTTTAATGAAGGCAGTATCCTGTAGAAACTTTGTGCTGGTTTCATCAGCTCGTCGTACAGGTTGCCGCCACAAGCTCCAACATCATTATGGTTATCTAAGTAATTAGACAATTCTTTTATAGCATTATTTATTAGTAAAGTGTCAGGATTTAAAAATAGAATATTTCTACCTTTAGCAATATAAACTCCTTCATTGTTAGCCATACCAAAACCTTTATTTTCTTTCAATGAAATAAATGAAAGTTCTATGTCATTTTTAAACGTATCTTTTAATAAGTTATAGCAATTGTCGTTAGAATTATTGTCAACAACAATTATCTCATATGAAATATCTTTTGTTAGCCTTATTATAGATGTTATGGCGTTGGCTATCAAATCTGCAGTTTTGTAATTTACTATGATAATAGAAACATCCATTGTGCTTTTTTGTAAGCAAAGGTAGGTAAAATGAAATAATAAACAAAATATTTCATTTTATATATTGCTTATTGATGGAATTATTCTTGTCTCTGTATGCTTGCTACTTTCGGTTTGTTGTATTTCAAAGGCTTTAGCTTACTGTTTTTACTTGCTTCCAGCGAGATTGTAAAAGGTGTCCTTTTGTAGTGTAAAAAGCCATCTTTTAAATGGTAAAAGGATATGTCTTAAAAGCTGAAAGGATACCATTTGAAACTGTAATCGGCGTCGTGCCACTAAAAATAATTCCTCCAAGGGGTTTTATATATAGGAAAAATTCTTATCTTTGCATTTGTGTTTATTATTATGAGGCTTTGTGCTGAATTCTGAACCGCAAAGATAGACTATGAGGCTTTATTTATCAAAATGCGTAATATATGAATGAAAAAAAAGAATTTAAAGAGATAGATATAATAGGGATATTGAAAAAGGTCTTTTCTGAAAAAAGACTTTTGGTAATATTTTTATCTGTTTTTACTGTAATAGGTGTTGTTGTCGCATTATGTACTCCAAAGCAATATACCTCAACTGTTGTCTTGGCACCAGAGATAACAGGCATGGGTATGTCGCAAAGTCTGGGTGATTTGGCCTCAATGGTAGGAGTAAATTTAGGAACTACAGGAAGTTCTACAGATGCAATTTATCCTGATATTTATCCTGATGTTTTCGCATCAAATGATTTTATTATCAGGCTTTTTAATGTCAATGTAAGCCTTTTGGATGCACCTGACAATAAGAAAACTTATTATGATCATCTTGTGGAAGATACTCAAATACCATTTTGGCAATATCCGATGATGTGGGTAAAAAGTCTTTTTGCAAAAGAAGATGATGGTGGAAACGGGAAAAAAATGGACCCTTTCCGATTGACAAAAATCCAGGATGGGGTTTGCAACGACATAAAGAAAAATATTGCTTGTCTTATTGATAAAAAAACGAATGTAATAACAATCTCTGTCACCGATTATGATCCATTAGTATCCGCCTTGATGGCGGATACCATACAAAGTTTGTTGCAAGATTATATTATAGAATATAGAACGCAGAAAGCTCGTAACGACATGGATTTTGCTAAAAAAACATACGTAGATGCAAAAGAACAATATGTCAAGGCACAACAATTATATTCTTCATATATGGATGCTAATTCAGATGTTGTGCTGCAATCATTTAAATCAAAGCAGGAAGAATTAGAGAATGAGATGCAGTTGAGATATAACATTTACAACCAGTCTGTGCAACAGTTGCAAATGGCTAAAATGAAAGTTCAGGAACGGACACCGGCGTTTACTATCATACAAGAGGCGACAGTGCCTCTCAGGGCATCGAGTACACCACGTTCCATGATAGTGGTTATATATATGTTCTTTGGCTTCTTTTTAGATATTGTTTGGATATTATGGGGGCGAAATCTCTTTAGTAAAATGCGTGGATAATGATATACTCTTTGCCATATATAATTTTTATTTGTATATTTTGTTTTTTGTCTTTTTTATTTCATAGCGTAAAAACAGATGAAGCAAAAAAATATATAGTGCTTGTTTGTGTGGGCATTATTATTTTCTTTTTTGGTTTTAGAGGTTTTTGTTTTTATGACTGGAATTCTTATTATCCAGCTTTTTTGCATTATTCATTTTATGATCTGCATTCTTTGCCAATAAGTGATTGGCCTTTTGAACCCGGATTTAGTATTTTAATGTGTTTGTGCAAATCATTGTTTGATAATTACAATTTCTTTGTTTTAATTTGCACAACGCTGAATACAGTATTATTAATGCGTTTCTTATTGAAAAATGTTGATAACATTCCATTTGCTTTGATGATTGTTTTCAGCATGAATGGATTGGGATTTTTTACAGACTTGATGAGAAACTCTATATCAATGTTGATTTTTTTAAATGCAATAGAATTTATTGAGAAAAGAAGAGCGTTGCCATATTTTGCGTTATGTCTGTTAGCTCTTACTTTTCACACTTCTACAATCTTTTATTTTCCGTTATACTTTTTTTTGCATAAAAGTATCAATAAATGGATATTATTGGGGGTTTTTATAACAGGGAATGTGGTATATTTGTTGCATATTCCTGTTTTTTTAACAATTGTAAAACTTTTTGTTGGCTTGATAAGTCCTGAGTTGCAATATAAAATTGACGTATATATGGAACTTGATCCTGGGGCAAGTTTTCAGATCGGAATTGGATATTTGGAAAGGCTCTTAACAGGAATTCTGCTATTTTGTTACATTGTAAAATTGAGAGATATAAGAAGTGACGGAAACATATATATTAATGGCCTAATCTTATATTTTGCAATGTTCTTTTTCTTAAGCGAGTTCAAGGTTATAAGCCAAAGACTTTCATATTTATTCAGTTTCGGATATTGGATAATTTGGTATGATTTAGTGAAATGTTTTGTGATAGAAAACAATCGAAAATTGTTCATTTCTTTTGTTTGTTTATATTGTATGTTAAAAATGTACGGATCGACACATTATGTAATAGCAAAATACGATAATATTCTCTTCGGTTCACAACCTTACCACATAAGGGAAAGCATATATAATAAGAATTATTCTGAGATCGAACAGTAATTTTCGTAAACATGAGAAGAACGGCTTTGTTTGTTGACTATGCTTATCAAAAAGGCCATGTGAATTTTAATAAGATTCACATAGACGCATTGCGGGCTGACGGATATGATGTGAAAATTGTGTTGCATAGGGATATAATGAAGCGGCTGCCTTATGGAAAAGATGATTATGCTTTGATTTTACCAAATTTGTTGAAACTAAGAGACGGCCATGCTGTGATTAACCGAATATCGTTTATATTGAGTTTATTGCTTATCAGGATTATTATCCGTGTTAGGAAATTTGACAAGGTGGTTGTTTCTTATTGTGATGAAGTTACGCTTGGCTTGTTACCGCTATGTCGTGGTATGTATATTATTTGTCACAATAATGCAGCTTCCTTTGATAATAAGGTTAAGCGTTATTTTATGCACCGGCTGTCAAAACATAATCATTTCATTGTTTTCAACGATGAAATGACAAAACCCTTTAAGCGTCAAGGTATAAATAATGTTTTGGTCGTTTCACATGGATGTGTTCCACCTTTTACAATGAAACCGGACATACAGTTACCTCTAAATATATCTTCATACGATAAAGTTGTATTTCATCCATCACCAAAACCCGATGTGGATTTTGTAACGGAGTTAATGCAGAATGCCAGGTTGGCTGATTTTTTGCGTGAGAACAATGTTTTGTTGATATTACGAAACAGTCCTTGTTGTGTGTGTGAAACAAGTAATATTAAGTTCATAAACGAATATCTTTCTCAAGACCAATACCAAAAGCTGTTTTTGTCCTCTGATGTCATATTATTGGCATATCCGCCGACATTCGAGTATCGGGTTAGCGGTGTTAGTTTTGAATGTGTGGCTAATGGGAAAAAAATGCTGATAAAGGCTAACCATGCTTTTGACTATTGCAGAGACTTTTTAAATTACGATCCAATGTTTAACGACGTAGGCGAGCTTTGCATTAAGTTGGATTATTTATTCCACCATCCTAATGCTATGTGTAAGGCCATTAAAGACAGGTTGACGCCTGATTATAAGAGTATTTTCAATGATTAAGAAACATTTATTATATTATGCAGAAAAAAGTTTTATTCATATTGTTCAAACGGTATAGAGGGATACTTGAAGGTGGTGGCGTATGCAATGAGCGTAATTTAAGTATGACGAAAGAACTGTTTGGCGAGCACAATGTTGACGTTTTATATTTGCACGATGAAGAACGAAAACGGTCATTGTTCAGTTATTTCATGGCATTACTGTTATTCCCTTTTGGATATTACAACGGTGTAACGCCGACTTTTATTAAAAAGATTATAACAAAAGCCGATGGTTATGATTATGTTTTTTTGGGAACAAGCCTGTTTGGGCTTATTGCAAAAAAACTTCGTGTGGTAGGTTATAAAGGGCGGATTATATCATTCTTTCATAATGTAGAAAGTATATATTACGATGCGGTTTTGCCTAAACATTTACCTTTCCGCGATTTGATAATTAATTGCGCCAAGCGCAATGATGGTTATTCGTGCAGATTTGCTGATAAAATAATCGTTTTGAATGAACGAGATGCAAATCTTATACGTGAAAAGCATGGGCGGAACGCCGACATAATAATGCCGGTAACGTTGAAAGATGCGTTGGCCAGCCCAATGGAAGATGATACGTTAACACGTAAAAAACCGCTTTGTATGTTTATCGGTAGCTGTTTCCCGGCTAATAATGAAGGCGTGTTATGGTTTGTGAAGAATGTTTTGCCTTTTGTTGAAATAGATTTTATGATAGTAGGAAAAGGTATGGCGAAATTAAAATCAGATAATAAATGCTTGGAAAATATTGAAGTTATAAGTGATGTTCCAGACCTTTCAAGTTATTTTAGGAAAGCGGATTTTATGGTTTTACCTGTCTTTTCTGGTAGCGGGATGAAAATTAAGACGTGTGAGGCTCTTATGTATGGTAAAAATATAATAGGAACGGACGAGACATTTGAAGGTTATGACGCTGATTTTGATAGAATCGGAGGAAAGTGTAATTCTGCTTCTGAATATATCAGATGTATAAACCATTATATTGAAAATCCCATTCCAAGGTTTAACAGGTATTCACGGGAGATTTACCTTTTGCGTCATTCAGAATCAGCAATTTCAAATACGTTCAAGTCAGCGTTTGAGTAGAAAATCTTTAAGAAGCTAATTATGAAAATCTGCATATTGACACCGCGTTTCCCCATGCCGGAGAATGGAGGAGACGTTTTAAGGATAAATAATATAGCTCGATATCTCAAGGCGCAAGGGCATGAGTTGTTGCTTGTGTCGTTTTATGATAAGTCGGTTGATGTTGAAGAGGCAGGTAGGTTGTATGACAAGATTTTTCTTGTACGGCGAAATCGGTTTGCGTCGTATGTTTATACGTTGCTGTTCTTGATTTGCGGGCGACCTATGCAATGCGGTTATTACCATTCGCGTTTTTTTAAGAAAAAACTTGATGAAGTAATACAAACGGAACATCCCGACAGGTTTGTTTCTCACTTGTTGCGTATGGCTCCGTATTTGGAAAGAGAAAATCTATACTCTTCTTCCACAGTGGAAATGACCGATGCGTTGTCGAAAACATATTCTTTGTCGTCAAAGGCGAAAGGCGGACTGTTGAAAAAGGTGGTTTATATGGTTGAACGCCGACTTATTCGCAGATACGAAGACCATATTGTAAAAGTTTTCCCTAAGGTCGTTGTTGTTTCGCAGGAGGACATAAACTTCATCAATAAGAGAGTAAAGACTGGAACTCTTGTTTTGCATACGAACGGTGTGACTTGTTTAGACGCGTTCCCTACAGTATATGATCAGAAAAAGATATGTTTTATAGGAAATATGCGCACGTTGCAAAACCAGGACGCTGTACTTCGTTTTGTGAAAAATATTTTCCCGATAATTTTGAAGCGTTGTCCTGATGCAGTGTTTTATATAGTGGGGGCAGAACCTCCTCGCGAGATAGAGGCTCTTGGCAACGGGAAAAATATCATTGTAACAGGTTTTGTTGATGATTTGACAAGTATGGTGGCAGATACTTGTTTGGCTGTAGCTCCTGTGAAAATTGCCGCAGGTATACAAAACAAGGTTCTGGTGGCGATGGGTTGTGGTGTCCCCGTGGTTATGACGTCTTTGATCTCAAAGGCTATACCAGAGTTGCGTGATGGTGAAAATTGCTTTATACGTGATGGCGAAAATGATTTTGCTCAGGCTTGTGTAGAGTTGCTTGAAAATACTCAAATGCGCAATATGATAGCTAAAAATGGCTTTAATATGGTGCGTGAACATTATTCATGGGATGAAAAATTGAGCGGTTATTGACATTAAGAAATAGTTTGTTTTTTTGTTATCATCCAGTTTTTAGCTGGATGCTTCGTTGGCTGGAAGATTTTTGTTATAAACACTGCGCCCGCCTTACACTGTTCGTATGGCGGGCGCGGGTGATGAACTTGTAGATGTCACAGCCTGATTATTTGCTTCACGCCTTTCACGTTGCGGAGCTTTTTGATGAGCTGTTCAAGGCGTGAGGTGTCTTCGACGTTGACCTCTAAGTTGCCGCTGAAGAGGCCGTCGTGGCTGTCGATGTTGATGCTGCGCATCATTATCTTCTCTTCTTTCGATATTATGCTTGTTATGTTGTTCACGATGCCGATGTCGTCGTTGCCGATGATTTTCAGCGTTATTGAGTATTGCGAACTGCCCTTGCCGCTCCACTTTGCCTTCACCACGCGGTAGCCGAAGCGTTTGCGCAGCTCCGGCGCATTGGGGCAGTCGGCGCGGTGGATCTTTATGCCGCCGCTGACGGTGACGAAGCCGAACACGTCGTCGCCGTAGATTGGGTGGCAGCATTTGGCGAGGGTGTAGTCAACACCTTTCAGGTTGCGGTCTATCACGAGTACGTCGTCGCTTGCGGCGGCGATGTTTTCGTTCGGGTTCTCGTAGCTGAAGCTCTCGGCGCTGCGTGCGGGCTGTTGCGGCGCGGCGTTGTTGTCGTGTTGCAGCAGTTCCTGGTATTTCTCGATTACGTCGTTTACGTCGAGACTCCCGTCGGCGATGTGGCGGTAGAAGTCGTTGGCCTCCTTGAAACCGAGTTTCTTGATGAGGTGCGACACGGTGCTTTCTTCCAGCTCGATTTTCCTGTTCTTGAGCCTCCGCTCGAACATCTCCTTTGCGTAAGCCCCGTCTTTCACCATCAGGTCTTTCAGGGCCATGCGTATCTTTGCCTTGGCGCGGCTCGTCTTTACGATGTTGAGCCATTCCTGCTTCGGCTTCTGTGCGCTGGAGGTTGTTATTTCCACCTGGTCGCCGTTCTTCAGCTCGTAGCGGAAGGTTACGGCCTTGTTGTTGATTTTCGCCCCGATGCAGTGGTTGCCGATGTTTGAGTGTATGCGGTATGCGAAGTCGAGCACCGTGGCACCCTTGGGGAACTTCATCAGGTCGCCTTTTGGCGTGAAGACAAATACCTCGTCCTCGTACAAGTCCATCTTGAACTGGTCGATTACTTGCAGGTCGTCTTTGTTCTCCAGTGCCGTGCGTATGCTGTTGAGCCATTCGTCAAGTCCGCTTTCGCCCTTCACGCCCTTGTATCGCCAGTGGGCGGCCAGTCCGCGCTCGGCCACTTCGTCCATGCGCTCCGTGCGTATCTGCACCTCCACCCATTTGTTTTCAGGGCCGAGCACGGTGATGTGCAGGCTCTCGTAACCGTTCGACTTAGGCACGCTCAGCCAGTCGCGCATACGCTTGGGGTTGGGCTGGTACATATCCGTTATTATGGCGAACACCTGCCAGCACTGCATTTTCTCCTTGTCGGCCGGTGCGTCGAGGATGATGCGTATTGCGAAAAGGTCGTAGACGCCCTCGAAGCCGCACTGCTGTTTCTTCATCTTCTGCCAGATGCTGTGTATGCTCTTGGTGCGTCCCTTCATGTGGAACTTGAAGCCGGCGTCGCGCAGCTTCTTGTCTATCGGGGCTATGAACCTTTCTATATATGCGTCGCGGCTTTTCTTCGTGGCGTTGAGCTTGTCCTTTATCATGTAATAGGCGTCGTGCTCAAGGTATTTCAGACTGAGGTCTTCAAGCTCGCTTTTCAGCTTGTACAGACCGAGTTTGTGGGCCAACGGTGCGTACAGGTAGTTTGCTTCCTCGCTCACTTCAGTCTTTGCCTCGGCGTTCTCCGTGTCTCTGATTTGGCGCATCAGGTTCACGCGGTCGGCTATCATTATTAGTATCACGCGCATATCCTCGGCAAATGAGAGCAGCAGGTTGCGGAAGTTCTCGCTCTCTATCACCGGGTTTTTCTTATACAATTCCTGTATCTTGCAGATGCCGTGGATTATGCGCGCCACGCTGTCGCCGAACTCTTTGCGGATGGCCTCAAGTCCGCCGGCGTCGGTCTCGGCCACGGCGTAGAGCAGTATGGCTATCACGCCGTCGCGTTTCAGGCCTATTTCGTCTACGGCTATCTGTGCCGTCTGCAAGGCCGAGAGTATCGGGTTCAGCCCGAAAGCGTCGCGGCTTACGGTGCCGTTCCTTAATGCTTTCTTTATGTGGGCGAACACTTTTTCCTCGTCCTTTTCCTTTGCCAGGCGGCTGATGCTTGTCCTCAGCCGGCGTGCTATTGCGAGGGTCTCGCTCCGTTCTTTGTGTGTGAATATGAGTCTGTCCATTGATGCAAACTTACTTATTTTTTCCGAGAAACATCGTTTTTGGCTGTTATAAAATGAAAATTGTAAGTTTTATTGCATAAAGTAATAACTTTTTAATGCCGTGAGGTGTGTTTTTTGGATGAAAAGCGTTATTTTTGTGACTGATTTAAGGCATATCACGCTACTAATACTTTAACCTAAATAAAAACAAGACTTATGCTATCACAAGAAGACTTAAAGCAGATTGCCGGCAAAGGCATCACCGAGGCGCAGGTTGAGGCGCAGCTTGAAGAATTCAAAAATGGTTTCCCCTTTTTACGCATTGACGCCGCCGCAGGCATAGGTAACGGCATCGTGGCGCCGGGCGAGAGCGAGCGCGCCAAATACATCGACGCTTGGAACGCTTACAAGGCCGAGGGCAGGAAGATTGTGAAGTTCGTGCCGGCCAGCGGTGCGGCCAGCCGTATGTTCAAGGATATGTTCGCTTTCCTGGGCGGCAGCGAAGACGAGCCGCAGACTGAGTTCGAGAAGAAGTACTTTGACAACATCGAGAAGTTCGCATTTTATGATGAATTAGACGAAGCCTGCAAGCGCAATGAAGGCAAGAACATCACCGCCCTTCTGGCCGAAGGCGACTATAAGGCCGTTGTGCGCAATATGCTTGACGCCAAGGGGCTGAACTACGGCCAGTTGCCCAAAGGCTTGCTGCTGTTCCACAAGTATGCCGAAGGCCCGCGCACGCCGCTTGAAGAGCATCTTGTGGAGGGCGCGCTCTACGCCGCCTCGAACGGCGAGGCCCACATCCACTTTACCGTGAGCCACGAACACAAGGAACTGTTCAAGGCCAAGGTGACCGAGAAGTGCGGACTGTATGCCGCGAAGTACGGAATAAAGTATGACGTTACGTTCTCAGAGCAGAAACCAAGCACCGACACCGTGGCAGCCAATCCTGACAACACGCCGTTCCGCAACGCCGACGGTTCGCTCCTGTTCCGTCCCGGAGGCCACGGCGCGCTCATCCAGAACCTTAACGACATCGACGCAGACGTGGTGTTCATAAAAAACATCGACAATGTAGTGCCCGACCGTCTGAAAGCCGACACCGTGATCTACAAGCAGCTTCTGGCTGGCATCCTCGTGACGCTGCAAGCCAAGGCCTTCAGCTATCTGCGTCTGCTTGACACCGGCACGTACACCCATGAACAGCTGGAAGAAATCATCCGCTTTGTCCAGCGTGACCTGTGCTGCCGCAAGGCGGACATCAAACAGCTTGAGGACGCCGAACTGGTAATCTACCTGCACAAGAAGCTCAACCGCCCGATGCGCGTTTGCGGAGTGGTGAAGAACGTGGGTGAGCCCGGCGGCGGCCCGTTCCTTACGTACAACCAGGACGGTACGGTGAGTCTGCAAATACTCGAAAGCAGCCAGATAGACAAGAGCAACGAGGAGTATATGCGGATGTTTACGGAAGGGACGCATTTCAATCCCGTAGACCTTGTCTGCGCAGTCAAGGACTATAAGGGCAACGCTTTCAACCTGCCCGACTATGTGGATAAGACCACCGGCTTCATCAGCAGCAAGAGCAAGAACGGCCGTGAGCTGAAAGCACTCGAATTGCCGGGGCTCTGGAACGGCGCGATGAGCGACTGGAACACCGTATTCGTGGAAGTTCCGCTATCTACGTTCAACCCCGTAAAGACAGTGAACGACCTCCTGCGCGAACAGCATCAGTAAACGCCTGAAATACAGTAACTTACAAATTGCTTTCTAAAAGGTGCCTTTTTGCATTGCGAAAAGGCACCTTTTATTGTGCCATTGGGCACGTTTTGCAATGCAATTCGGCACCATCTTAAATTTATTCATTAAACCTGCAAAGCATACACGAAAGCAATTCTTAAAATTAATCCATGAAAAATTGAGACAGGTTCTAAGTATTTTTATTGTCGCTGCGTTTTAGTTTGACATATTCATGATTATTTAAAGTTGTGTTTTGTCATAAAAACCGGTGAAAATACTTTATTTGTTAAGCAGTCGGCCGCTAAAAATGATGGTATTCGTTTTGTGGAAAGAAAAATCTTAAAAGGGGATGCCATAAAGAGCTTTAACAACTTTAACTAATAAAATATTAAAAAGTACGTAATAAAGATGTAACTTTGCACCCAATTATTTGGAAAAAAACGGGAAAAAGACAAATAAATATGGGAAAAGAATCAGCGTCAAGGATACAGACGTCGATACTTAATGCTGCAGAAAAGAAAGTACTCGTATGGATGGCCGAAAGGTTGCCGCAGTGGGTTACTTCGGATATGCTGACGTTTGTTGGCGTCGCCGGCGCAGTGATATGTGCTATTGGTTTCTTTTTGGCCAACTACAATGTATATTGGCTTTGGTTGTCATCGCTGGGGCTTGTCATCAACTGGTTCGGCGATAGTCTTGACGGCACGGTGGCCCGTGTGCGCAATACGCAGAGGCCGGTTTACGGCTTCTTTATCGACCATACGCTCGACGCCGTGACTCAGTGCATCATGTTCGTCGGGGCGGGGCTATCGCCGATGTTTCGTTTCGACGTGGCAATGCTTGTGCTGGCCGGTTACCTTGTGCTTTCAATCTATACTTACATCGGCGCGATATTGAAGGGCGAGTTCCGCCTGACTTACAGTAGCTTCGGGCCTACGGAGTTCAGGCTTGTCGTCATCTTGATAAACACATTGTATATGTACACATCGTGGGCCGACGACCGTTTCACGTTGTTTGGCGTTTACGAGTCCGGAGTGTTCGATGTAATCGGGCTTGCCATTGCCGTGGTGCTGTTTGTCATATACTTCATCCAGTTTTTTAAGGACAAAAAAGTCTTGGCCAAACAAGACCCGCTGAAGAAAACGGATGGAATTTAATGATTAACTCTTAATTTCCATCATGTTCTCTTCGCTTTGCCTGATTTCTTAATTCTTAACTCTTAATTAGAAAAAGGGGTGTTGCGCTATATCGAGTTTGTGGTGAGCCGTCTGTTCGGAACGGGCGTTGATACGCTGGTGCTGTGGATATGTTCCACGTTCGTTTTCCATACGTATTGGGGGCAGTATGTCGTTTCGCCGGTAATCTCGTTCGAGTTCGCCGTGATGAGCAATTTCCTTTGCTCGTATTGCTGGATATGGAAAAGCCGCATCGACAACCGCTGTGCCGGCGATTTTTGCCGCCGTTTCATTGTGTTCAACCTCTCGTCGGCTATCGGCTTCGTTGTCAAGATGCTGTTCCTGTTGTTGTTCGAGCGGATATTCGGATGGAGCGTCGTTTGGTGCAACCTTGCCGCCCTGCTCATTTCTGGTCTGTTTAATTATTTCATGGCTGAGACCGTGGTGTTCGGCAAGAAAGCGATTTTCTCAAAGGCGAAGAAATGGGAGTGAACTAACAAACACTCTCATAATGCTGTAATGAATATTTTGATTTGTCTTAAGTTTGCATTACCTTTGCAGGTCGAAGCTAATGTGTGCGGATAAGACCATCCGCTTATAAGAAGACATATACAATGAAAGGTACAATAGATTGCTTTTTGCCGTGCTCGGATTTGGCCTCGGTCGCCAACACGTTGAGACAGCTGCGCGGTAGTCGCATGATACGTCATATCAATTTGCTTGTGACGGGGCGTTTCGCCATGTCAACTGCCGTGCCTGACGGCTGCTCGTTCATTGTGACGGACAGCCTCTTGTCATCGTCGGCGATGAAGAGCGTGGCCGACAACCTTACGGCTGACTATGCCATGATGTTTTTGAAAGATGTCACGGTAAGCCTCGGCCAGTATTCCATACAGCGCATGATGCGCGTGGCCGTGGAGACCGACGCTGCCCTTGTCTACGCCGATAGGCTTTCTGCCGTGGACGGACGGGTGGAGCCGCATCCGGTTATTGACTGGCAGGAAGGCAGTCTGCGCGATGATTTCGACTTTGGTTCGGTTGTCATGGTCAGGGCGTCGTTGATGCACGCATTCGCCGACACGGCGGACGATACCGGTTATAAGTATGCAGGGTGGTATGAACTTTGGCTTTACCTAAGCCGCCACGGACGGATGTTCCATCTTAATGAGCCGCTCTACACCGAGGAAGTACGCGATATGCGGACGAGTGGTGAGCGGCAGTTTGACTATGTTAACCCGTCCAACCGCGAAGTGCAGGTTGAGATGGAGCGTGCAGTCACGGCTCATTTGAAGGCCGTGGGCGCGATGGTTGACACATCGTATTATGCCGAACCGGACTTCACCGAGCAAGATTTTGCCTGTGAAGCCACAGTCGTCATACCCGTGCGCAACCGTGAGAAGACCATCCGCGACGCTGTTGATAGCGCACTGTCACAACGCACGTCGTTCCCGTTCAACGTGATAGTCGTTGACAATCATTCTACTGACAACACAACGACTCTGCTCGATGCTTACGCCGACGAGCGGCTGATACATATAATTCCGCAACGTACCGACCTCGGTATCGGTGGCTGCTGGAACGTGGCCGTTGACGACTCACGCTGCGGACGCTTCGCTGTCCAGCTCGATAGTGACGACCTTTATTCGTCTCCCGATACGTTGCAGACCATCGTAGATGCGTTTTACAGCCAGCGTGCAGCCATGATTGTGGGCAGTTACAGGATGTGTGATTTTAATCTGAACACGCTGCCGCCGGGACTTATCAACCATGCCGAATGGACTGAACGTAACGGATGCAACAACGCTTTGCGCATAAACGGCCTCGGTGCGCCTCGCGCTTTCTTTACTCCGTTGTTGCGCCAGGTACGTTTCCCAAATACAAGTTACGGCGAAGATTACGCCCTCGGACTGGCTTTCAGCCGCCGATATAAGATAGGTAGGATTTATTCCGAGCTGTATCTCTGCCGTCGTTGGGGCGGTAACAGCGACTCGGCTTTGAGCGTTGATAAGGTGAACGCCAACAATCTTTATAAGGACCGTCTGCGTACAATGGAACTGATGGCGCGCAAGAAGATGAATGCCGGTATGGACGCCGCCCTTGAAGACAACTCGTTGTTGAGGTTTTTCAACAGGCAGATGGAGACATGGGAACTGGCCCGTTGCAATTTCCGCAACCTGCAAGATGTGCGGACAAGAAGTCTTACGGCAACAACTGACGGCCGTGCTCAGATTGTGTTACAATATAATCCGGCACGGATAGTGTCTACAGGGGCGTCTGTTAGCAAGCAGGCGATAAGCGCACGGCCATGTTTCTTGTGCCGTGCCAACCGCCCTGAAGCCCAGCTTGCCAAGCGCTTCGGCGATAAGTTTGAGATACTTGTCAATCCTTATCCCATCCTTCATGTGCATTTTACCATTCCTTCGCTCACTCATCAGCCGCAACGCATACTTGAAAATTATGCCGAGATACACCGCTTTTTGGCCGTGTATCCTGACATGATGATATTTTATAACGGGCCACAGTGTGGCGCTTCGGCTCCTGACCATCTGCATTTCCAGGCCGGAACGCGCGGCGTGTTGCCTCTTCAGACGGCTTGGCCGCGTTTGCAGCGTGATGTTGAAAGGCTGTATTCGTTCGACGATGATAATGACATATCGCTTATTCACGGTTGGGTTTGTCCTGCGTTGTTGGTTAGGAGCAATGATGTTGAGGCGGATGCCGCTCTGTTCAGACGGGTGTATGACGCTCTTCCGTTGCGTGACGGACAGCCGGAACCGATGATGAACATCGTAAGTTGGATGGATGCAGGGCGTTGCTTGTCTGTCATATTCCCGCGTGGCAAGCATCGTCCTGACTGTTATTATGCTGATGGCGACACCAATATGCTTGTCAGTCCAGGCGCTTTGGATATGGGCGGACTTGTCATTACGCCTCGTGAAGAGGACTTTGACATGGCTACTGCGGACATGATAGAGGCTGTTTTGCGTGAAGTTTCACTTCAAGGTGATGATATGCAGACGGTTGTAGACAAGATAAAGGCGACTCAAACGCCGTCTGTCGGCAGTGGAAACGAACTTGAAATCAAGGCAGAACCTCTTGTCCAGGTCGGCATTGTCAGTGCTAAGAACATACGGTTTACGCTCAACGGCGAGTATGTGGCCAAGGGTGAAGTGATGACAGGACGTCAGGAAGTGTCATTCTCGGAAGGCGGAATATCGTGGAACGGCAGTCTTTATCGTGAACTTACGTTCATTCCTCATGGTGAAGGCGTGTCGTTTTCGCTTGAAAGTGTTACCATCGGCGTTAATTTTCATTGGCAACGGCAGGAGACCCAGACGTTTAAAGGCACGTTGAAGCTCGTTGTTGAAGCCGACAAGGTGTGCGCAATAAACAGCCTTTCTGTTGAAGATTATCTTGTAAGCGTAATCTCAAGTGAGATGAAGGCCACGTCTTCACTTGAGTTTCTGAAAGCTCACGCCGTAATTTCGCGCAGTTGGCTGTTGGCTCAGATGGAGCGCCGCCGTCGTCAAGACACCGGCGGAAGCGGTTTCTTCTCGTTTGTAAAGAAGGACGACGAACTAATACGGTGGTACGACCGTGACGATCATACAATCTTTGACGTGTGTGCCGACGACCACTGTCAGCGTTACCAAGGCGTCACTAAGGCGACAAACGTACACGTGGCGCAGGCCGTCCGTGAGACGCGCGGACAGATATTGACATACGGGGACGAGATTTGTGACGCACGGTTCAGCAAGTGTTGCGGAGGCGTTACAGAGGAGTTCCAGTATTGTTGGGAAAACAAACCGCAGCCGTATCTTGTTGCATTGCGTGACAACGACGGCTGTGATGCCGGCGTGCCCGACCTTACTAACGAGGCGGAGGCCGACCGCTGGATACGCTCTTGTCCTGAAGCGTATTGCAACACGGACGACAAGCACATACTTTCACAGGTCCTTAATGATTACGACCGGGAGACTTCGGACTTTTACCGTTGGCGGGTTGAGTATTCCCAAGAGCAGCTTTCGGCCATGATAAGCGACAAGTTGAAAATTGATTTCGGCCAGATTACAGACCTCGTGCCGGTAGAGCGTGGCAAGAGCGGACGTATCTGTAAACTTAAGATAGTAGGTACAAAGCGCACGTTCACCATCGGCAAAGAGCTTGAAATACGCCGTGCACTTAGTGATACACATCTTTACAGCAGCGCATTCGTTGTTGACAGACTCGACGTCAACCACGGAGTGCCAGGCCGTTTTGTCATTACCGGAGCCGGCTGGGGCCACGGTGTAGGCCTGTGCCAGATAGGTGCGGCGGTGATGGGAGAGCGCGGTTGCGAGTACGATGAAATCCTCCTACATTATTACCGTGGGGCGGAGATTAGGAAAATATATGGGTAATTCATAATGCACAATTCATAACTCATAATTGGGCTGCGCAGTATTGTATGCTGTTTTATCAAAGATTGAAGCGCAGCCCAATTATGAGTTATGAATTCTGGATTATGAATTGAAAGAATTGTGAATTATGAAATGTGAATTTAAAAAAAATCCTTGGAGCTGGGTGCCGTCGTTGTATTTCGCCGAAGGTCTGCCTTACGTGGCGGTAATGACGATCTCGCTTGTGCTTTACAAGCAGTTGGGACTTACCAACGCAGAAATCACTTTTTACACTTCGTGGCTTTACTTGCCGTGGGTAATCAAGCCGTTATGGAGCCCGTTTGTTGACATCATAAAGACGAAACGCTGGTGGATAATAACCATGCAGCTGCTTGTCGGTGCGGCGTTTGGCGGAGTCGCTTTTACCATTCCTACCGATTTTTGGCTTCAGGGCACGCTTTGTTTCTTTTGGCTGATGGCATTCAGCAGTGCCACACATGATATTGCGGCTGACGGTTTCTATATGCTTGGCCTCGACGAGCATAAACAGGCATGGTTCGTTGGTATCCGAAGTACGTTCTACCGCCTTGCAACAATCTTCGGTCAGGGCTTTCTCGTAATGGTGGCCGGCAATCTGCAAGTAATTTTCCGTGGCAGCATACGCTATTCGTGGAGCCTGATGTTCTACGGTGTCACGGGACTGTTCATAGCCTTGTGGCTGTGGCACAGTTATGTGTTGCCGTGCCCGCTGTCCGACCGCAAGAGGCGTAATGCACGCGCTTCTGATATTTGGAAGGATTTGAGTCATTCCATAACAACGTTCTTTACGAAGTTCCCTTTGCGCGAAACCATTTGGGCTTTCCTTTTCATGTTGCTTTACCGTATGCCGGAGGGCTTGTTGGCCAAGGTCTCGTCACTGTTTCTCATTGATGGCTCCAGCAACGGCGGACTGGGTTTATCGCCACAGGAATACGGCTTGGTGCAGGGCACTGTCGGCATCGTAGGCCTCACTTTGGGTGGTATCCTTGGCGGAATGGCCGCAGGTAAAGACGGACTCAAACGTTGGCTTTGGCCTATGGTGTGCGCCATAACCTTGCCCGATCTTGTGTATGTCTACCTCAGTTACGCAATGCCTGACAGCCTTGCAATCGTTAATGTCTGTGTCTTCGTGGAACAATTCGGTTACGGTTTCGGTTTTACAGCTTATATGCTATACCTTATTTATTACAGCCAAGGCGAATACAAAACTTCACATTACGCCCTCTGTACAGCTCTCATGGCTCTCTCAATGATGCTTCCGGGCCTTGTTGCGGGCTGGCTTCAAGAGCTTGTGGGCTATCTTTGGTTCTTCATCATTGTTGTTTTGCTGTGCGCAATGACGTTTGTTGTCGCTGCATTTGTGAAGATAGATCCGGAGTTCGGGAAGAAGGAAGTATGAGAAGTTAAAGAATTTAGAGGAGGTATAGAAGTTAAAGCCGTAACCTTTATTGGAAAATAATATTGAAAATCATTTGACTTTAACTTCTATACATCCTCTAAATTCTTTAACTTCATAATATTAATAATAAGAGTTATGGAAAATCGTGAACGCAGAATTTACCGTGTTACGGTGCTTGGCAGCATAATCAACGTGCTGCTTGTAGTCCTGAAGTTTGCCTTCGGAGTGCTCGGCCGCTCGTCGGCGATGATAGCCGACGCCGTACATTCACTTTCCGATTTGGTTACGGACGTAATTGTAATAGTCTTTGTCAAACTCAGCAATAAACCGCAAGACAGTGACCACGATTACGGCCACGGCAAGTATGAGACTCTGGCTACGGCCTTCATCGGCCTTGCCCTGTTCGCTGTGGGCGTGATGATACTTTACGGCGGGGCTGAAAAGATATTCGCCGCCCTGCGCGGCGATGTCTTGCCACAGCCGGGCATGATAGCTTTATGGGCGGCGTTGATAAGCGTCGTGTCGAAAGAGTGGTGTTATCGTTTCACTGTAAGTGTGGGGCGCAGCGTTCAGTCTCAGGCCGTTGTTGCCAACGCCTGGCATCACCGCAGTGACGCCTTCTCGTCCATAGGCACGGCCCTTGGCATAGGCGGAGCCATTTTCCTTGGCGAACGCTGGACCGTGCTCGACCCGATAGCTGCCGTCGTGGTGAGTATTTTCATTATAAAGACAGCCCTCGCGCTGATGAAGCAGGCGTCTGACGAACTTTTGGAGAAAAGTCTTCCGGAAGACGTTGAGCGCAAGATAAAGGAAATAACCGAGTCGGAAGATGGCGTAAGCGGGGTGCATAACCTGCGCACGCGCCGCATAGGTAACCGCATTTCCATTGAAATGCACCTGCGTATGTCCGGTGACCTGACGCTCTACGAGGCTCATCGCCGCGCCACCGATATTGAGCAGGAACTGCGTTGCCATTTCGGCGACGGCACTTACATAAACCTCCACATAGAACCCTTGAAGGTAAACGGCCGTTATGTGGAGCCGAAGGAAGTTAAGAATTAAGGGTGAAAAGTTAAGAAAATATGCTCGTGTAGCTAACGGCGGACTTGCCGGTGTTGTCATTGCAACATCGACAAGTCCATTTTATAATAAGTTGGCGTGTCGTTTTTAGGATGTGGGAACGTTACCGCATATATTGGTGCGTAAAATAATTTGCCATTTTTCAAAAATAGTGCGGCATTGCTTCTGACGCAAAACAGCGTATGTTATGTGCTTGTTCGTAAACATCTGATAGTCAGCAAGATATGTATGGCATCGTAAAAGGGCGTCTTTCGTTTTGTAAAAGATGGCCTTTTAGCGTGCGGTTTGCCGCCTTTTACAAGTCGAAAGACGGCCTTTTGCAAAATGGATTTTTATGTTCCATGTGAAATTAGACATCATCGTTTGGTCTTTTTTCTCCAAAGCGATGCTATGCTTGCTGCGATATTGGCCAAGGCCGCTGTCACAATCATGGTTACGAACCATATCTTGAAGCTGTTGAGGCCGGCAAGGAGAGCGGCTATTATGGCGAAAGATACTGCGTATGCCAGAAGCACCATGTCGGCAATGCGTCTCAGCTGTTCGCCTTTTTGCCGCAAAAAGGCTGCAAGGCCGAGGATTACGGCGAAAGTCACCGCCCATACCGGGGGCTTGTCTTGGCTGCATACGGAGATGATGAATATTGCGGCGAAGACTATTCCCTGTGCCGCCCACCAGGTAGATATTATTTTGTCTTTTTTCGATATTGTGTTCATAATAGATTTATTTACAGCGTTGTGTTCATCCTAAAACCACATCTAACACCATCATCAGCGTAAAGCCGATGGCGAAACCTATTGTGCCGATGTTGCTGTGTTCGCCCTCCGACATTTCAGGGATTAACTCTTCTACCACCACATAGAGCATCGCTCCGGCGGCGAAGGCCAGCAGATAGGGTAGGGCTGGAGTCATCACGGAGGCCAAGAGTACGACGATAAGCCCGCCGATAGGTTCTACCACGCCGCTCAACGCCCCCATCGTGAACGAGCGCAGACGACTGTTGCCTTCGGCGCGCATGGGCATTGAGATGATTGCCCCTTCCGGGATGTTCTGTATGGCGATGCCTACGGCCATAGCCATTGCCGCTGCCGTTGTGATTTGCGTGCCGTTTTGTAACGCTCCGGCCAGCACTACGCCCACGCCCATACCTTCCGGCAGGTTATGTATAGTTACTGCAAGCGAGAGCATAGCCGTGCGCGATAAGCGGCTGCGTGGACCTTCAGGCTTGGCGTTGCCTAAGTGAAGGTGAGGCGTAATGCGGTCTATGAGCAGCAGAAAGGCCATTCCGGCAAGGAAGCCTACGGCTGCCGGGACGACGGACAGCTTGCCCATTCCGGCAGCTAAGTCCATGCCCGGTATGAGCAACGACCACACTGAGGCGGCCACCATGACGCCTGATGCGAAGCCGAGGAGAGCTTTTTGCACAGCTGCGGGCATCTTGTCTTTCATGAAAAACACGAAAGCCGATCCCAGTACGGTGCCGAGAAAGGGTATGAGGAGAGTAAGGAACATAGGTTGTAGTATTTAAGACCCGCCCCAATCCCCTCCCGAAGGGAAGGGGCTTTGGTTACCGGTAGTGGGTATTCGTTAGTTATTGATAATGTAAAAATGCCGGATTAAATGTCTAAAACACATCAAACTCCCTCCCTTTGGGAGGGTTGGGGTGGGGTTTTAATCAATAAACCGTTTGGTTATCTCTCCGTATCCGTCAATTCTCCGGTCGCGGAGGAACGGCCACCAGCGGCGCACCTGTTCGCCGCGTTGCAGGTCGATGTCAACCACTGTGCGTTCTTCTTCCGTGCTTGATGCGCGGTAAAGCAACTCGCCTTGCGGCCCGGCTACGAACGAACTGCCCCAGAACTGTATGCCGCCGGTCTGTCCTGACGGGTCTGTCTCGTGCCCGACGCGGTTCACTGCAACAACGGGCAGACCGTTGGCAACGGCGTGTCCGCGCTGCACAGTGGTCCAAGCCTCACGCTGACGTTGCTGTTCTGTCTCTGTGTCGGAGCTTTCATAGCCTATGGCAGTAGGGTAGATGAGCATTTCCGCACCTTGTAAAGCCATCAGCCGGGCGGCTTCCGGATACCATTGATCCCAGCATACGAGCACTCCGAGGCGGCCGACCGATGTGTCGATGGGACGGAAACCGATGTCGCCCGGTGTGAAATAAAACTTCTCGTAGTAAGCGGGGTCATCAGGGATGTGCATCTTTCGGTATTTGCCGGCTATCGTTCCGTCGCGCTCTATGACGACAGCCGTGTTATGGTAAAGCCCTGCGGCGCGCCTCTCAAACAGCGATGTGACGAGCACCACGCCGAGTTCCTTGGCCAAAGAGCAGAAGAAATCGGTTGACGGGCCGGGTATTGGTTCGGCCAAGTCGAAGTTGTCGACGTTTTCAATTTGGCAGAAATACAGCGAGTTGTGAAGCTCCTGAAGCACTATGAGCTCTGCGCCCTCTGCGGCCAAGACCCTTATGCTGTCGGCCAGTCGGCGCATATTGTCGTCGCGGTCGGCGGTGTTATGTTGTTGGATTATGCCTGTTTTCATATTTATGTTATTTGAAACCCACCCCAACCCTCCACAAGGGAGGGAGTTGGAAATGCTTTTGTTGAAACGGAAATATTCGTTTGGGGTAATCAAGTTCCCTCCCTTGGGGAGGGTTGGGGTGGGTGTTTATTGTTTATTCTTTCGGAAATTGCATCGTGCAACAATGCAGCGAACCGTGCTGACGGATAACGGTGCGGCTGTCAATGCCGATGAGTTCGCGGCCTGGAAATGCCTCGGCAATAACCCGTGCGGCCTCGTCGTCGTTGTCAGGTTGGCCGTATGTGGGGTAGATTACAGCCCCGTTGATTACCACGAAGTTAGCGTAAGTGGCCGGCAGGCGGTCGTCTCCGTCGTAGATAGGTCGCGGCATGGGTAGCGGAAGCAGGCGGTATGGTTGCCCGTCTGCTGAGCGGAATGTTTTTAATTGCTCTTCCATCAGCTTCAGGTCGTCATAGTGGCTGTCGCTTTCGTCGGTGCAACGTATATATAATAAGGTGTCGTCAGGGGCCGTGCGTACAAGGGTGTCTATGTGGCCGTCGGTATCGTCGCCCTCAAGATGTCCGTAATCAATCCACAGAATGCGGTCGGCGCAGAGGTAATCTTTCAGCCGTTGCTCTATTTCTTGACGTGACAGGGGCTGGTTGCGGTTAGGGGCCAGCAGGCATTGGCTCGTGGTAAGCACCGTGCCGTGCCCGTCGCTCTCTATCGAGCCGCCCTCAAGCACGAAGTCGTTGTGGTCTACGTATTCGCCTTCCACCACCTTGTTGATATACAGGCTGCGGTTGATGGCGTTGTCGAGTGCCGCCTCGAACTTTTCACCCCAGCCGTTGAAGCGGAAGTCGAGCAGGCGTGCGTGTGCGCCGTCGGTAACGGTGATGAAACCGTGGTCGCGCGCCCAAGTGTCGTTAGTGGGGCAACAGTGCAGCGTGACGTTTGCCATCTGACATTCTGTCAGCCTCTTGCAGAGCTGTGCCTTTACTTCCGCAGGTTCAGGCGTGACGACTATCAGCCGTTGGTGGCGCGTTATTGCGTCGGCCATTTCTACATAAGTGGCGCAGATGTCATCTAAATATTCACGCCAGTCTGTGTCGCCGTGAGGCCATGTCAGCTGCATTGCGCTTTGCCAGGCCCATTCCGGCGGCAGTGAGTAGTGGTTGGTGTCTTTTTGCATTTTTAATCCTTTTGCGGGGTGATATTGCCTTACAAAAGTAGTATAAATAAGGGTAACAGGCAAATAAAACGCTCTTTTTTTCTGACTATTGGAGTTTTACTGACATCTTGTCGGTTAAAAGCGTTGATATAAGTCAATCGGTTTGACGCAAGTCAAAATACTCTGTCATAAAGCGATTTTTCGAGGTCCGGGCGTTACACGATGACGTTAATGGTATTAACTTTGCACCGGTGATAAGAAAAAAGGATAACAGGATGTGAAGGCGCATCCGACAAGTAGAACTAAAAATAGAAAGGTAAAAAGATTATGAAAAAGATTGTTAACAGGATTTTGGACAGCAAGAAGTTTAACAGGTATTGCGTAAACGTTTTGAAAATGTACAACTACGGACGTGTGAATATGCCTGTGTGACGTCTTGTAATGTAGGAAGCCGTAGGCTTGTCCGCCGTACAGCGATACGCGGTTAAGATGTGCCACGGTTTTCGTTGAATGCAAACGAACAAATAAGCCGGTCGGGCTGATTTTATGGCGAAAGCTGTAAAATCAGCCCGATTTTCTTGTCTGTCAGCGATTTATTCACTATTTTCGCTGTCACTATGAGCAAAATTAAGATTTATGTGTTAGCGTTGTGTTCGGCGGTCGTGCTTTCCTCGTGTGACTTCTTGGAGCGCAACAAGCCCCTTGTCAACGAGGTTGGCAAGGCGTTGGTGAGTGAGATAGAGAACGCAAGGCAGGAGATGGGCAAAGAGGATGCCTCCGCCGGTCCCGTTGACGGAGGCGACGAGTTGCTCAATCAGGCGTCTCCCGACGGTATGCAGGAACAGATGTTGACGCGGACGGGATACATTGTGTCATACAACAAGACTACGAAGCTGCCCAACTGGGTGGCCTGGCACCTTACGGCAGACCGCTGCGAGGGACCGGCCAAGCGTTCGGGCGTTGACTTCGAGGCCGACACTGATGTGCCAGCGCCGCGCGCCGAAGACGGTGACTATTACGGTTCGGGTTACGACCGCGGGCATATGTGCCCGGCTGCCGACAACAAATATAGCGTGAAAGCGATGGAAGAGTCGTTCCTGTTCACAAATATGTGCCCTCAGAACGGCAACCTCAACCGCGGCGACTGGAACGAGATGGAGCAGGCCTGCCGCCGCTGGGCCGAGGATTACGGCGGTGTCTACATCGTGTGCGGCCCAATTCTGTATAAAGGCAAGCCTAAGACGATAGGCAAGAACAAGGTGGTAGTGCCGGAGGCATTCTTCAAAGTGGTGCTCCGCACGGGCAAAGACCCGAAGGCCATCGGCTTCATCTATAAAAACGCCGAGGGGAACCGCCCAAAAGGCGACTATGTTAACACCGTGGACGAGGTGGAGCGTATCACGGGAATCGACTTCTTCCCGGCGCTCCCGGATGATGTGGAGACAAAGGTCGAGGCCGCCGCCGACATTGCCGACTGGTGACGTTATGCACTGTTTATTTATACTTGTAAGACCTTTTCGCGACACGGTGGCGATTGTCATCGTGTCGTTTTTTTGTTTGTCTGCAAGTCTTTTATGTGTCGGTATTTTATGAATGACGGTGATAGCCAATAGTTAAAAAGCGTTATTTACCAATACTTCGCCTGATGTTGCGAACGTGCTTGTGCCTATATTGGAGATGCTTATGTAATTTACTGGTAATCAATGATATATGCAGTAGTTTCCCACTGTAATGTAAAAGGTGCCCTTTTAGCTTGTGAAAGGATACCTTTTGCATCGCAAAACGTGGCTTATGGCACGGCTGTTGGCCATGTTTCGTTTTCCATTAAGCCGTAAGGCTGTTTTTATTTATAGGTTTTTAACGCCTTGTCGGTTAAAATATGTAAATGTAAATCGTAACGCTTTGATTTGCCACCGGAAATCACTATCTTTGCAAGATAAAATAAAAATGAATTCCGCAAAGCTCCCCTTCATCAGTAGTTAAAGGAGTTAGAGTGGTTAATCGCTCTCTGCTGCCGCTAAGGAGTTAAAGACATTAGCCTTGTTGATAAAGTCCGGTAAAAGCGGATAGGGTGGTTGCGGGCATTACATTAAACATAAAATGCTGAAAAGCGTGAAAATAAGAGAAGTGGTTGACGCCCTTGAACGTTTCGCGCCCCTGCCCCTGCAAGAGAGCTTTGACAATGCCGGCTTGCAGGTAGGACTGACAGAGGCGGAAGTATCAGGGGCTTTATTGTGCCTTGACGTTACGGAGGCTGTTGTAGACGAGGCCGTGGCCTTGGGCTGCAACCTCATAGTGAGCCATCACCCGCTGATATTCCACGCGCTGAAGCACGTCACTTACGAGAACGACGTGCAGCGCGCCGTGGCCAAAGCGTTGAAGAATGACGTGACGGTGGTGTCGATGCACACCAACATCGACAACGCCCCCGGAGGAGTAAACTTCAAGATAGCGGAGAAGATGGCACTTGGCGACTGCCGCTTCTTTGCACCGAAGACCGTCTGCGGCATCGACTGCGGCAGCGGAGTGATAGGCTGCCTGCCTGAAGCCTTGGCTGCCGACGATTTCATAATAATGCTCAAGCGCACGTTTGATGTCGAATGTGTGCAGTGCAACCAGCTGTTGCGCCGGCCGATAAAGACCGTAGCCGTGTGCGGCGGTGCCGGTTCGTTCCTTCTCGGCGACGCCATTGCCGATGGTGCGGACGCATTTGTCACGGGCGAGATGCACTATCATGAGTACTTCGGTCACGAACAGGAGATACAGATAGCCGTCATAGGCCATTACCAGAGCGAACAGTTCACCAACGAAATATTCAAGGACGTGATAGAACGGGAGTGCAAGGGCGTGAAGGCATATCTCACGAAGACCAACACCAACCCGATAATTTATTTGTAACAGACCGGAATTTATCGCAAAAGGCAGACGGGTGACAGGCGAACTACTTGTCATGCTCTGCTGTTCATATTAATCTGAATTTATAAACTGATAAACTACAAGGAATTTGATGGCCGCAGCAAGGCTGACTGCCTTGTCTGCTTGTCATCTGTCCCTTGGCAACTAAAAAAGAAATATGGCAAAGAAAGACCCTACAGACTTGTCAGTAGAGGAAAGGCTGAAGACCCTCTACCAGTTGCAAACCACGCTGTCGGCCATCGACGAGGAGCGTGCACTGCGCGGCGAACTGCCGCTTGAAGTGCAAGACCTTGAAGACGAGATAGCCGGACTTACCACGCGCGTGGAGCATATCCGTAACGACATCAAGGAATTTGAGGATGCCGTAAAGCAGAAAAAGGCCGAGATAGCCGAGGCGCAGGCCAGCGTGGAACGTTACAAGGCGCAGCTCAACGACGTAAAGAACAACCGCGAATATGACACGTTGAGCAAGGAAATAGAGTTCCAGACGCTTGAAATCGAACTGTGTAACAAGAAAATACGCGAGGCCAACACCAAGGTGGAGGAGAAGAACGCGGACCTCAAAGCCACCGAGGAGCAGATAACCGACCGCCGCCAGGCCCTCGAAGAGAAGAAAAGCGAGCTGGACGAGATAATGGACGAGACCCGCGCCGAGGAAGAACGGCTGAAGGCCAAGGCAAAGGATCTTGAGGGCAAGATAGAGCCGCGTCTCCTTGCCAGCTTCAAGCGCATACGTAAGAATGCGCGTAACGGTCTCGGTATAGTTTACGTGCAGCGCGACGCTTGCGGAGGATGTTTCAATAAAATACCGCCACAGCGCCAGCTTGACATCAGGATGCACAAGAAAATCATCGTCTGCGAATACTGCGGGCGCATATTGATAGACCCAGAACTGGCCGGCGTTAAGACCGACAAGCCCGTTGAGGAGAAGCCGAAGCGCAAGCGCGCAATACGTAAGCGCACCGTGAAGAAGGACGAGGGCGACGACTTCGTGCCCGAAGAGAAACTTTCATGACAATGATATTTAAGACCTTCAGACCATGAATAAGACAAATAAACAAAGTGGAAACATTGTGGCTATCGTGGCCATGATGTTCCTTTACGCCATGATTGCGTTTGTGACAAATCTCGCTGCACCAATCGGCGTGATTTGGAAGAACCAGCCCGAACTCATGGGGAGCAATATGCTCGGAATGATGGGTAACATGATGAACTTCTTGGCCTACCTCTTCATGGGCATCCCGGCGGGTAAATTATTGGTGAAGATAGGCTACAAGAAGACCGCTCTCTTGGCCATAGCCGTAGGCTTCGCCGGTGTGTTGGTGCAGTATCTGTCAGGCTTCCAGTCAGGTCTTGCCGGTTTCGGGGTGTACCTGCTCGGAGCGTTCGTCAGCGGTTTTTCGGTATGTATGCTTAATACCGTTGTCAACCCGATGCTTAACCTCCTCGGCGGAGGAGGCAACCGTGGCAACCAGCTCAATCTCATCGGCGGCACGCTCAACTCGCTTTCAGGCACGCTTACGCCTATGTTGGTGGGCGCGCTTGTCGGGACTGTGACAAAGGAGACGGCCATCAGCGATGTCAACCTTGTGCTTTATATCGCTATGGCGGTGTTCGCCGTGGCATACGTGGTGCTGACGTTCACTCCCATCGCCGACCCTGAGATGGGCAAAGCCACACAGGACACCGTGTTTGAGCACAGCCCTTGGGCCTTCCGTCACTGCACGCTTGGCGTAATAGGCATCTTTGTTTATGTGGGGATAGAGATAGGCATCCCCGGCACGCTTAACTTCTACATCTCAGACACGTCGGTTAAGGGGGCCGGAGTGTTGGGCGACGCCGCCGCCATAGGTGGTTTTGTTGCCGGAACATACTGGTTGCTCATGCTTGTGGGGCGCTTTGTTGCCGGTTTCATTGCCGACAAGGTGTCAAGCAGGGCCATGATGATCAACGTTTCTGCCGTGGCTATGGTGCTGATTTTGTTAGCCATTCTCCTGTCTAAGGACACCACTACGTCCATGCCGGTGTTCACAGGTTCGTCGTTCACTATGGTGACAGTGCCTGTCAGTGCGTTACTGTTGGTGCTTTGCGGACTGTGCACTTCTGTTATGTGGGCGAGCATATTCAATCTTGCAACTGAAGGTCTTGGCAAGTACACGGCCGCAGCTTCAGGCATATTCATGATGATGGTGGTAGGCGGCGGAGTGCTTCCGCTCATACAGAACCTTATCGCCGACAAGGCCGGATATATGATTTCTTACCTTGTACCGTTTGCAGCCCTTGCATATCTGTTGTTTTATGCGGTGTGGGGATGTAAGAACGTTAACAAGGACATACCTGTTGACTGACATTCAGTGACACCATAAGCCCCCTTGTGTGCAGCCGGGTTTGAAGGCAGCCGCAAGGGGGCTTCTTTTTATATCGTTATTTCTGAAATGTGGTAGGCTGTGCCGGCTGGGATGGTCTCTTAACCTTTTAATATTCTGTTTGTAACATATTTGTAATACATAATGCTTAATTTTGCAAAAAAATTAAGACAAACGATGTATAGCAAGTTATTCTTCTCTGCGGTGTTGGCTGTTTTTACGGCTCTTCCCGCGTGTGCCGGTGACGATGGTGACAAGATAGACCGCACCCCGAAAGTGCACGGGACGATACGTGGAAAGTATGAATATCAGACGGAGGAAGGCGAAGGCCGCTTCCAAGTTCGCAATGCCCGCGTGAGCCTTGACGGTGACTTGACGAAAGTTGTGTCGTATAAGGTTGAGATAGACCTCTCTGACGAGGGACAGATAAAGATGCTCGACACTTACACGAGGCTTAAACCCGTGCGCGGGTTGGACTTTACGATAGGGCAGATGCGTGCGCCTTTCACGATCGACGCCCACCGTTCGCCCCACTTGCAGTATTTTGCCAACCGCTCGTTCATAGCCAAGCAGGTGGGTAACGTGCGTGACGTTGGCGCCACGATTGGTTATTCGTTCAACGTCGGTTTCCCTATAATATTGCAGGCCGGTATGTTCAACGGTTCGGGCCTTACCGACCAAAAGGACTTTTGGACGAGCAATGTTAACTTCTCGGCGAAGGCTCAGTTGTTTTTCCCGCGTGGTTTCAATCTTACTTTGAGCACGCAGAAGATAAAGCCAGACAATGTTTCGGTGATGATGTATGATGCCGGTGCGTTTTACCATGCCCACGGATGGCACGTAGAGGTGGAATACTTATATAAGCATTATGCCCATAATGCTTTTGATGCAGTGCACGCGCTTGACGCTTTTGTAAGTTATGACATCCCGTTGCGCAAGAGTTTCTTTACTAAAATATCCCCGGTGTTGCGTTACGATTATATGAGCGACCACAGCGACGGCAAGCGTTATTCTGACGGAGAGGAGGATACTGCCGGCTCGTTTATCATCAACGATTACCAGCGTTCCCGTCTTACGGGCGGTTTAACGTTCAGTCTCGACCTGCCGTTCGTGTCTGACATACGCCTTAACTACGAAAAGTATTTCTATCGTGACGGTGCAATCCCCAAACCGTCGGAAAGGGACAAGATAGTGGTTGAGTTCATGACGAGGTTCTGATTTTATGTGAACTTAGGATATGGCGTAACGTAAATCATGGCGTTCGCATTCCCGTTTTAAACCTGTTAACCGCTTGGTTGACAGGTTTTTATAATGTATAGCGTGGAATAAAATGTGAGATTGTCTTGTCTTACGGGTTGCGCCCGGTTGCAAAAGGTTCCAAAACGCAAAGTAAAAGGTGTCCTTTTATGATGTGAAAAGTATCCTTTTGCAAAGCAAGTGATTTTGACTTATAATGCTTTCGATATGCCAAACATCCGCAAACGGGCAAATGCCGTTTGCGGATGTTTGGTTATTTTAAAGTCCGAGTTCCGCTTTCAGGAACTTCGGTGTGAAGCCCTTGTCGCTCATTGCCACCTCTTCCGGCGTGCCGGTGGTGAGCACCATGCCGCCTCCGCGTCCGCCTTCAGGCCCCATGTCGATAATGTGGTCGGCCAGTTTGATTACGTCGAGGTTATGTTCTATTATTATAACAGTGTTGCCGCGGTCTACGAGCTTTTGCAACACGTTCATCAATATGCGTATGTCCTCGAAGTGCAATCCGGTTGTTGGCTCGTCAAGGATGTATATAGTCTTGCCCGTGTCGCGCTTGCTTAGTTCGGTTGCGAGCTTTACGCGCTGGCTTTCGCCCCCAGAAAGTGTTGTCGATGGCTGTCCGAGTTTGATGTATCCAAGCCCGACGTCTTGTATCGTTTTGATTTTGCGGAGTATTTCAGGCACGTTCTCGAAAAACTCAACGGCCTGGTTGATTGTCATGTCGAGCACGTCTGCGATACTCTTTCCCTTGTATCTTACCTCCAATGTCTCGCGGTTATAGCGTTTGCCGTGGCACACTTCGCACGGCACCATGATGTCTGGCAGGAAGCGCATTTCTATCGTCTTGTACCCATTGCCTCCGCAGGCCTCGCACCGTCCGCCCTTAACGTTGAATGAGAAGCGCCCCGGTTTGTAACCGCGTATTTTCGCTTCGGGCAGGTTGACGAACAGCGAACGTATGTCGCCGAACACTCCTGTGTATGTAGCGGGGTTAGAGCGTGGTGTGCGTCCCAGCGGACTTTGGTCTACGTTGACCACTTTGTCAACGTATTCAAGCCCGTCGATAGAGTCGTAAGGCATCGGTTCCTTCAACGAGCGGTAGAAGTGTTGGCTCAAAATCGGTTGCAGGGTCTCGTTGATCAGCGTTGATTTGCCGGAGCCGCTGACGCCTGTGACGACAATAAGCTTGCCGAGCGGGAACTCTACGTCAACGTGTTTCAGGTTGTTGCCTGACGCTCCGTGCAGCGTTATGCTCTTTCCGCAACCTTTTCGCCTTTGCTTTGGCACTTCTATTTTCATTTCGCCGTTGAGGTATTGGCTGGTTATGGTGTGCTGTTTTAGCATCTCAGCCGGCGTTCCTTGAAACACCACTTCACCTCCCTTGCGCCCTGCCCTCGGCCCGATGTCAACGATATAGTCGGCGTTGAGCATCATGTCTTTGTCGTGTTCTACCACGATTACCGTGTTGCCGAGGTCGCGTAATTCCTTTAGTGACTTTATCAGTCGGTCGTTGTCGCGCTGGTGTAGGCCGATGCTCGGCTCGTCGAGGATGTACAGTACGTTGACGAGTTGCGAGCCAATTTGAGTGGCTAAGCGTATCCGCTGGCTCTCTCCGCCCGAAAGCGTAGCCGACTGGCGGTTTAGTGACAGGTAGTCAAGTCCCACTTCAAGCATGAAATCGATGCGTGTCACTATTTCCTTTATTATTTCGTCGGCTATTCGTCGTTGGCGTTCAGACAGGTGGGTTTGCGCTTCCGAGAGCCATGTCTTCAGTTCGGCGATGTCAAGGTTGGCCACTTCTGATATGTTCTTGTCCCAGATTCGGTAAGAGAGAGACTCGCGGTTGAGCCTTTGCCCTTTGCATTCAGGGCACTGGCACACGGTCTGGAACTGGTCGGCCCACTTCTGTCCGCTTGCGCTGTCATCGTTTTCGATAACGCTGCGCAGGTATTTCACAATGCCGTCAAACTCAACAAAGTAGTCGCTTGACGTGTGCACGAGTTCCTTTCTTATGCGCACATTCTCCATCGAACCGTAAAGAATTTCGTTCATCGCTTCTTCAGGAATGTCGTTTACGGGCGTGTTAAGGTTGCAATCATACTTTTCGAGTATGGCTTCAATCTGCCAGAATATCATCTGGTTTTTATATTTTCCCAACGGTACGATGGCTCCTTGGCGTATGGTTGTTGTTTTGTCCGGTATTATCTTGGCAAGGTCTATCTCGTTGACGTATCCTAATCCCTTGCACCTGGGGCACGCGCCTTCGGGCGAGTTGAACGAGAACTTGTTTGGTGCAGGGTCGCCGTATGACAAGCCCGTTGTCGGACACATCAGGCGTTTGCTGTAATATTTCGCTTCGCCGGATGATTTTTCCATTATCATCAGCAGTCCGTCACCCTGTTTCATGGCTGTAGCCACGCTTTTTTTCAGGCGTTCATCGTCTTTGTCTTGTACCACGAGCTTGTCTATAACCACCTCAATGTTGTGGTTTTTGTAACGGTCGGTCTTCATGCCGCGTGTTATTTCCTTCACTTCGCCGTCAACCCTGATGTTCAGATAACCCTTGCGGCGCATCGTCTCGAACAGTTCGCGGTAGTGTCCCTTGCGGTTACGTACTAACGGGGCCAGTATGTAAATGGGTTTGCCAGTGTAGCGTTCGTGTATCATCCGGAGTACGTCGTCTTCGGTATACTTCACCATTTCCTCTCCCGTAGCATAGCTGTATGCAATGCCGGCACGTGCGTACAGCAGGCGCAGGTAGTCGTATATTTCGGTGGTGGTGCCTACGGTGGAGCGCGGATTTCTGTTTGTTGTCTTTTGTTCTATGCTGATTACGGGGCTTAATCCCGTGATTTTGTCAACGTCGGGACGCTCCATGCCTCCGAGGAAGTTGCGTGCATAGGCCGAGAATGTCTCTATGTAGCGCCTTTGCCCTTCGGCATAGATGGTGTCGAAGGCCAGCGACGACTTGCCCGAACCGCTTAGTCCGGTGATTACGGTGAGGCTGTCGCGTGGTATTTCCACATCGATGTTTTTCAGGTTGTGCACACGTGCACCCCAAACGTTTATTTTTTCTTCAGACATATTTACGCTAAATGAAATGTGAAAAAATGAACAATGGATGATATGAAAAATGAACAATGAATAATGGAACTTGCCTGGACAACAGGTTATGCAAGACAGTTGCGCCGGCGGCGTATGCCTGAATTTCCATTATTCACAATACATTTTTCATTCCATTCTTATTCTGTCACGGTGGTAGTGCTCTCCGTGTATCCCCTCAACAGATTGACGTCGCGCTTTATGTTGTATTCCTTGCCGTCGGCACCTTTCGCCTTTACGAGTACGAAATACACCCCTTGCGCCACGTCCTTTCCGTTGTATTTGCCGTCCCAGCCGCCGGCGGGGTCGTTCCATTCATACAGTTTCTGTCCCCAGCGGTTGAAGATGTATGCTTGAAATTCAATTATCGACTGATAGTTGCTTTTTGCTTTGTACACGTCGTTTATCCCGTCGCCGTTGGGCGAGAAGGCGTTTGGCATTTCAAGCCGGCTTTCACTCACGCTCGCACGCAGCGGCCCGCGTTCGTCCCAGTATTCTTGGGTATAGGCAATGGTGTCCCTGCCGTTCACGAACGTGGCGTAGAGCACAATGTTGTGTGTGCCAGCCTGGGTGAAAGTGTATTCTGTATCCTGTTCGTAGCGTATGAGGTAAGGCTCGGTGTCTGTGTCCAGCGTGAACCTCCACTCGTAACTCGCCGTGTATTCGCCTACGTTTTCAGGATTGGCCTCGAACCGTCCTACGAGCGGGGCGTTGCCCGAATATGCCTCGCTTTCCTCTTCGCCTTCTTCGGTTATGTATGTAGCCGTAGGGTTGATTGCCGGTATTTCGTCATACGGCGACTGTGCACGGCTTATTGCCGGCATAGCCATAGTTATTGCCAAGAGCAAGAGTGTCTTTTTCATATCCGTGTTTTTTACGTCAATGTCTTAATTAATTTACGCAGGTTTCATACATCTTTTATTGCTGTATGCGTGCATCGTTCCGACGTAGGCAGAAGGTTCGCATTCTGAAAGGACACCTTTTACATTCTGAAAGGTGCCCTTTTACGTCCTAAAAGGCCATATTTTACAATGCAAAAGATGCCCTTTGGTAACGTGCTGATTATCAATGATATAGTGACAGGATATTTGCGCCTCTCCTGAATGCTGCCAGCCCGCTCCTTCCGGATAATCCCCGCACGGCTGTTTGCCGGCCTGCCGTTGTCATGTCGGTAGTCATTATCTTGATGCAAATTTACTGAATAAAGTTGATTTAGCCGCTCTTTTTTTGTATTTTTGCAGACCAGTAAGATAAAAAGAGGATTATTTACATGAAACGTTTTGCAAGATGCCTGTTGCTGTTTGTCGCGCTTTTCGCCGGTCTTGGCGTCATGGCGCAAGGCAACAAGGAGTGGCGTGAGATGCACAAAGTGAAAAAGAGCGAGACAATCTACGGCATAGCCCGCGATTACGGACTTACCGTGGACGAGCTGATAAAGGCCAATCCAGACATGGGCGTGCCCGGTTACACTCTGAGAAAGGGCGACTACATCTTTATCCCTTACCCCTCGTCACCCTCGTCGCAGTCTGCGCCGAAGGCCAAGACAGCCGCTGCCGACGCAGTGAAGGTGGGCGTGCTGCTGCCTCTGCACAATGTTGACGGCGACGGACGCCGCATGGTGGAATATTACCGCGGAATGCTCCTTGCCTGCGAGGATCTGAAGAAGGAGGGCTTGTCCATCGACATACAGGCCTGGAACGTGCCTATCGACGCTGACATATACCGCACTTTGGTAAAAGACGGCCTCGACAAGCGCGATATCATCTTCGGCCCGCTGTACTCAAAGCAGGTTAAGCCCCTTTCGTTCTTTACCAAAGACAACGGCATAAAGCTCGTAATACCATTCTCCATAACCGGCGACGATGTTGACTCTAACCCCGGTATCTTCCAGGTTTACCAGTCGCCGGAAGACTTTTACGGGCGCGTGGCCGACCATTTCGCTTACAGGTTCAAGGACTACAACGTCGTGGTAATCGATTGTAACGACAAAACGAGCGACAAGGGAGTCTTCACCTTCCCGTTGCGTAAGAAGCTCGCTGCAAAGGGAGTGGCGTGCAACGTCACAAACATCAATTCTTCACAGGACGTTTTCGCTGCCGCGTTCAGTGCCGTCAAGCCCAACATGGTGGTGCTCAATACCGCCCGTTCTCCCGAACTCAACGCCGTGCTGGCCCTCCTCGACGAGCTTACAGGCAAACATCCTTTGCTCAAGGTGTCGCTTTTCGGCTACACTGAGTGGCTGATGTACGTGAAATACAACCTGGACCGCTTCTGCAAGTATGACACATACATCCCCACCACCTTTTATTATAATGAGTATTCATCGCGCGTCCACGCCTTCGAACAGCGTTACCGGGCAGCTTTCCACAGCGAGATGATGGACTATCTGCCGCGCTTTGCACTCACCGGCTATGACCATGCAATGTTTTTCCTGCGCGGAATGAAGGCGCAGGGCAAGCGCTTCACCGGCGAGCTTGAAGACAAGCGCGCCCTCCAGACGCCTTTGCACTTTGCCCGCACTAAGTCGGGCGGGGGCCTGCACAACCAGGCATTGCAGTTTGTTCACTATAATACGGATAAGTCAATATCCATAATCAACTTCTAATCTCCAGATGCTAAACCGACTACTCCTCGCCATATTCATCCTGCCGGCGGTTGTCACCACGGCTACGGCCCAGGTGGGTAAGTACCGCAACGACCTCAGCCTCGGTGTAAATGCGGGCTACGTAATGAGTAACGTGGGCTTCAATCCTAAGGTTAACCAGACCATGCACGGCGGTATTACGGGCGGTTTCACCTTCCGTTATGTCTGCGAAAAGTATTTTAATACAATCTGTGCCGTGCAAGCCGAGGTGAATTACGCCCGCATCGGCTGGAAGGAAGACATCCTCGACGCCCAAGACGCGCCCGTAATCAATCCTGCTACGGGCTCTGCCGAGCAGTACAGTCGCACCATGAACTACATACAGATACCAATCTTCGCCCACCTTGGATGGGGCCGGGAGGAGAAGGGGTGTCAGTTCTTCGTGCAGGCCGGGCCGCAGATAGGATTCTGTATCGGTGAGACCACCGAGGCTAACTTTCCCCTCGACGCGCCTAACACCGACGACCGTGTCAACAATATCACCGCTCAATACTCCATGCCGGTTGAGAATAAGTTTGATTACGGCATAGCCGCCGGCCTCGGTTTGGAATATTCTCACCCGAAGATCGGCCACTTCCAGTTGGAAGGTCGCTATTATTACGGTCTCGGAAACATTTATGGCGATTCTAAGAAAGATTATTTCGGCAAGTCTAATTTTGGCAACATCGTTGTAAAGCTGACTTACCTTATCGACATAATAAAGACCAAGAACAGGGAGAATTGATGCTTACTGGAAACGTCAAAAGCCTGTGTTTGCGATTGCAAACACAGGCTTTTGACGTTTTATTTGCCGTTCATTACGTTCTTGATGTCTTGCAGAGTGAGCTTGCCCGTCAGCACTATAATGTTCGTTTCGCTATTTTCCACTGTCAACAAAACGTATTGTGACGTTCCGCCGGGAAAGGTTTTCATGTAAATACCTGACTGTTCGCCGTCGTCGTTGACGTTCATCAGATATTCATAGCGCCCTTTGGTGATGATTTGTCGGCATCCGTTCTTCAGCGTCTTCGCACCCGATCTGGTTTCAGACGATAGTATCTGTATGTTGTCGAGTTTGCTTGCTATGGTGCCGAAGTTCATCCCGTTGCTTTTCATGTTAGGCATCATGCCGAGCAACGCTTTCGATACGTAGACCGAAGTCACGCCGTCGGCCTTTCCCAGTTTATCGATGAATGACTCTTGGGCTGCTGCGCATATGGCGCATAGGGCCATTGCCAATGATAAGATAAGTTGTTTCATGGTTCTGTTATCAGTTGAGTTCGATACATTGGTTTATCTTTTCTCCTACGTTCCCGGTCTTTTCCTGTGCCATTTCCATTTGCGCGAAGCCCTTGTTGAGCGTTGACGAGAACTTGATGATGGCGGCTTCCGCCTGTGCGTAAGTGGCTTGTTCGGTCCTTGAAGCGTCATTGTTGCGTGATATCAAGTACACGCCCAGTGAAGCAACGACGGCTACGCTGGCGGCCATGCCGCAAAGTTGGCGAGCCATTGCCGCAAATCTTGTCCGCCTTGCAGTTGTTTTTTGCGTGCCGGTAACATTTGTGGTGTTGTCTTTTCTGTCTGGATAAGTGCTTGCAGCTGCGGCGTCAAGTGCGGCTGAAAGTTTCTGCTCAAGTCCGTAAGGCGTAAAGTCTGATTTCTTTACGGCGTTAAGCGAGGTGAAATATTCTTTGTCCTCTTTCAGTATGTCGGGCACTTCGCCATTTGCGAAGAACTCCTCAAGCAGTCGTTCCTCAGCTTCTGAAGTCAGTCCTTCGTAATATTTCGTTAAGAGTTTCTCAATGTCTTTTGTTTCCATCGTTTCCTGGAGTGTTGAATTGTTGTCTTAAAGTTTTCCTCGCCCGGCTTAGGGTCACCCTGACGTTGGTTTCGTTCAGGCCCGTGGCGCGGCTTATTTCGTCATATTCCAAGTCTTCAATGTCGCGCATTACGAGTACGAGGCGTTGCTTTTCAGGCAGTTTGGCTACGTGTCGCATGATGCTTGCGGCGCGCTCTTTGCGTTCAATGTCGGCTCCGATGTCGCAGTCGTCGGGTATCAGGCCGTATTCCGGCTTGCCGTCACAGGTGGCAATGTGCCTGCTTCTCAACCTGTCGTAGCATACGCGCTTGGCCAATGTCACGCAGTAGGCCTCGGCGTTACTGATTTCGGGTAGACTGTCTCGCTTGGTCCAAAGTTTCAGGTATGTGTCCTGCACGGCGTCTTCAGCCTCTTGTGCATTGCACGTAAGGCTGAAAGCCACGCTGTAAATCTTGCGGCTTAGCGGCATGAAATGCTGTTTGAACTCCTCGCAGGTCATATTTCAGTTGGCAATTTTACGAGCGACAAGCAGACGTGTTTAAAACCTTGTGCCGGTCTGCTTGTCGCTTGTTTGCTTATCGCTCATCGGCTTATTAAAAGTTGATTGTCTTATCGTTGATAAGCTGTCCGATTTTGTCTTTGGCTATGACGCCGTTGAGATACACAATCACGCAGTCGCTGCCGTCGGTCACGGTGACAACTATTTCTTTCAGGTTGTCGCCCTCGGCGCGTCCCAGCACTTTTACGCGGCTGTCTTTGTCGAACACCGTAGTCAGTGGTTCGTATGTTGCGCTGTCGAGTTCGTCTGTCTTGCTGTTGAAGAGTTCGGTCTTGGCTTTGTCCGCGTCTTTAATCACTAACACGCGTCCGTTGTCAATTTGTTTGAGCATTTGCTCCAAGTCAGAGTCGCCCATTTTGCCTATTTGCGAGGCAATCATTTCCTTGTTGAAGTTAATCACCATTGCGCCAGTGGCCTTTTCTAATTCGCTGATTACTTCTTCAGCCGTCTTGGCTGTGCCCGTCAGACAGAACATCGCAGTCACGAGCAGTGTCAAAATCTTTTTCATTGTGTCGCTGTTTTGTGAGTTAAGTTGTTTCTTTGTAGTCTATTATATTTTGGATGTCGCTCTTTGTAAAGTTTCCCTTGAGCCGTATCAGTGTGGCGTCGCCACCGTCGGTTACCACGATGAGCAGCTCTTTCACCGTATCGTTTCGTATTTTGCCTATCAGTTGCACAGTTTCGTCATCGTCGGTGACGCTTGTCAGTGTCTGGTAGGTGTCAGGATCTAGTTCGCAGATGCTTTTTTGTATCGATTTTCCTGCGTTGCCGTCCTCGCATTCAATTACGATTATGGTGCCGCTGTGTATGTGGCGCAGAGCCGGTCTCCATAGGTCGTCATGCAAGTCGGGTATCATCGCCAATGTCAGTTTGTTGAATCTGATGGTTATTGTCTTGTTGTTGTGGCGTATGTCGCGCATCACTTCATTGCTCGTCTTGGCGGAGACAGACAGGCAGAGGGCCGTGGAAATTATGAATGTCAAAACCTTTTTCATTGTCGTTTTGCGTTATTGTTGTGGCGTTTCTTTATTATCAAGACGTAAGATTTTGCCGTTTTGTTACACGTAAATACATCTTTTTTATCACCTTTTTAGTCTGTTGTATGACAGCCTTTTTCCGTTTGTGTTGCAATATGGCACCTTTCGCCCTGCCATTAGTGCCCTTTTGTAAGGTAAAAGGGCACATTTCGCAATGCAAAATGTGCCCTTTGGTAAGGCCTTGAAAACCAAGGCTTTGCACCGTTGGTAAAAATAGTGTCTTTACTTGTTTATTTTGTCCTTGATTTTCTGAACGTAAGCGTCGATTACCGCTACCGCCGTGATGTTCACCACGTCGCGCACGGAGCACTCAAAGTCGGTGAAGTGTATCGGTTTGTTAAGCCCCATCTGTATCGGGCCGATTATTTCGGCATCGGTGTCGATAGCCTGCAACAGCTTGTAAGCGTTGTTTGCGCTCGACAGGTTGGGGAATACGAGCGTGTTAACCTCTTTTCCTTTCAGACGGGTGAACGGATACTTGGTGTCGCGCAGCTTGTTGTCAAGTGCGAAGTTCACCTGCATTTCGCCGTCGATTGCGAGGTCGGGGTAACGCTGCTGCATCTCTTCTACTGCGGCGTGCACCTGTGCCGGGCTGCCCGCATCGTCCGTGCCGAAGTTAGAGTAGCTTATCATCGCGATGTTGGGCTCGTCGTTGAAGAAGCGTACTGTCATGGCCGAGAGCCGCGCTATGTCAACGAGCACATCCTTGTCAGGATGCCTGTTGATGAGCGTGTCGGCGATGTAGAGCACGCCGTTCTTGGTGTTCAGGATGTGCATTGTGCCGAAGTTTTTGTATTCCGGCTGTATGCCTATAACCTCCTTGGCCACCTTTATCGTGTTTGAATATTTCGTGTAAAGGCCCGTTATGAAGGCGTCCGCGTCTCCGGTCTCCACCATCATCATGCCGAAATAGTTGCGCTCGAACATCTTGTCGTTGGCTTCCTGGAATGTGTAGCCCTGGCGTTGTCGTTTGTCGGACAGTATTCTGGCGTAACGTTCGCGGCGGTCGTTCTCGCGGTCGTGGCGCAGGTTGACGATTTCTATTCCTTCGAGACTGAGGTCAAGCTCCTTGGCCAGCTTCTCTATGCGTTCGTCGTTGCCGAGAAGTATCGGCTGGCAGATGCCTTCGTTCTTGGCTTGCACGGCGGCTTTGAGCATCGTCGGGTGTATGCCTTCGGCAAAGACTACGCGCTGTGGGTGCTTGCGGGCCGTGTCATAGAGCTTCTGAGTCAGCTTGCTTTCCTGTCCGAGCATCTCGCGCAGATGGTTCTTGTAGGCCTCCCAGTCGGTTATTGTAGCGCGTGCCACGCCGCTCTCAATGGCGGCCTTGGCTACTGCGGCGGACACTTCGGTTATGAGGCGTGGGTCAACGGGTTTAGGTATGAAGTACGACGGGCCGAAGGTGAGGTTGTTTACCTGATAAGCGTCGTTCACAACGTCGGGCACAGGTTGCTTGGCCAAGTCGGCAATGGCGTGCACTGCGGCCATTTTCATTTCCTCGTTGATGGCTTTTGCGTGCACATCGAGCGCGCCTCGGAAGATGTAGGGGAAGCCTATCACGTTGTTAATCTGGTTGGGATAGTCAGAGCGGCCCGTGCTCATGAGCACGTCGGGACGGCTAGCCATAGCGTCTTCGTAAGATATTTCGGGCACGGGATTGGCCAGTGCGAAGACTATCGGCTTGTCAGCCATCGAGCGAACCATGTCTTGTGTCAGCACATTTCCTTTCGACAAGCCTACGAACACGTCTGCGCCTTTCACGGCATCGGCCAGCGTGTGTATGTCGCGCCGGTCTGTGGCAAAGAGCTTTTTCTGCTCCGTCAGCTTCTCACGGTCGGTGGTTATCACGCCTTTCGAGTCGAGCATCACGATGTTCTCTTTCTTTGCGCCGAGTGCGATGTACAGTTTCGTGCACGAGATGGCGGCCGCTCCTGCGCCGTTTACTACTATTTTTATGTCTCCGATGTTCTTTCCGGCCACTTCAAGGGCGTTTTTCAGTCCGGCGGCCGATATTATCGCCGTGCCGTGTTGGTCGTCGTGCATCACCGGTATGTCGAGGGTGCGTTTCAGTCTTTCCTCAATGTAGAAGCATTCAGGAGCCTTGATGTCCTCAAGGTTGATGCCTCCGAAAGTGGGCGCGATTTTCTCCACTGCCTCGCAAAACTTCTCCGGGTCTTTCTCGTCAACTTCTATGTCGAACACGTCGATGCCGCCATAGATTTTGAACAGCAGGCCTTTGCCCTCCATTACAGGCTTGCCGCTCATCGCTCCGATGTCTCCGAGGCCGAGCACGGCGGTGCCGTTGCTTATCACAGCCACCAAGTTGCCCTTGTCGGTGTACTTGTAGACGTCGTTGGGGGTCTTCTGTATCTCAAGGCAAGGGAACGCCACGCCTGGCGAGTAGGCGAGGCTCAGGTCGGTTTGTGTACTGTAAGGCTTTGTGGGCTTTACTTCGATTTTGCCAGGTTTGCCGCTCTTGTGGTATTCGAGGGCGGCTTCTTTCGTGATGTTTACCATATTGATGTTGTTTAGAAAATAGCATTTGATAAGGACTGGCGGCTGTCGTGCCGTCATGAAAAGATGTGCCTTTTTTCTACGTTTTCAGGCAGTTTTCTGTTTTTTTATAATCAAAATCACCTTTTTACCTTCTCTTTTGCGTTAAAATCTCTTGCAAATGTAAGAAAAATAAATGAAGGTGAATAGTTTTTTCGGAAATAAATTATTAACTTTGCAAATAAAAATTAAACCAATGCGTAAAACCAACAATATGACCGCCTACCGTGAGAGCTTGCGGCAAAGGATACTCGACACGGCAATGATGTTCTTCAAGAAGAGGGGCATCAAGGCTGTGCGTATGGACGACATCGCCACGGAGATGGCCATATCGAAGCGCACTTTATACGAGATTTACAGCAACAAGGAGGACTTGCTTTACGAATGTGTCAGGAATGAGAACGAGATGTTGATGCGCAAGCTCACCGATTACGCCATGACAGCTGAGAACGAGATGGCTGTTGTGGCGTATTTCATAAAGTTGAGGCTGAAGGATTTAGGCTCTATCAATCCGCTTTTCTTCACAGAGATGGACAAGTACGAGCGCATCGTGCGGTTTTTCCGTACCAACAATGCGCGGCAGACGGCCCGCTCGCAGGAGTTTGTGCGCAAGGGCATAGAGCACGGATTTTTCCGCAGGGATATTAATTATGACATCATAAACATGATGGGCGACGCTGCGATGAACCACGTCATGCGCACGCGGATGTATGAGAAATATAAGTTGAACGATATTTTCCACACGTTCATAATAGTCTTTCTGCGGGGCTGCTGCACAGAGAAGGGACTTGCTTACCTTGACAAATTTGTCGAGGACAACTGACTTACAGTCGCTTCTATATATTATAAGGTGAGGTGTCTCACAGGTGTTCCCACCTATTCCCGTTGTTTTCAGCCTTGCGTAATTGATGCCGGGGCACTGTTGTTCGCCGTGTTTTTGTAACAGCGTTTTTGCTTACACATTGATTTTGCCTGATGCTTTATTCTTGCCATTTTCCCAAAATAAAATGTTTCGGGCGAAAATATCGCAATCAGAAGCGTGCAAGTGTAACTGAAATAAAATCAGAAAGTTACGCTCTGTCGTGACTCTGTTGTGCAACTTTTGCGGTCCCCTTTCGGACGATAAGTGTCCTTTTAGGGCGCAAAAGGGCACTTATCGCATTGTCGGAGGTGGCAAACGGCAGGCATGAAAACTTGTTTTAGACCCGTGTTTTGAGGTTGTTTTGTTGACATTTTGTTAAAATTTATGTTGTCATCAGCCGTTTTTGCCGGTTACGGCAGTGTCTACAGGCTTCTTGTTTTTCTGTTTTGATGATTTTCCCGGAGTTTTACAGTCTGACGTTTTGTAATGGCATAGGCCGTGATAGCCGTCATTTTGTTACGTCGGGCAATGTGCCGCCCGCCTCATTCGCTGCCATAAAATGCTTGGTTTTGTGCCATTAGCCCCTGTTTTTTGTGATTTCGCTTTTTGTTTCAGAAAATAATTTGTATATTTGCTCTCGACTTCGTTACGCCGTCCCCGTCCGCCTTTCGGACGTGAAAATGGCGGCGGAGAGAGCATTTGCCTTAAGACAAGAAGAACATTGACACATTAATTAATCGATTACTAACTTACGTATATGGACAACAAAATGAGCATCGCCGAGCTTACATTGCGGAGCGAGGAAATCAGGAAACGATTGCTTGAGGTGGTCTACAAGGCCAAGGCCGGTCATATCGGCGGTGACCTGTCGTCGCTGAACGTGCTTACGGCACTTTACCTGCGCGTGATGAACGTGAATCCTAAGAATCCGAAAATGGAAGGGCGCGACCGTTTCGTCATGAGCAAGGGCCACTGCGTTGAGGCTCTCTACTGTGTGCTTGAGGCCAAGGGCTTCATAACGAAAGAGCTGGTTGACACTTACGGTGATTATCTTTCGCCCCTTGCCGGCCATCCCACGGTGGAAGTTCCCGGCATAGAGTTCAACAGCGGCGCCCTCGGCCACGGCCTCTCGATTGGTGTGGGTTGCGCCATTGCGGCCAAAATGGACGGCAAGGCATACAAGACTTACGTGCTTATGGGTGACGGCGAGCAGGGCGAAGGCTCCATTTACGAGGCGGCTATGGCCGGCAGCAACTATAAGCTGGACAACATCGTGGCCTTCATCGACCGCAACGGATTGCAGATAAGCGACACTACAGAGAATGTGATGAAGCTCGAATCGATTGACGAACGCTGGCGCGCGTTCGGCTGGGACGTGCACGACGTTGACGGAAACGACATCGGTGCAATAGTCAACTGCCTTGAAAACATCGACTACACAAACGGCAAGCCTCACATGGTGGTGCTGCACACGACAAAGGGCTTCCACGTGTCTTACATGGAGAATGTTTTGAAATGGCATCACGGAGTGCCCACTGAGGAGCAATATAACCAAGCCATAGCCGAGATAACAAAGAGAATAGAGGAACTGAAATAAGTTAAGAAGCCCCTTCAGGCTCCACAGTATGAGGAGCCTGAAATGCCTTTTGCAAATTATCAATGATTATAAACATATTATAATACGGGCAAACCAACTCCCTCTCTGTATGGGGATGAAGGGTAGGGCTGTTTTATTCAAATATAGAAAGACTTATGAAATACGAAATAAAAAGCGTAAACTGCCGTAAGAGCTTCACAGACAGGCTTTTGGAGCTTGGCAGGAAAGACAAAAATATCGTAGCGGTGACTACTGACGCCCGCGGTTCCGTGACGTTGACAGACTTCGCCAAGGAGCTGCCGGAGCAGTTTGTTGAGTGTGGCATTGCCGAACAAGACGCCGTGGGCATATCCGCCGGTTTGGCCTCGTGCGGCAAGAAGGTGTTTGTCTGCGGTCCGGCGTGCTTCTACGTGGCCCGCAGTTTGGAGCAGGTGAAGGTAGACGTGGCGTATTCAGGTCAGCCGGTCAAGATTTTCGGCGTCAGCGGAGGAGTGGCTTACGGTGCCCTCGGAGCAACCCACCACAGTCTGCACGACATCGCCGTGCTGCGCACGTTCCCCGGTATGCAGGTGGTTTTGCCCTGTGATGCACGCCAGACGCGCAAGCTCGTAGACCGTCTTGTTGACTATCCTCATCCCGTTTACGTGCGTGTTGGCCGTAATGCCGTGCCCGACGTTTACGAGAATGACGACTTCGACTACGAGATAGGCAAGTCGATACAGTTGCAAGACGGACGCGACCTGACAATAATCGCCTGTGGCGAGACCGTCTTCCACGCACTTGAGGCCGGCAAGATGCTTGCCGCCGAGGGCGTGGGCGCCCGCGTCATAGATATGCACACGCTGAAGCCTGCCGATACGGAGGCTATCGTCCGCGCTGCCCGTGAGACCGGACGCATACTCACCGTGGAGGAACACAGTATGTACGGAGGTCTCGGCGGTATAGTGGCCGAGACCGTGGCGCAATCCTGCCCCGTGCCTATGCGCATACTCGGAATCCCCGACGAGAACGCCGTTCACGGCACTCCGCTTGAGATATTCCACCATTACAAGCTTGACGCCGAAGGCATTTATGCTACGGCGAAGGAAATGTTGAATAAATAAGAATTAAGAGTTAAGAATTAAGAAAAATGGCTTTGCTGGTAAATATCCGTTAAAAGCATATTTTCTTAACTCTTAACTCTTAATTTTTAACTCAAATGCCAACTTGAAATGAATTACATAATATCCATAGACCAAAGCACGTCGGCCACGAAAGCGGTTGTCTTTAACGAGCAATGTCAGCTCGTGTGCCGCAAGAATGTGCCCCATAAGCAGTATTATCCGAAACCCGGATGGGTGGAGCATGACGCTGAGGAGATTTACCGCAACATGGTTGAGGCCGTGCGTGAGGTGGTCGAAGCAACCAATGGCGATGATATAACGTACACGCTTGCGATAACAAACCAGAGGGAAACAGTCGTTGTGTGGAACCGCTTTACAGGCAAACCGGTTTACCACGCAGTTGTTTGGCAGTGTCAGAGGGGGGCGCAGATATGCGAAGACCTCAGGAACCGCGGCATGACTGATTTTATCCGTGAGCGCAGCGGACTGATTATCGACCCGTATTTTGCCGCAAGCGGCGTGAAGTGGATACTTGACAACGTAGACGGTGCGCGCCGTGCGGCCGAGAAGGGCGAGCTTATGATGGGTACGATTGACACCTGGTTGATATGGAAACTGACAGGAGGCCGCCGTTTCGTAACCGATTACACCAACGCTTCGCGCACCCTGCTGTTCAACATACACACGCTCGACTGGGACAAAGACCTGCTCGACCTGTTTACCATTCCGCGCAACATGATGGCTGAGCCGTTGCCGTGCGACTCCGTGTTCGGTGAAACAACGGTTGATGGAGTATTCCCCGGACCGATAACCATCGCCGGAGTGCTGGGCGATTCACACGGGGCGTTGGCCGGTCAGATGTGCTTTGAGGCCGGCATGGGCAAGGCTACTTACGGCACCGGGTCGTCTGTGATGGTGAATATCGGCGACAAATCAATGACAGCACCTGAAGGATTGGTTACTTCGGTGGGCTTCGCCGCTTGCGGCAAGGTGTTTTACGCATTTGAGGGTAACATACATTGCACCGGCGCGACAATCCAGTGGATGACCGACAAGCTGCAACTGATAAAGAGTCCGGCGGAGATTGAGAAGTTCGCCCTTGGCGTCCGCGACAACGGCGGAGTGTACCTTGTGCCGGCGTTTGCCGGACTTGGCGCGCCGTGGTGGAACTCACAGGCCAAAGCTATGCTGTGCGGCATGACCCTTGCGACGGAGAAAGGCCATGTTTGCCGCGCCGCGCTTGAGGCCATTGCCTACCAGATAAAAGACCTCGTAGACCTGATGACGCAGCATGCGGGCATCGCCCTGAAGGAACTGCGCGTTGACGGAGGCCCCACGAAGAACCAGTTTCTCATGCAGTTCCAGGCAGATATGCTCAACGCCTGTATCAACCGTTCCGACGTAGAGGAGGCTTCGGCTATGGGTGCGATGGTTATGAACGGCCTGGCTCGCGGTGTATGGGGCAGTCTTGAGGAAGTTGCCGCGTTGCGGACTACCGACAACCGCGTGTTCCCGCATATGGCCGACGGCGAGCGCGAGCGTCTATATGAAGGTTGGACGGCGGCCGTGAAAACCGTGTTGGGAAGCAGGAATTAGAAATTAAGAGTTATGAATAATTAAGAGTTAATAATTAAGAGTTAAGAAAATATGCTTTGCCAATTAAGCAACAAAGGTATTTTTCTTAATTCTTAATTCATGAAGTGTGAACAAGAATAAAACTTAAAGACCTATGAAAAGACAAGCAAAAGCCGGAAAAGAGACTTTCGGCCTGATTATCGGCACACGCGCTTACTTCAACTCAGAGTTGGCAGTTGACGTGCGCAAGACGCTTCTTGAAGAATTGGAAAAGGCCGGATACGGCTATGTGATACTCGACGAGCAGGACACTCCGACCGGGGGCTCGATGGAAACCGTGGAGGACGGCAAGAAGTGTGCTGCCCTGTTCCGTGCCAACCGCGATGAGATTGACGGAATAATCGTGTCGCTTCCAAACTTTGGTTTTGAGGTTGGCATCATCAACGCCATATCACGCGCCGAACTGCACGTGCCAGTGTTGGTGCAGGCCTGTGACGACCAGAACGACAAGGTAGATCTCGATAGTCGCCGTGATGCTTTCTGTGGCAAGATTTCGGTGTGCAATAACCTTTATCAGTACGGCATACCGTTCACCGACACGACATACCATACATATTCAATCCACAGCGACTTGCTGATGAAAGACATCGACAAGTTCGCCGCCATCTGCCGCGTGGTGCGTAAGCTGACACACGCCCGCATCGGTCAAATAGGCACACGCCCCCTCGGTTTCAACACTTGCCGTTACAGCGAGAAACTGCTCCAGGCCACGGGCATCACCGTAGTGCCGGTAGATATGAGCGAGATTATTTTCAACGCACGCAAGATTGACAACGACGCCGCAGAGCTGAAGGCCAAGATGGAGGAGATAAGCCACTATGCCAAGGTGCCTGAGGCTTATCAAGAGAAGCTGGCCTTGCAAGCGAAATTCGGCTTGGCCGTAGAGCAGTGGATTGAAGCCAATGAGGTGGACGCCACGGCCATACAGTGCTGGGATTCGCTGGAGCAGAACTACGGCTGCGCCGCCTGCGTGACGATGAGTATGCTCGGCGAGAAGCTGATACCCTGCGCTTGCGAGACCGATGTGGCCGGAGCCGTGTCGATGTACGCCCTCAGCCTTGCCGCCGGCCGGCCTTCTACGCTGCTCGACTGGAACAACAACTTCGCAGAAGACCGCAACAAGTGCGTCTGCACACACTGCGGCAACGCTCCGAAGAGCTTTGTCAATAACGACCTCAAGCTCGGTCCGCTCGGCGTTCTCGGCCGCACTCTCGGCAAGGTTAACACCTTCGGTGCCGTTTACGGCAAATGCACAGAGGGTGAATTTACATATTTCCGCATTTCAACAGACGACAACCTCGGCTGCATAAAGAGCTATCTCGGCAAGGGCAAGCTCACCAACGACCCGTACGGAATGGACGGTTGCATCGCCGTTACGCAGGTTGACAACTTGCAGAAGCTGATGAAGTTTATCTGCAAGAACGGCTTTGAGCACCACGTCGCGATGGTTCGCACCGACGTTGTTGACATCCTCCGCGAGGCTGTTGACAATTACCTCGGATGGGACTTGTACGTACATGAATAACCGTATCATATTTTATAGTTTGTGAAAGGCCGTGTTTTGCATGACAAAACACGGCCTTTTATATTCCCAAAGGGCACCTTTTGCAACGCGAAAGGTATCCTTTGACCGGCGTAATGATAATGCTTTGATTATCAACGCTTTATGGGTATATCAAAATTTAAAGTCATGAGGAGGATGAAAGTCAGTTTTTTATTTTTATGATATTGGCAAACTGCCCTGTCAGTCCTTTTAATGCCTTGCCGGAGCAAGGCATTTGTCTTTAACTTCTCATCCCGCGCAGCTGGCGTTAACTTCTTTGACTCCAGATTATTTTTAGCAGATACATATATTAAAAGTATATGTTTAATTTGTGTAATCAATTTTTTGTTATATCTTTGCAAATCGGAAAAACCACTGCGGCGACTTGTTAACCGGTTGCCCGTGTAATTGTTCCACCACACGTTGGGGCTTATGAAATATCAATGAATAATTAAAAAATAATACTATGTTTGAAGGACAACCAAAAGGTTTGTATGCGTTGGCTTTGGCCAACACTGGCGAGCGTTTCGGATATTACACGATGCTTGCCGTTTTCGTGCTGTTCCTCCAGGCCAATTTCGGATGGTCTGCCGGTGCGGCTGGTGCCGTTTATTCGGGTTTCTTGGCGTTCGTTTACTTCCTTCCGCTCGTGGGCGGTGCAATCGCCGACAAGGTAGGTTACGGCAAATGTGTCACGTGGGGCATCATCGTGATGTTCCTCGGCTATCTGTTGCTGGCCATTCCTGCCGGTGCCGGTATGCTCGGTATGGTGCTGATGTTCGCCGCGCTGGTGCTCGTATGTGTGGGCACGAGCCTCTTCAAGGGTAATCTGCAGGTGATGGTGGGCAATCTTTATGACGACCCGGCGTTGCAGTCGAAGCGCGACTCGGCGTTCTCAATCTTCTATATGGCCATCAACATCGGTGCATTGTTCGCGCCTACGGCAGCCGTTAAGATTATCGACTTTGCCAAAACGTCGCTCGGAGCATCGGATGCCGACGCCTATCACTACGCTTTCGGCGTGGCCTGCATCTCGCTTGTGCTGTCGATAGCGATTTATTACGGTTTTAAAAACACGTTCAAGCACGCCGATTACAACAGCAAGACCGAGGCTGCGGTGGCCGGACATACCGAACCGGAGCTTTCGCCGAAGGAGACCAAGGACCGCGTTGTGGCCCTCTGCTTGGTGTTCGCCGTCGTGATATTCTTCTGGATGGCGTTCCACCAGAACGGACTTACGCTGACATATTTCGCCCGCGACTATACCGCTCAACACAGCACGGGGCTTGAAAGTATGCTGTTTGACGTTACTAACTTCGTGTGCCTGATATTCATAGTTTACGCCTTGTTCTCGCTGTTCCAGTCAAAGACAGGCAAAGGCAAGGCTATTTCGGCCATCGTGATTGTGTTGGCTGCGGCCGTGCTCGTGGTTAAGTATATCAACCTTTCGCCCGAAGGCATCGACGTTACGGCACCGCTGTTCCAGCAGTTCAATCCATGCTTCGTAGTCCTGTTGACACCTGTTTCGATGGCAATCTTCAGCCGGTTGGCAAGCAAGGGTAAAGAGCCGTCTGCTCCGCGCAAGATAGGTCTCGGAATGTTGGTCGCAGGTTGCGGATATGTTATAATGATGATAGGCTCTATGGGGCTGCCCGCACCGGAGTTTGCCGCTGACGGCCAGCCGCTGCATATGGCCGACGTTTCACCTAACTGGCTTGTGTCTACTTATCTTGTCCTTACCTTCGGTGAGCTGTTGCTCTCGCCGATGGGCATCTCGTTTGTGTCAAAAGTAGCTCCTCCGAAATACAAGGGCTTGATGATGGGAGGCTGGTTTGTGGCCACGGCCGTGGGCAATATGCTTGTTTCCATCCCCGGTTTCCTGTGGGGCAACGCACCGCTTGAGGTGGTATGGGGTGTGCTCGTAGTGCTTTGCATCATCTCGTTCCTGTTTATTTTCTCTATAATGAAGAAACTGGAAAAGGTCTGCTAAGAAGAATTAAGAGTTAAGAATTAAGAGTTAAGAAAAATACCTTTGTTGCTTAATTGGCAAAGCATTTTTTCTTAACTCTTAATTCTTAACTCTTAATTAAAAATAGGTTTTCCATGAAAAGTATCCTTATAACTTTGTTTGCTATTATCTGCTCTGTACCGTTGTTCCCGGCTACTGATATGGCGGCGTTTGAGCAAGAGAGAGTGGCCAGGCGCGACTCGGTGCTCGCTTTGATAACCGGCGCGGCCATACCCGGTGACAGCATTTTAGTGACTGATTTCGGAGCGAAGGGTGACGGTGTGAAGGACTGCAAGCGTGCTTTCGACCGTGCCATGAAGGTTGCTGCCCAACGTGGCGGTGCGCGTATAATAGTGCCTGAAGGTACGTATCTTGTCAAAGGGCCGATACATTTCGTAAGCAATGTGTGTCTTGACATACGGAAGGGCGCTACGATAAAATTCTCGCCGGAGCCTGAATTTTACCTGCCGATGGTGGAAACGAGCTGGGAAGGAACGTTCCTCAGCAATTACAGTCCGTTTATTTATGGGCGCGGGCTGCATGACGTGTCGATAATAGGGCAGGGGACAATAGACGGCAACGCCTCGACGACGTTCTCAACATGGAAGTCGGAGCAGAAGCCCGGCCAGGCACGCAGCCGCGAGATGAACCATAAGGGAGTGCCCGTGGCTGAACGCAAGTTTGGCGAAGGATGGTGGTTGCGCCCGCAGATGATACAGTTTTACGACTGTAAGAACGTCACTTTGCAAGGCGTGTTCATCACCAATTCGCCGTTCTGGTGCATCCATCTGTTGAAGAGCGAAAACATCGTGTGCCGCGGTTTGCGTTATGACGCAAAGCTCGTCAACAACGACGGCATCGACCCCGAATGTTCGCGTAACGTGTTGATAGAAGACATCGAGTTTAACAACGGCGACGACAACGTGGCGATAAAGAGCGGGCGCGACAATGACGGGTGGACGCACGGCACGCCGTCGGAGAACATCGTGATAAGGAACTGCCGCTTTAAGGGACTTCATGCCGTTGTGATAGGCAGCGAGATGTCGGCCGGAGTGCGCAACGTGTTTGTGGAAAACTGCACTTTCGGGGGCTATTGCAAGCGCGGTATATACATCAAGACAAATCCCGACCGCGGCGGCTTTGTCACCAACCTGTATGTGAAGAATTGCGAGTTTGACGAGGTGGAGGACCTATTTTACGCCACCAGTATGTATGCCGGCGAAGGGCTTGACAACGACAAGTTCACCCGCGTGGGCGACATCTTCGTTGACGGCCTGCGCTGCCGCAAGGCTACGGCGGCCGGGCTCGTGCTGCAAGGTACCGGGGCGGAACCTATCCGCAACGTGATGTTCAGCAATGTGGAGATAGGCGAGGCCAAGAACGCCGTCAGCTTTGATAACACCGTAGGCGTGGAGATGCGCAATTGTCATATCGGCGGACGCGCCGGAGTGCCTTCTACGGCAAAGTAAATAGCCCCCTCCCGACCTCCCCGATGGGAGGTGCTGTGAAGTTACCTGCAAGGCTATTGGCTTTAACTTCTAAAAGAAGAAACTAATGTCTTAACTCCTTAACTACACAACTCCTTAACTCCAAATAAAAAAGCCCTGGTAAATCTTAATGATTTGCCGGGGCTGATGTTATCATGCCGTCTCGGACGATAACTTGTTCTTCGCTGATCATGAACTCAAGAGCCTCTTTTACGGCGTTCAAGTCTTGTTTGATGTTCATTATCTCTGTTATTGGGTGACGCCCTCCGTCGTTTAGTATTGTCGCTATGGCCTCCTTTGCCGCTGCTATGGCGGCTTCGCCGGTGCCGCTCTTACTATGGCTTTTGCAGACATCGCAGACGCCGCAATCAGTTGAACGCTTCTCACCGAAATACCGCAAGAGCTGTCGGCTGCGGCAAACGTCGTCGTTTTCGGCGTAGTTTATCATGGCGTTAATCCTTTCCATATATTCCTGTTTGCGGTCGTCGTAGACCTCACGGCTGAATATTAGGCGGTCGGCTTCTTCCCTTCTCTGGGCGTAGCGGATGTGTGGTATCATCTTTCTTGGTATGAAATGCAGTATGCGTTTCATGCTCAGTTTTTTCAACACGTCGTAGACAGCCTCGCGTTTTATGCCCGTTTGCATGGCGATAAGGCTCTCGTCGATGTAGCAATAGTCGGAAAACAGCCCGCCGTAGTTACGCAGCAGTGCGGTGACAACGTTGCTCTCGTCGTCATTCAGGCTATTGAGCATATACAGGTCATCGCGTCCGAGAAGCATCGTCAGTTGCGACATATTGTCGCGTTCATTTTCGTAGTCGATGTATCCGGCGCGTGCCAGAATGTTTAGGGCGGAATTTACTTGTATTGGGAAATGACGGAAATAAAGGCAGAATTTGTCGATGTTGAACTCAAACCTGCATCCCGCACCGCTGCCCATCGCTATTTGGTAAAAGTAAGCGAGGTGTTCGTAAACCGTCCTGATGAAGTCTTTGTCGGGGAATGTCTCGCTAACCCTCCGTATAAGTTTAGCCCTGTCATTTCCGTCGTACAGTAATACGGCGCGTGACGGCAATCCATCGCGCCCTGCGCGCCCCGCCTCTTGGAAGTAGGCTTCAGGCGAGTCCGGACTGTCCAAGTGTATCACTTGCCTTACGTCGGCCTTGTCGATACCCATGCCGAATGCATTTGTCGCTACCATCACGCGCACACGGTCCTCCTGCCAGTCCTTTTGTCGCGCGTCCCTGACAGAACTTTCAAGTCCGGCGTTATAGAATGTAGCCTTTATTCCGCTGTCGCAGAGTGCTTTGGCAGTTTCTTTCGTGCGCTTCCGGCTTCTTACATATATTATCGCCGGGCCGTCAACCTCGTCGAGTAGCCTTAGTGTGGTGTGCAGTTTGTCGCTGTTTTTCATCACAATATAGGCAAGGTTGGAGCGCTCGAAGCTCATCCGGAATACGTTTTTCTGTTTGAAACCGAGACGGTCTTGAATGTCGTCTACAACGCGGGGAGTGGCAGTCGCCGTGAGGGCGAGTATCGGAGCATCGGGTTTTATGCTTCTGATGTCGCTTATTTTTAAGTATGAAGGCCGGAAATCGTATCCCCATTGACTGATGCAGTGCGCCTCGTCAACGGTTATGAAACTTACATCCATGTGGCTGAGTTTCTTCCGGAACAATTCAGATGATAGTCTTTCTGGCGAAACATACAGTATTTTCACACCTCCGAATATAGCGTTTTCGAGTGTTGTTATTACGTCGGCGTGCATCATACCGGAATATATCGCTGCCGCTTTTATCCCGCGTTGGCGCAGATGGTCAACCTGGTCTTTCATCAAGGCGATGAGCGGTGTTATCACAAGGCATACGCCACTCATCGACAATGCCGGCACTTGGAACGTGACAGACTTGCCTCCGCCGGTCGGCATAAGTCCGAGTGTGTCGCGTTTGGCGCAGATGCTTTCGATTATTTCACGCTGTATACCGCGAAAATCGTCGTATCCCCAATAAGCCTTTAGGATTTGTTGGTATTTATCCATAATAACTAAAAATTAAGAATTAAGAAAGACGCCTTTATTTGCGTATCCAAATATGGCACATATTTTCTTAATTCTTAATTCCTGACTTTTAATTATGTAAAGTTTACTCTTCACCAATTGACGGCCTGATGTCTTCTATTTGCAGCTGGATACCGTTGTGTTTGAATACGTTGTCTTCTATGGTATAGGCGATGTCAAAGCTGCGTTTTGATTTAATGTAACGTGCGGAACCGCTTTGTCCGAAAGCAATACCATTCATTACATTGTTCGATTTGGAGTCAACAAGTTCGAGTTTGATGTGTTCTTGTTCCCTGCCTACCACTTTGCTTGTGCCGAAGTCATAAACGTCTGTTGTACAGAAAAGCGGCTTGGGATTCATCGGACCGAACGGACCGAACTTCTTTAGGTCTGAATGCAGTTTGCGTGTTATGTCCTTGAAGTCAACCACGGCGTCGATGTCAAGCGTTGCTTCCATCTGTTCCTGTTGTATGTGTTCGTCAACATATTTTTGAAACCTGCGCCTAAATTCGGGTACGTCATCCCATTTCAGAGTGAGGCCGGCGGCGTAAGTGTGTCCTCCGAAGTTTATCAGCATATCCCTGCAACTCTTTATTGCAGAATAAACGTCGAATCCTGTGACGCTCCGCGCCGAACCGGTGGCGAGATCGTTGTCTCGTGTCAATACTATGGTGGGTCGGAAATATATTTCTGTCAACCGTGAGGCAACGATGCCGATAACGCCTTTTTTCCAGTTTTCATCATATAAGACAATGCTTGAATGGCGCTTTTGGCTTTCTATTCTTGATATGATTTGGTTGGCCTCTTCGGTCATTTGTTTGTCAATGTCTTTGCGTTGCTCGTTGTATTCGTTGATGTGTTTCGCTCTTTTCAGTGCGTTGCCAAGGTCTTTCTCAACGAGCAAATCAACGCTTTCACGGCCGTTTTCCATTCTTCCTGATGCGTTGATGCGCGGTCCTATCTTGAATACAATGTCACTCATGGTCAGCGTTCGCCCGCTCAACCCGCAGATGTCGATTATCGCTTTCAGACCGATGTTGGGATTTTGGTTAAGCTGCTTCATGCCGTGATATGCTAAGATGCGGTTCTCTTCCACAACAGGAACTATATCGGCAGCGATGCTTACAGCGCAAAGATCGAGCAGGGGAATTAGCCGTGAGAACGGTATGCCGTTGTTTTTAGCAAAGGCTTGCATGAATTTAAAGCCAACGCCACATCCACACAGGTGTTTAAATGGATAAGTGTCGTCGCTGCGTTTGGGATTAAGCGTTGCTACGGCTGGTGGTAATGTTTCGTCCGGTACGTGGTGGTCGCAAATGATAAAGTCAATCCCCAGGTTCTTTGCTTGTTTTATTTCTTCGTGGGCTTTGATGCCGCAGTCAAGAACGATGATTAGTTTCACGCCCGTTTGCACGGCATATTCTATTCCTTTATGGCTTACGCCGTAGCCTTCGTCGTAGCGGTTGGGGATGTAATAGTCGATGTTTGAATAAAATTGTTGCAAAAACTTATAGACAAGTGCTACTGCCGTGCACCCGTCAACGTCATAATCTCCGTACACCATTATGCGTTCTTTGCGTCCCATAGCGTCGTTAAGTCTGTCAACTGCCACGTCCATGTCTTTCATTAGGAATGGGTTGATGAGGTCGTTAAGTTGTGGACGGAAGAACCGCTTTGCGGCTGATTCGGTTGTGATGCCACGCCGTAGCAGTATTTCTGCGAGGACGGGGCTGATGCCTATTTTGACTCCGAGTTCTTCAGCCGTCTTTATTTGTTCTGATGTCGGTTGTTCGTATTTCCATTTGAAGTGCATTATGTTGTTTTTTATTTTTCTTGTTCAATTGCTTTCTGTGTTTGGATAAAAAGCGTGTAAAGTTACGAATAAAAAACAATATAACGGCAGTTTGTTGCCGAAAAGTTTTATAATGTATTTTTACGAAGTTGTAAAAATTAAAGAAGGCATGGACGTTAGAGCCGTAATCTTTGCTGAAATATATTGGCAAAGCATTTGGCTTTAACTTCCATGCCTTTTCTAAAATATGTATTACCTTAATAAAAGATTAGATGCCAAGTTTTTTACGGATGTCCTTGGGTATGGCATTCTTGTTAACCATGAAGTTCATAGTCTTATAAGCCACGTAGTTTTTGCTCATGTACCAGATGCCTTTGTAGTCACCGTACTCGCCCCAAGAGTTTTTAACCATATAGTATTGGTTGCCGTTTTTGTCTTTGGCTATGCCGTAGAGGTGCATTCCGTGGTCGTCTGTTGTTTCCCAGTTGTCGAAGGCTTCTTGCCTCATCTCTTGTGTCGGGACTATTTCAGGAGCGTCTACGCCGAGAGAGTCGAGCTTGCTCCTCTTTTCCGTTGCAGACAGTTTGAACCACCTGTCAGCGTCCGTTCCGGCCATGCTGCGCGCTTTCTTCACGTCGTAAGCGATGCCGAGGCCTTGGCGTGTGAAGCCGTCTTCAGTAACGTCGCCGCCCCAAGCTATTGTGTAGCCTTCGTTGATAGCGTTGTCGATGATAGTCATCATTTCGTCCATCGGCACGTTGTAAGACGGAGCCCAGCGCCAGTTATCCTGCACTTCGATTGCAAACTGTGTGTAGAACGGATGGTGAGTGAAGCTCGTTATCGACACATAGTCGTCAAGGTTGATGCCGAGGCTTTCTGCAAATGATTTCGGGGTGTACTCTTTGCCTTCGTAAACAAACTTTTCGGGGCACTCGCCGAGATAGGCGTCGAGTATTCCCTGCAATCCTTTACGCCACTGTTGTGATATTTTCTTTGCCTTGCTCTTTGCTATTGAGTAAACATAAGGCTCCATCACACCGAAAAACTCGTCGAATACGGCCAATGAGTCTCCAGTGAGCGTGCCGGGAGCGGGCATTGCTTCTTCGGGGCAGATGCCGTATTTCTTCATTATTGTCACTACGTCAGAGAAGCTGCCACCCTGTGAGAACTGGCTGTCGCCGTGCATCCTGACGGTTACGATGGCGCGGTCCATGTAGTCTTTGTTGGCGATGAACATCTCGCACAGGTTGTAAGTCTTACCCGTAGCTTTGAGAATTTCGCTTTCAAGGAAGCTCAATGTTGAGTAAGCCCAGCAGGTGCCGCTGCGGTTTTGGTCCTTGATACTTGTGATTTTGTTCTCCTTTACGGTTGTGAACACCGGTGTTTTCTTTTCGGCAGCCTCCTTCTTGTCTTGCGCGTATGCGCCGGTTGCCAGTCCTGCCAAGAGGCAGGCGATAAATAATTTTTTCATTGTTTTGTTATGGTTTTATGTTTTGGTTAATTGTTTGCCATGTAATCTTCTACGTCTTTCGGATGGTACGGTATGCGTTCCTCTCCGAGGAAGCGGCAACCGTCTGCGGTGACGAGCAGGTCGTCCTCAATGCGTATGCCGCCGAAATCCTTGTAAGTTTCGAGCAAGTCGTAGTTGATGAAGTCCTTGTGCAGCCCTTTGGCCTTCCAGTCATCAATGAGGTCGGGGATAAAGTAAATACCCGGTTCGTCGGTTACGACGAAACCTTCTTCAAGCTTTCTTCCCATGCGCAGAGCGTTCGTACCGAACTGTTCTGACGGTCTTGTCTCATCGTCGAAGCCGACGTACACCTGGCCGAGGCCCTCCATATCGTGCACGTCCATACCCATCATGTGTCCAAGCCCGTGTGGCAGGAACATCGCGTGTGCGCCGGCGGTCACGGCTTCGTCAGTGTCGCCCTTCATCAAGCCCAGCTCCTTAAGCCTGTCTGTCATCAACCGGCATACGGCAAGGTGTACGTCCTTGTATTTCACTCTGGGTTTGGCCACTTCGAGCACGTAGTCGTGGCAGGCCTCCACTATAGAGTAGATTTCTAATTGCCTTTGTGTGAACTTTCCGTTTACCGGATATGTGCGTGTGTTGTCAGAGCAATAGTTGTTGCGGTTTTCCGCTCCGGCATCGCAGAGCACAAGGCGTCCGCTCTCAAGCTCGTCCCATCGTGGAATGCCGTGCATTATCTCGCCGTGCTGTGTGAAGATGGTAGCGAAACTGACTTTTGAGCCGTATGACGCTGCCACGCCGTCCACTTGGCCCCCGATGAATTTCTCGGTCAGCCCCGGCTTTGTCAGCCGCATTGCCGTGGTGTGCATTTTGTAGCCTATGGCGCACGCCTTTTCAATCTCCTCTATTTCCTGCGGCTCTTTCTTTGAGCGCATATTCACCACGGCTTTTATCAGCTCCATTGATGCTGCCTCTTTCTGTTGGCTTGGGTGTATGCCGAGTAAGTCGAATATCTGTATCATCGTGTCGTGCCTGTACGGTGGCAGGAAGTGCACTTGCCTGTTGCGTCTGAGGGCTTCGTTACAAATGGCTTGCAGTTGCTTCATAGGTGCTGTGGCTGCCACGCCTGTTTTAGCCGCCATATCGCTAACGCTGTCAACCGAGCCGAACCATACGATGTCTTCTATGTCGATGTCGTTGCCCACCAATGTTTCCGTCCCTTCGTCGATGTCTATCACTCCTACGAGGCCGTCGCGGTTGAGGCCGAAGTAATATAGGAATGTAGAGTCTTGGCGGAACGGGTAGTAACAGTTGGCCGGGTAATTGGCCGGCGAATCGTTGTTGCCGAATAGCAACACCACTCCGCTTCTGACGAGTTTCTTTAATTCCGCCCGTCGTGTAATATACGTTTCTTTACTGAACATATCTTTTAAGGTTATACGGTTTTAAGGTTATAATGGTTTTACGGTTATGCGGTTATGGTTGGCCTCACGACCTTGTTACTTATTATTGTTTTTACCGCATATTCGGTTGCAAAGATAATGCAAGCCTGCCGAATTGCAAAATCTTAATCAATTTATTTATTTATTTAATTCATAATGCATAATTCATAATTGGGTTGGCTGCGAACTTGCAAGATATTTTTGCAGTCTACTAAGTTGTGAATTATCCGCTAACCCAATTATGAATTGTGAATTATCAAACAACCCAATAATTATGCATTATGAATTATGCATTATTTAAAAGGTCCGGCCTGAGTCGTTTCGTGCGTTCATAGCTTTGTTCTATTTCCCAGTCCTTAATTTTTGCCTCGTTACCGCTCAGCAGGATGTCAGGCACGCGCCATCCCTTATATTCGGCAGGGCGCGTGTAGATCGGTGCCGAGAGCATATTGTCTTGGAAGCAGTCGGACAAGGCACTTTGGTCATCGCTGATGACGCCCGGCACGAGCCTCACTATGGCGTCGGCCATCACCGCCGCCGCCAGTTCGCCGCCGGTCAGCACATAGTCTCCGATGCTTATTTCGCGCGTTATCAGGTGGTCGCGCACGCGCTGGTCAATGCCTTTGTAGTGACCGCACAGTATGATGATGTTGCCCTTTAGCGACAGGTCGTTGGCCACGTGCTGGTCAAACTGTTCGCCGTCGGGTGATGTGTATATCACCTCGTCATAGTCCCTTTCGGCCTTTAGTGCAGATATGGCACGGTCGATAGGCTCACACTGCATCACCATTCCGGCGAAGCCGCCGTAAGGATAGTCGTCAACGCGCCGCCATTTGTCCGTTGAATAGTCGCGCAGGTTGTGCAGGTGTATTTCCGCCAAACCCTTCTTCTGAGCCCGCGCCAGTATTGATTCGTGCACGAAGCCTTCGAGCATTTCGGGCAATACGGTTATGATGTCAATTCTCATTTAAAATTAAGAGTTAAAAGTTGGGAACTTTAGAAATTAAGAATTAAGAGTTAAGAATTAAGAAAAAATGCACTGTTGTTTGGCAACTAATCTCTTTTTTCTTAATTCTTAACTCTTAACTCTTAATTCCCGAAGATTTCCTTCTTCAGCTTCTCGGCCATTTCTGCATACTCCTCGTCAGTGAGATAAGTCTCCTGCGGGTTCATGCGGAACACGCCGCCGAAGTCAGGGCCGCCCACGTATTTCGGCACCAAGTGGAAGTGCAGGTGTGACAGCGTGTCGGAATAAGCCCCGTAGTTTATCTTGTCAGGGTTGAACGCCTTTTGCATCGCCCTTGTTGCGCGGGCTACGTCGCTCATGAAGGCGTTGCGCTCATCATCGCTCAGCTGGTTCAGGTCGTCAACGTGATCGTTGTAGGCCACGAGGCAACGCCCGTGGTAAGTCTGTTCCTTGAAGATGAACAGGCGTGATACACTTAGTTTTGCCACCTCTATCATGAGGTTGTGCTGTGTCTCGTTGTTCTGGCAATAGAGACAGTCTTTAGGGTCGCTTTTCATTTTTTGATGTTGTTTGGGTTAAGTCCTTATAGTGTTCTATGCACAGGCGCATGGCCGTGCCCGTGGCCGCGCCGGCAGCAGCTTTTTGGGCGTGTGTCGGTAGGCTTTTGCAAAGTTACGTAATTTTTGTGTAATTATCGCATGAAACGGCACATTAACGCAGCGTAAGCCATGAAATCGCGCCCGTGCGCAGCGCTTCCGCCCGTCACCGGACGCTACGTGTGTGCGTCGTTGACTGTCAGCGAGTTACCGAAAGGGTGCCTGTTGTCGTGCAAAAGATGTCCTTTCGTGTTGCAAAAGGTATCCTTTTGTGTTGTAAAAGATGCCCTTTTGCAGTGCAATATGTGTCCTTTTGCGGCGTGGCCTTTATCTGAATGTGTTTTTACTGTGAAAGTTTTAGCCTTGCAGCAAAACGATTTACGGCATCATTTAGTACCTTTGCCGTGCATATATCACCTTATTATAATTATATATACTTAAATTCAAAAAGTCATGAATATTCAAGGACAAGACAACAGTATCGTTTTTGCCTTTCCCGACGGGGTAGTTTCATGTCTCGATACGGCGGATGCGAGAATTTGCCGGATGCTCGAACAGGCCGACATCACGATAACCGGCGACGGCAACAGTGTGCTGATGCGCTTCGATTCGGTTGACGCCGCAGAGCAACTTTTAACGGGCGGAGGTTTTCTGCTTATCGTCAAGGGCGACGGCAACAGCGTCAGCATGGGCAACGTCATCGTTCGCTGCTCCTCGATATTGGGCATGACGGGGCTGCGCCTCATAATCGGACAGCTGCCGGGGTTGGGCGCCGGAGTATCGCGAACGGCCGACGGTTGCCGTGTGGCGATAGGCGACCGCGTGGTAATCAACGGCGTTACGCTTTACCTGCAAGAAAACGACTCAAGCGTGACCATCGGCGACGACAGTCAGTTGAGCTGGGGTGTGGATGTCTGGTGTACTGATGCGCACATGATAACCGACCTTGAAGGCCGTCCCGTCAACTATGCGGAGAGCATTGAGATAGGCCGCCACGTATGGGTGGGCAAGGACGTAAAGATAGGTAAGAACGTCAGCATAGCCGACAATAGCATTATAGGCTGGGGCAGCATTGTCACCAAGCGGTTCGATGAGCCTAACGTCATACTTGCCGGCATCCCCGCAAAGATTGTGAAGCACGGCATTAACTGGGACCGCAAGTGCATCAACAAATATGTGAAAGGCTTGCAGACGACATCTTGCCCTTTCTTCCTTCTTGCGTGAAATAGCGTCTTTGGATTTCCTGATGGTCGCGTTATTGCCGGCAGTAAGGTTGGTTTGTGAAAATATTTCCGTTTTTTATGCTATGGTTACAACTAAAATATATATCTTTGCACGTATGATAAGCCGCAGCGCAGCTGCGGTGTTAACCTTTCTGACAGGCCGGCGCCTGGCGAAAACGTGAAAAACGGTATGCTATACGTTACTTTACCCGATGACGGCAGGGCACGCAATGTGTCGTTTTACTTGGCGATGGAGGAATATGTCGCACGCTGCGTGCCGGGCGACGACTGTCTGTTCTACTGGCAGGTGGGGCCGTCAGTGATCTTCGGGCGTAACCAAGTTATAGCCGCCGAGGTTGACACCGACTACTGCCGGGAGCACGGCATCAGCCTGTTCCGGCGCAAGAGTGGCGGCGGATGCGTCTATGCTGATATGGGCAACGTAATGTTCTCATACATTACGGGCGGCGATAATGTAGGTTTCACGTTTAACCGCTACATTATGATGATGGTGCTCATGCTAAGGCGCATGGGCGTCAAAGCCGACGCCACGGGGCGCAACGACATTGTGGTGGACGGCCGTAAGGTATCGGGCAACGCCTTTTACCGCCTGCGCGGGCGCGACATCGTTCACGGCACAATGCTCTATGACACCGACATGGAGAATATGGCGCACGCCATAACGCCGCCCGCCGAGAAGCTGGCAGCCGGCGGAGTGGCCAGCGTAAGGGCGCGCGTGGGGCTGCTTAAGGATTATCTGGCTATGGGCATCGATGAGTTCAAGGCTGCCGCCCGCAGCGAACTGTGCGACGGCGAACTTGCGTTAACGGCCGGGGATGTGGCCGCGATTGAGACTGTGGAGCGTGATACGTATGCCTTGCCGGCCTTTATCTACGGTAAAGACCCGCGCCATACGCTGACGAGGCGCCGCCGGATAGAGGGCGTGGGCACTGTTGAGACACGCCTCGAAGTGCGCGGAGGCGTGATAAAGGGGGCGAGTCTTTGCGGCGATTTCTTCGCTACTGGCAACGTTGACGCCCTGATGCAACGTCTTGTCGGCGTCAGGCTTGAACGTGAGGCGGTTGTGGCGGCTCTGCCTGAGCGGGTGGATGACGTTGTGATGAACCTTGGCAAGGACGACCTCGTAAACCTGCTGCTGCGAGAAAGATGATAAGGTGAATGGAAAAGCTATTGTCTTAAATCCTTTAATACTGGAAATTTAACCTTATAATATATATTTATGGAAAATAAAAGAACGTGTCTTTACGACAAGCACTTGGCGCTCGGTGCGCTGATGCAGCCCTTCGCGGGGTATGATATGCCGATACAGTATTCGTCGATAATCGACGAGCACACCGCCGTGCGCACGGCCTGCGGTGTGTTCGACGTGTCTCATATGGGCGAAGCCGTAATCACAGGTAAGGATGCCGCACGCTATGTCAATCACATTTTCACCGGTGACGTAGATGCCATCGTGCCCGGACAAATCCTGTATGGCATGATGCTTTATCACGACGGAGGCACGGTGGACGACCTGCTCGTATACAAGATGGCTGAAGATAAGTTCTTCTTGGTTATCAACGCTGCCAATACGGACAAGGATTTGGCTTGGATGCGTGATAACGCCGACGGCTTTGATGTAGTGATAGAGGACGCCTCGCCGCGCTACGGACAACTGGCGGTACAGGGACCCGACGCCGAAAGCGTGGTCGGGGAAGTGCTCGGTCTGGACTGTAAAGAGCTTGTTTTCTACACGTCGAAGGTGATAACCGCCGCCGACGGTTCGGAAGTGATATTGAGCCGCACGGGATACACGGGTGAAGACGGTTTCGAGATTTACGCCGGCGGCGAGCAGATAAGGGCTTACTGGGATAAACTCATTGCCAGCGGGCGGTGCAAGCCTTGCGGCCTGGGATGCCGTGACACTCTGCGTTTTGAAGTAGGCCTTCCCCTTTATGGCAACGAGCTTAGCAAGGACATAAGTCCCGTGATGGCCGGATTGAGTATGTTCTGCAAGTTAGACAAGGCTGAGTTTATTGGTAAAGACGCCGTAGCTGCGCAGAAAGCAGACGGCGTCAGCCGCAAGGTCGTGGGCATAGAGCTTGAGGGCCACGCCGTTCCACGTCACGGCTACGCTGTTGTGGCTGATGGAAAGACTGTGGGGACGGTGACTACCGGCTACCAGTCGATTTCAACCCACAAGAGTGTTTGTATGGCGTTGGTGGATGCGCCTTATTTCAAACTCGGCACGCCGCTTGAAGTGCAAATCCGTAAAAAGACTTTCCCCGGCGTTGTTGTAAAGAAAAGATTTTATGACAAGCACTATAAGAAAAATTAAAATTGAAGAGTTTAGAGTGAAGATTTAGAATGAAGAAGTCAGGGGTAAAATAAGAGAAGACTTTTGCACAATAAACGGTATGTGTGATAATGCAGGTCTGTTTACTCCTTATTAACAAACACCTTTCTCCGGAAATCAATTAAAAGTAAAAAAATATTATGGCAAAAGTTATTGAAGGACTCTATTATTCAGAGTCACACGAGTATGTGAAAGTTGAAAACGGATATGGTTACATTGGCATCACCGATTATGCACAGAACGCTCTTGGCAACGTGGTTTATGTGGATATGCCCGACGTTGACGATGACATCGAGGCCGGTGAAGAGTTTGGCGCGGTAGAAAGCGTCAAGGCGGCCAGTGATCTCGTGGCTCCGGTTAGCGGCACAGTGGTGGAGGTGAATGACAAGCTCGAAGACTCTCCTGAACAGATAAACCAGGACGCTTACGCCAACTGGATAATCAAGGTTGAACTTTCTGACGAAGGTGAGCTTGACAATCTTATGGACGCCAAGGCTTACGAGGAGTTCTGTAACAATCAATAAGACTGCCGCCAAGTCGTGAAAGCCGTTGTGACAGCGTGGTTGCGGTTTGCCGGTGCACAATGTGCCGGCAGCCGTAGCTGTGCTTTGTGCCTTTTACGACCATGCAGACAATGGAAACTTTAAACCTTAAACGATAATGGCTTTTAAGTATTTTCCCCATACTCAGCACGATATTGACGAGATGCTGGCCCGTGTCGGCGTAGGTTCGCTTGACGATTTGTATGCCGATGTGCCGACGTCAGTGCGTCTCAAGGGCGACTATGATTTGCCCGCTGCCATGAGCGAGATAGAGATACGCCGCTTCTTTGACGGCTTGTGCCGTAACGATAAGCAGCTTACGTGCTTTGCGGGGGCGGGTGTTTATGATCATTACACGCCCTCGTTGATACCTTATATAATCGAGCGCTCGGAGTTTCTGACAAGCTACACACCCTACCAGGCGGAAATATCACAAGGCACGTTGCACTACATCTTTGAGTATCAGACGATGATGGCACGCCTCACCGGGATGGACATATCCAACGCCTCGATGTACGACGGCACTACGGCGACCGCCGAAGCCGTGATGATGGCTGCCGCTGCGGCCAAGAAAGCTGACACTGTGTTGGTATCTGAAACGGTCGATCCGAAGACCGTTGCCGTTGTGAAGACATACGCTCACTATCATGGAGTTAACATAGAAATGGTGGCGCAGGACAATGGAGCTACCGACATGGGCGCCGTAAGGCAACGCCTCGGCCGGGGAGGAGTGGCCGGAGTTGTGGTGCAACAGCCAAACCGTTACGGCATAATAGAAGACTTCAGCGGATTGGCGGATGCCTGCCACGATAAGAAAGCGTTACTGATAATGAACTCTGTGGCAGCCGATCTCGCCTTGTTGAAGACTCCCGGAGAGTGGGGAGCTGACATTGCAGTGGGCGACGGGCAGTCTCTTGGCATACCGATGTCGTTCGGAGGTCCTTACGTCGGCTATATGTGTTGCACTGAAAAGTTGATGCGCAAGATGCCGGGACGTATTGTTGGAGAGACTAAGGACAACCGAGGCAACCGCTCGTTTGTGCTGACGCTGCAGGCAAGGGAGCAGCATATACGTAGGCAAAAAGCTACGTCTAACATATGTTCAAATGAGAGCTTGATGGCTCTGTTTGTAACAATCTATATGTCGGTGATGGGCAAGCATGGACTGAAAGAGGCTGCGCAACTGTCGTATGCAGGTGCTCATTATATGTGTGACGAACTTGTCAAGACCGGGCGATTCCGTCTTTCGTATGACCGTCCGTTCTTTAATGAATTCTGCGTGAAATACGACAGTGACGTTGACGAACTGCGCCGGAAACTCTCCGACAACGGAATACTCGGTGGAGTGAAGACTGCTGACGATGAGATAATGTTCGCCGTTACAGAGAACCGTACAAAGGCGGAGATTGACAGGCTCGTCAGTCTGTGCGCCTCTTGACACTTATTACATAATTCTTAACTGACAAGTCATGAATAATAAGTTATATGGAAAGTTGATATTCGAGCTCTCCCATGAGGGAAGCAAGGCTTACTCTTTGCCCGAAAACGAATTTGGCGGTTACGAACTGCCGTCAGATATGAGGCGCGGGGCCGACGCGGAGTTGCCCGAATGTGACGAGTTGACCGTTGTAAGGCATTATACCAACATGAGCGGCAACAACTTTGGAGTGGATAACGGCTTCTACCCGTTGGGCAGCTGCACGATGAAGTACAACCCTTACATTAACGAGGAGATGGCTGCGCGCCGTGAGTTCTCGTCCGTGCATCCGTTGCAGCCCGTTGATACGTGCCAAGGGGCTTTAGCCGTATACTATAATTTGCAGAAGTCTTTGTCTGCAATAACAGGTCTTGAAGAGTTTACGCTCAATCCTTTTGCAGGTGCGCACGGCGAGCTTACCGGCCTGATGATCATCAGGGCTTACCACGAAAGCCGTGGTGACAGTAAGCGTGTGAAGGTGATAGTGCCTGATTCAGCCCACGGCACAAATCCGGCTTCGGCTGCTGTTTGCGGCCTTGAGGTTGTAGAGGTGAAAAGTACGGCGGACGGAACGGTGGACGTTGACGACCTGCGTGGACTGCTCGACGATACAGTTGCGGCAATGATGATGACCAATCCGAATACCCTTGGGCTTTTTGAACCGCGCATCCCGGAGATTGCCGAGATGGTGCATACCTGCGGAGCGTTGATGTATTACGACGGTGCAAACCTTAATCCGATGCTCGGTGTGTGCCGTCCCGGAGACATGGGCTTTGACGTGATGCACATCAATCTGCACAAAACGTTCTCCACGCCCCACGGCGGTGGCGGCCCCGGTAGCGGTCCGGTGGGCGTAAGGAAGGGGCTTGAGCAGTTCCTGCCGAAGCCTAAAGTTGTAAAGAACGGCGACCGTTATGACATAGAAACATCTGAAGATGGTATCCATGTGGGCGCGTTCTTGGGCAACTTTTGCGTTGACGTGAAGGCATATACTTATATTCTTACCTTAGGCCGCGAGAACCTTAAGATGGTAGGTCCGCTGGCAACGCTCAACGCCAATTACATAAAGGAAAGCCTGAAGGACGTATATGAACTGCCCATACCGGGTGTTTGTAAGCACGAGTTCGTGTTCAACGGATTGAAAGACAAGTCAACAGGTGTTACAACGATGGATGTGGCTAAACGTCTGCTTGATTTCGGTTTCCATGCACCGACAATCTATTTTCCGCTGCTTTTCCACGAGGCGATGATGATAGAGCCAACGGAGAATGAGACGAAGGACACCATAGACGCCTTCATAGACGTCATGCGTGTGATTGCCCGTGAGGCGAAAGACGAACCGGACACGGTGAAAGGAGCGCCGCACAACACCCCGATAGGGCGTGTAGACGACGTGTTGGCAGCCAAGCATCCTGTCTTGAAATATGAATAATTTATGATTATCAAGTAAGTGGGCAAGTGACGAGCAAACAACGACAAGGTAAAAAAATTGTATGCTTGCCACTTGTCTGCTTTTTAATTAAATAATAATGAAAACAGACATAATAATCATAGGAGCCGGTCCCGGTGGTTATCATACCGCAGCGTATGCCGCGAGCCACGGTTTGTCAGTCACCATAATAGAGAAAGAGTACGTTGGTGGCACGTGTTTGAATTGCGGGTGCATACCGACGAAAGCTTTATGTCACGATGCCGAGGCGGTTGAGGCCGCTACGAGAGTGTGCGGCGCAAGGCCGGCGGTGGATTTTGCTAAGATTTCAGAACGCAAGCGTGACGTAGTTATGAAGTTGCGCCAAGATGTGGAGACGCTGATGGCGCAGCCGGGCATAACGTTAGTGCGGGGCGCAGCCGTTTTACAGGGCGGGGGCACGGTGGCTGTGGGCGGTGAAGAATATGTCGCCGACAACATAATCGTGGCCACAGGCTCACGTCCAAAGATGCTGCCGATAAAGGGCATCGGCTTGCCAGGTGTGATGACATCGACCGAATTACTCGACGTTAATGAACTTCCTAAGCGTCTGTGCATCGTTGGAGCGGGTGTCATCGGACTTGAGTTTGCTTCGGTTTTCAGCAGTTTCGGCAGCGAGGTGACAGTGGTTGAGTTTATGAAAGAATGTCTGCCTCCATACGATCCAGACATTTCACGCCGCGTGCGCAAGGCTATGGAGAAGCGCGGAATAAACTTTGTTATGCAGGCCTCGGTGAGCGAAATAAGTCATGACGGCGACGCATTGTGCGTAAGTTACGATTGTAAGCGCAAGACCGGGCAGACCGTGGCCGACGCAGTGCTTGTCGCAACAGGCCGTGCCGCCAACGCCGAAGGTCTTGGTCTTGAGGCCCTTGGCGTGGCGATGGAGCGTGGTTGCATAGTCGTTGATGACAATATGCAGACCAACGTTGGCGGAATTTACGCTGTCGGCGACGTTAATGGGCGTTGTATGCTTGCTCATGCGGCCATTATGCAGGGTATGCGTTGTGTGAACCACATTCTCGGACGCACTGACGATATACGTTTCGACATTATGCCTTCGGCTGTGTTCTCCAATCCTGAAGCCGCTGCCGTGGGGTTGACTGAGACCCAATGTAAGGAGGCGGGATTTGAATATACCGTGCGTAAGACTCCTTATCGGGCAAACGGCCGTGCTGTTGCAGACGAGGCAGACGGCGGCCTGCTGAAACTTATTGTCAGCGACGGTTGCTTGATAGGTTGTCACGCCTGCGGTTTGCACGCAGCCGACATCGTTCAGGAGGCGTGCGCGCTTATGTCGCTCGACTGTACAGTTGACAGGCTGCATGACATAACGCACATACATCCTACCATTGCAGAACTGCTTGTTGGCTGACGTTGTGTAGCCACGGATAATTAACGGTAAACTAAAAAAGGCATCTTTCATAAGTTGAGAGATGCCTTTTTGTATGATATGTTTTCTTTTGCCGTGCGTAAAGTATCCTTTCGTAAAAGTCTAAGTCTTTTTGCTTATATGAATATCTCGCCGCTGCCCACACATTTGTGATGTTCCTCATCGTAAATTGTGCAGAATTGCCCCGGTGCCACACCTTGTATCATGTCATCGGAGTGTACGAGATAGCTTCCTTCACCGTTCGACTCAATCATGGCTTTGTGAATTTCAGGTGTGTGACGTATCTTGAACGTCACTCTTGCGGTCTGCATCCCGTCCCACGGATTACACGTCAGGTAGTTAAAATCGTGTATCGCAAAGTTTTTTTTATATGCCGTCAACGGCTCGTAACCTTTACTTACGTAGAGAATGTTGGCCTCCATGTCCTTTTTCACAGCATACCAAGGGCCGCCACCGAAGCCGAGGCCGTGGCGCTGGCCGATGGTGTGATACCACAATCCTTTGTGCTTACCAATCTTCCTGCCTGTTTCTAATTCAAGTACGTCTCCGGGGTTGTCACCGAGATAACGACGAATATAATCGTTGTAATTGATTTTTCCAAGGAAGCAGATTCCTTGGCTGTCCTTGCGCTTGGCGTTGATGAGATGTTCGCGTTCGGCTATGGCGCGCACTTCGTCTTTCATGTATCCGCCTATCGGGAATAGGGCTTTGCGCAGTTGCCAGTCATGTATCTGTGCGAGAAAGTCGGTTTGATCCTTTACCGGGTCGGGGCTTGTCGTCAGCCATTTCATGCCGTCAATCATTTCAGTCTGTGCATAATGTCCTGTCGCTATCAGGTCGTATTCGTGGCCGGCTTTCTCGTCGAACGCACCGAATTTTATAAGCCTGTTGCACATCACGTCTGGATTGGGAGTGTATCCGGAGCGCACTTTGTCCATTGTATACCGCGTCACTTTGTTCCAATATTCCTTGTGGCAGTCTACTACTTGCAGCTTGCAGCCGTATTTCGCCGCCACCGCTGTGGCCATTTCGAGATCTTCCTCACTTGAACAGTCCCACTCTTCTTGTTCTTCCGGTCCTATCTTGATGTAAAAGCAGTCAGGGTGCAGCCCTTGTCTGGCCAGTTCGTATACAACAACTGAACTGTCAACGCCACCTGAAAGCAGCACGGCTATGCGCTTGTCTTTTATTAATTCATAATTGGTTTTCGCCGAACTTTGTTCCATAATTTAAGATTCATGATTGGGTTTATGGCGTAGTATTGTTATTTCTATCTTCCAATTTTTCACCTTTTCACGCCTAATTGTCATCCAAGATGGTATTTATCTATGTTCCTGAAGCCGTTAAGGAACGTCTTTGCGTCCATTCTCTTCTTTCCGCTAAGCTGTATTTCGTCTAATTGCAGCCAGCAGTCGCCTGTGGCAACAAGGATGTTCCCACCGTCAACAGTTATCGTTCCGGATGACTGTCCGTTGCATGGTTTGCCGGTAAGCGTTGTCTTGAATATCTTAAGGGTGGCCGGTTCCTTGTCGGCTGCGGCCATTTCTGTCCACGCTCCGGGGTAAGGCGACAGTCCTCGCACGAAGTTTCGCACACTTTCCGCTTCCATTTCCCAGTCTATGCGGCACGTTTCCTTGAATATCTTGGGCGCGCAATGCAGTTCTGTGCCTGCCGGTATCATCTCGTTTTGCGGCAGTGAGGCGACGTGGCCTCTGCCTTCTATTATCTTGTCGATGGTCTTCAGCGCAATGTCTGCTCCCAATACCATCAGCCCGTTGTACACGTCTTCAACGTTGTATCCGTCTTTAATTTCAAACGGTTCTTGCATTATTATGCGTCCGGTGTCGATTTCATGGTCGAGGAAAAATGTCGTTACGCCTGTTTGTTTTTCGCCGTTGATTACTGCCCAGTTGATAGGTGCCGCCCCGCGGTATTGCGGCAACAGTGCTGCATGGACATTGAATGTGCCGAAGCGCGGCATCGCCCACACCACTTCTGGCAACATCCTGAAGGCTACGACCACTTGCAAATCGGCGTTGTATGCCTTCAGTTGCTCCACGAACGCAGGGTCTTTCATCTTTACCGGCTGCAATACGGGCAGACCGTTAGCCACGGCAAACTGTTTCACCGCCGATGGTTGCAGGGTGTCTTGGTGGCGTCCTACGGGTTTGTCGGGTTGTGTCACAACGGCCACAACGTTGTATTTGTTTTCAACCAAGGCGCGCAACGTTTCTACGGCGAACTCCGGCGTGCCCATGAATATTATCCTTAAATCATCTTTTGTCATTTTATTTTCAGTAGTTAAAGAAGTTAGCGCTCCCTGCGGTCGCTGAGGAGTTAAGGACAAATGCCTCGAAGGTAACTTTCCGGCTCCTCCCTTGGGGAGGTCGGGAGGGGGCTGTCCTTGCCCTTTTACCACCTCATTCTACAGTTACCGACTTTGCCAGATTTCTTGGCTGGTCAACGTTCAGCCCCTTTTCCACGGCCACGTGGTAGGCGATGAGCTGCAGCGGAATGACCGACAGCAGCGGGGCAAGCGTCGCGAGGGTGGGGGGTACGGCTATTGTAGCCTCAGCCAATTTGCTTACTGCCTCGTCGCCATCTGTCACTACGGCTATTATGCGGCCGTTGCGTGCCTTCACCTCCTCGATGTTGCTAAGTATCTTTTTGTACAACTGGTGGTGTGTGGCGACGAAAATCACGGGCATATCCTCGTCTATCAGGGCTATGGGACCGTGCTTCATCTCGGCTGCAGGATAGCCTTCGGCGTGGATGTAGCTTATCTCTTTCAGTTTAAGCGCGCCTTCGAGGGCTACGGGATAGTTAAATCCGCGCCCCATATACAGGGCGTTTTCCGCATAAGTCAGTGCGCGGGCAATCTCTTTTATCTTGTCGTCGCCATTGAGCACGGCTTTGATTTTATCGGGGATGCGTGCCAGTTCGGCGATGGTATCCTCATATTCTTTCTGTGTTATCGTGCCGCGCTCGTGGGCCAGGGCCAGGGCGAACAGTGTGAGTACGGTTACTTGTCCGGTGAAGGCCTTTGTCGATGCGACGCCAATCTCCGGGCCTACGTGGATGTATATTCCCGTGTCCGAGGCTCTTGCTATGCTTGAGCCTACGGCGTTGACTATGCCGAAACACAGGGCATTGTTCTCCTTTGCCAATCGGAACGCTGCCAGCGTGTCGGCCGTCTCGCCGCTTTGCGATATGGCAATAACTACGTCGCCGGGCAGTATTACGGGGTTGCGGTAGCGGAACTCCGAGGCGTATTCCACTTCGACAGGCACTTTCGCCCATTGCTCAATGAGCTGTTTGCCTATCAGTCCGGCGTGCCACGATGTGCCGCAGGCCACGATGATGAACCTTTGCGCATTTACTAATTCGTCGCGGTGCAGGTTGAGCGTGCTCAGCACCACTTTCTTTTCTTTCAGCAGCAGTCGGCCTCTCATGCAGTCGGCCATGCAGCGCGGCTGGTCGTAGATTTCCTTCAGCATAAAGTGGTCGAAGCCACCCTTCTCTAACGACTCAAGGTTTATGTCAACCTCCTTTATGTCGTGGCTTATTTCCTTGTTGTCAAGGTTCCTTATTTCTATCTTGTGTCCCACGCGGAGCAGTGCCACCTCGTTGTCGTTGAGGTAGACCATCTGGTTTGTGTATGGCACGATGGGCAGGGCGTCCGACGCTATAAAAAACTCCTTGTCGCCTTCGCCTATGCCTATGGCGAGCGGACTGCTCTTTTTGGCTACTACAATCTTGTCAGGGCATTCGTTGTCAATCACGGCTATGGCGTAAGCTCCGATGACGCGGCGCAGTGCCATGACGACTGCCCCTTCGAGGTCTTTGCCATATTCGTCTTGCATGAACTGGACGAGCTGTACGAGCACTTCGGTGTCCGTAGAACTTTTGAACGTGTAGCCCTTGCCTGCAAGGTATTCCTTAAGGCTGGCGTAGTTTTCTATTATTCCGTTATGCACAAGGGCGAGACGGCCGTTTTGTGACACGTGCGGATGGGCGTTTATGGCCGACGGCTCGCCGTGCGTGGCCCATCGGGTGTGGGCTATACCGATATGTCCGGACGTGTCCCTTTGCGAGGCTATGGCCTCAAGGTTACTCACTTTGCCCTTCTCTTTGTATATATTCATCGCGCCATCGCCGTTGATGAGGGCTACTCCGGCCGAGTCGTACCCTCGGTATTCAAGGCGTTTAAGGCCTTCTATCAGTATCGGGTAGGCCTCTCTTGCGCCTATGTATCCTACTATTCCGCACATATAATTTTATGTATTTGGGGCAAAGTTAGTAATTTTCAGCGACATATCGCTTGCCATTGGTGTTTTTGTTGGATATGTTTAGAGCGTGTTTTAAATTTCTACGGGATGCAGCCGTTACGTATTAAACAATGTCTTTCGTTTATGTTTCCGGCATTTTATCGGCTGTTCCCAGTCTGTTCTTTTCGGCATTTATACAGCTGAATTTTATCGGACAACTGATATAAACGCTCCGCCGAAGCCTCTAAAAAAATCAGGCAAGAAGATAAAAACAGCTTCTGAGCATTGCCGTTGCAAACTTTTATCTGAATGTCCGCAATCACCCTATCCGCTTTTTACCGGACTTTATCAACAAGGCAAATGTCTTTAATTACTTAGCGACCGCAAGGAGCGATTAACTACTTTAACTCCTTTAACTACTGATGAATGGGAGCTTTGCGGATATTCATAAATCTTTATGTAGGTAAGCGTTTTCAAGCCGTTTTCTAAAAGGTGTCCTTTTATCTTCTAAAAGGTATCTGATTGTGAAGCAAAAGGGCTCCTTTCGCAATGTAATTAGATACCTTTTGCAAAAAGGGAAAAACGGTGGAATAATTGCTGGATTTCGTCCGTTTAATCTGAACCGACCGTCAGACTTCAGCCTGATTGTGTGTTCATTCCATATAGTTGATCTGCACAACAAAGTCATGCAAATGACTTTGTTGTGCAGATCAATGAGGGTGTATCAAAATTCAGGTACACCCTCTTTTCATATCCAGTTGTGCCGAAAGTCTTTAAGCATTTAATGTA
>CALUGX010000002.1 GCA_944320285.1 uncultured Prevotella sp.
TGGCTGCTTGATTTTTTTATACCAGACAAAATGAAAAAGAGAGTGAATCAAATATTTCTCAATTTGATACACTCTCTAATCGTCGTGCAAAAGATGCCCTTTTGCACGACGATTAGCCCCTTATCACAAAACATACACTGCTCAGTGAAATAAAGAGATGGCAAAATCATTACAATAGTATGTATCCACCGACAATAAGAAACTGTTTTGATTTTTTTGTTCGATGTTTTTAGATGTATTATCGAGACGTTTATGGCTGTTCTTTGAGAAAGTTTAGCGGGCTAAACGCCGAAATCAGCAAACGGAAACGGACGGTAAGACGCTAAAAACACGGACAAAGGATGTCTCTGTTTCTTACCATCCATCTAACAGCAATTCACCACAAATTATCATACTTATAGAAACGACATATTGCGCCCGAAACACAATATTTCAATCCGCACGGCGTTAATAGGATAAATGGAAAGGATACGTTTTATCATAATCATATCGCTGCTTTTGACCACGATGGGCGCAAAGGCGCAATCGTTCACATTGCAAGGAAAAGTCACCGACGAACAGATGAACCCCGTGGAGCTGGCTACCGTAGCCGTTATAGACCAGGGCAAGATGACCATGACCAATCTGAAGGGTGAATACTCGATAAAGTTGCAGTCGGCCGACAGCGTTGTGGTAAGGTTCTCGATGGTGGGCTACAAGACCAAGACGCGCGTGCTGCGCCGACCGCGAGGCAAGCAGACGCTGCTCATCCAGCTGTACAGCGACAACCAGCTGGCCGGCGTCACCGTCACCGAACAGCGGCGGCAGATGGGCACAACGCAGCAGCTTGACGTAGAAGACATGAAGAAAGCGCCAAGCGTGACAGGCAACGCCGTGGAGGAAATGATACAGGCACAGGCGGGAGTTTCAACCCACAGCGAGCTGTCGTCGCAATACAACGTGCGCGGAGGCAGCTTTGACGAGAACAGCGTCTACATCAACGATGTGGAAATTTACCGTCCCTTCCTCGTACGCAGCGGCCAGCAGGAAGGCCTCTCGATAATCAACCCCGACATGGTTGAGGCCGTGGGCTTCTCAACCGGCGGCTTCGAGGCCAAATACGGCGACAAGATGTCGTCCGTGCTCGACATAAAATATAAGAGACCCAAGAAGTTCGAGGCCAACGTGTCAGCAAGTCTCTTGGGCGCAAGCGCATACGTGGGATTCAGCACAAAGAAGTTCTCCTGGAGCAACGGCCTGCGTTACAAGACGAACAAATACCTGCTCGGAACGCTTGAAACCAAAGGCGAATACCAGCCGAATTTCCTCGACTACCAGACTTACCTGACTTACGAGCCTACGAAGAACTGGAAGATTGAACTGCTCGGCGACATATCCGAAAACCATTACAACTTCTACCCGGAAGACCGCGAGACGTCATTCGGCACGATGGAGAATGTCAAGGCTTTCCGCGTCTACTTCGACGGACAGGAGAAAGATATCTTCCGCACATATTTCGGCTCGCTGAGCATCACGCGAAAGTTTGGCGAACGCACCAAGGTGTCGCTGTCGGCCTCGGCATTCCACACTAACGAACAGGAAAAATACGACATACAGGGACAATACTGGCTGACGCAGACCGAGACGAGCGAAAACCTCGGCGTAGGCACATACATGGAGCACGCACGCAACTATCTTGAAGCCACGGTGAAGAGCGTGAAGCTGACCGTCAACCACAAGACTCGCCGCCACGACATCCTCGCCGGCCTTACCTACAAAATGGAAAGCATCGAGGAAAACAGCAAGGAGTATGAAATGCGCGACTCCAGCGGCTACAGCATTCCACATACGGGCGAAGACCTCTACATGATTTACTCGCTCAACGCCCGAAACAAGCTCGACGCCAACCGTCTGGAGACATTCATACAGGACACATGGCGCTTTACCAGCCGCGGCGGCCACACATTCTTTACGCTCAACTATGGCGTGCGCTTCAGCCACTGGAACTTCAACAAGGAAAGCATCGTCAGCCCCCGCGTGTCGCTCGGAGTCGTGCCGGCGTTCAACCATGACGTCACGCTGCGCTTCGCCACGGGCATCTATTACCAAGCACCGTTCTTCAAGGAACTGCGAGACACGACGACGGTCAACGGCATCACGCACGCAACGCTGCGCAACGACATCAAGAGCCAACGCTCAATACACTTCATAGCCGGTTTTGACTATCGTTTCAAGATGAAAAACCGTCCTTACAAGTTCACCGCCGAGGCTTACTACAAAGCCCTGGCGAACATAGTGCCCTACACCGTTGACAACGTTAAGATTGTCTACGATGCAAGCCAGCAGTGCAGCGGACACGCTATGGGCCTTGACCTGAAACTCTACGGTGAGTTCGTGCCGGGCACAGACTCGTGGGTTAGCCTGTCGCTCATGGATACGAAAATCAACATCAATGGCAAGAGCATCCCCATGCCTACCGACCAGCGGTATTCTGTCAATCTGTTTTTCACAGATTATTTCCCCGGTACAGACCGCTGGCGAATGTCGCTAAAGATGGCTTTCGCCGACGGACTGCCCTTCGGCGCGCCACACCGCAGCCTCGACACCATGCCGTTCCGCGCCCCGGCTTACAAGCGCGTGGACATAGGCATGAGCTACCGTCTGCTCAACAATGACAATCGCAGCCGCAAATCGATATTCCGTAACATCTGGCTCGGCCTCGATTGCCTCAACCTTCTCGGCATAAACAATGTCAACTCATATTACTGGGTGACTGACGTTACAAACCATCAGTACGCCGTGCCCAACTACCTTACGGGCCGCCAAATCAACCTGAAAGCGTCGTTTGAATTTTAAGTTATACGGTTTCAGAATTGTATGGTTATCAAGTTCACGAATGCTTACGACCGTAAAAACCAATAACAGTAAACCATATAATCAACAACCGTAAAACTGCAAAAGCTCATAACCACATAACCGTAAAATAAAAAGAGGCAAATCCCGTCGGAATTTGCCTCTTTATGCTTTACAATCAAATTAAAATTCAACCAGTATGCGGAACACCTTACCAGGGTTCTCGCTCCATTCTTTCATCGCATCGGCAGCCTCTTCGGGTTTCACCACCTTTGAAATAAACTTCTCTATCGGGTATTTGCCGGTGTTGATGCTGTTGATCACAGCGCGGAAGTCAGCCGGAGTAGCGTTGCGCGAACCGCGAATGTCAAGTTCCTTCTGCACAAACAGCTTTGTCTGGAAGGCCACTTCGCTCTTGGCGTAACCTATACACGTGACACAACCCGTGAAACCTACCTCATTGACGGCCATCACGTATGTCACGGGACTGCCTACCGCCTCTATAACGACGTCGGCCCCGTAACCGCCAGTTATAGCCTGGATGCGTTCGTGCACGTTCTCTGTGATTGTGTTAACCGTGTAAGCTGCACCGGCCTCACGTGCGAGTGCGAGCTTCTCATCATCAATGTCAGCCGCAATGACGGTAGCCCCGCGCAACGACGCACGCACCACGGCACCGAGACCTACCATTCCACAGCCAATCACCATGACAAAACTGTTATCGGTGACTCCTGCCCGTGAAACGGCATGGAAACCTACGCTCATTGGCTCGATGAGTGCACAGCTGCGCACCGGAATGTCGCCTGCGGGTATTATCTTCTGCCAAGGCAGGGCCGCATACTCACACATCACGCCCTGACGCTGCACTCCGAGGGTCTCGTTATGCTCGCAAGCGTTATAACGTCCGTTACGGCACGAAGCACAGTTGCCACAATTTGTATAAGGATTAAGAGTCACAACCATGCCTTTCGTAAAACCGTCGGGAACATCGCTGCCAACTTCTTCAATTACCGCTCCAACCTCGTGGCCGGGCACTACGGGCATCTTCACCATAGGATTGCGCCCAAGGTAGGTGTTAAGGTCTGACCCACAGAAACCTACGTACTTGATTTTCACTAACACTTCGCCGGCCTTCAACACCGGCTTTTCAATCTCGGCAACACCCATTTCAAGGGGTGCGGCAATACGAACTGCTTTCATTTAACTTTTATTTTATCCTGTTTCAATATATTATCCAGATATTCTGACACGGCCGATAATGACCAACCGTTACTTAACCTTATATCCGCGCCAGCCGTAATAAGCACAAAACGCGAAACAAACCATCGGTACAATGTAGGCAATGTGGTAAATGTGTTCATTCACGTGCATTACATACGCCGTGAACTGAGGCAGACAGGCGTTGCCTACTATTGCCATCACAAGAAATGCCGAACCGCTCTTCGTCTGTTCGCCAAGCCCTTGCAAGGCCAAAGAGAACTGCGTAGGATAGATTATCGACATAAAGAACGACACGGCGAGCATGGCATAAAGACCGACATATCCACCGAACACGCAGATTACAACGCAAAGAATTATCAACATTAACGAATAAAACGTAAGCATACGCTGCGGACTGAACCTCACCATCAAGGCAGTACCTACCCATCGGCCAACCAGGAACGCAAGCATATAAAGGCCGAAGAAAGTAGTCGCCGTGGCCTCGTCAAGCCCGGCGTAAACACAGCAATACACCAAGAACAGACTGTTAATGGCCGTCTGGCCGCCATTGTAGAAAAATTGGGCAATCACTCCCCAACGCAGATGTGAGTGCTTAAGAACGGCAAAGTCAATCAACTTTGCTTCCTTGCCGGTCTTCTCCGAGTCATTCTCATCGGCTATCTTAGGAAACTTTGTGAACACAAACACCAATGCAACAACCACAAGCAGCAAACCTAACACAAGGTAAGGCAAGCGCATGGCTTCCGTCTCATTTTGTATGTAGCCTTCCCAACCGCCAACGTAGTCAGCCGGAAGCGTCTCGCGGGTGTAGTTGTTGCCGCTCAGAATGAGCTTACTAAGAAACATCGCGGCGATGAAAGCCCCCAAGCCGTTGAACGACTGAGCGAGGTTCAGGCGGCGTATGGCCCCTTCTGGCTTGCCAAGCACAGTAACATATGGGTTGGCGGCAGTCTCAAGGAAACACATTCCCGTGGCAATAACAAACAGCACGCACAGGTAAACCCAATACGACTTGATTATCGAAGCGGGGAAAAATAAAAATCCTCCGCACGCCGCCAACAATAGTCCGAACACAATGCCGGCCTTATAGCTGTAACGTTTCATGAACATCGCTATCGGTATCGGGAAAATGAAATATGCCAGCCAATATGCGCTCTCGGTAAAAGAAGCCTCAAAGGTATTAAGCTCGCATGTCTTCATCAGCTGCCTTATCATCGTGGGCAGCAGGTTGCTGCTTATCGCCCAGAGAAAAAACAGACAGAATATCAAGGTTAATGGAATGATAAAATTATTCTTTTTCATTGTCGTCAGGTTTGTAGTTATAAGGTAAAGATTGCTCTTTCAGAGCATCATTCAGACATATTTTTAATATAAGGCAATGACGGAAGGTTGCCGAAACCGTAGAATTTACGGGCATTCTCGCCAAGGAAAAGCTGCTTCTCAAGCTCTGTCAACTCGTCAGACTTGCACACAAAGTCGTAAGACATCTTATATGTTATGGCCGTGATGGTGCGCGGATAATCAGAACCCCACATCAGTTTGTCTGCCCCAACCATGTCTATTGCTTCGCGTATGGCCCTCACCGCGCCTTTGAAAGGATAAAACTCGCTGTTGAAAAGCCACGTGATGCCGCCAGACTCTATCATTACGTTATCGTTCAAGGCCAGCTTCACCTGGTCTTTCCAGCCCGGAGCTGTAACCATTCCGAAGTGTCCCACGGCAATCTTCAGCTTCGGGCATTCCTGGATTACTTCCTTTATTTCGCCCGTTTGCAGGTTGTTTTCGGCAAGGCATACCGAGAGAATCATGCCGCGGTCTTCCATCAAGTGAAACATCTCCATCATTTCAGACGAATTAAGATGCACCTGCCTGTCGCTCAGAATAAGCCTGTGACCAGGTATGGCGATGCCATTGAACCCGCGTGCAGCCAAAGTTCGCGCATCATCGGGAAACCCCGGCTTAAAATAATCACACATTCCGAAAACAAAGAAGCGGTCGGGATACTTACGTTTCACGCTCTCAAGATAATCGTTCTGCAAGCCGTCGATAAACTCTTGCACCACGACCGCACCGCCAACGCGGGCATAATTCATATTCGATATGAACACCTCGGCACTGTTAACGCCGTCAATCATGAACGGAGGAAGCATCTGCACCTCCTCCGTAAGGAAGAACGAACGGCCGTTTTCGGTAGTTCTTATCGGCATTCCGTTCCATGTCGTGTCTTGGCGCAGCCACAAGTGTGAGTGCGCATCGATAATAGTATATTCCATTTCAATACGTTTTCTAATTAAGAATTAAGAGTTAAGAATTAAGAAAATACGCCTTGCCATCCAAAGGTTATTTTCAATATACCTTCAAAATATTGCCACATGGTTTACTCTAACATAACATTCTGAAAGTGGATTGCTTACCACATTCTCTCGAAAATCTTGCCACACAGCATATCTTCTTAATTCTTAACTCTTAATTCTTAACTTAACTAAGTGTTCGCCCAGCGCACGCGCATCTGGTCGCCTATTATTCTCTGCACCTCCTCAACCAACTGCGCGTCCATCGGCTCGTTAACGTAGCCTATGTTTTTGAGCACGTTGGCAGGGTTAGCCGAGCTGAACAAAGTCGTAGCTATGCGCGGATTGCTCGTCGAATACTGCACGGCGAGTTTTTCGATAGGATACCCCTTCTCCTTACAATAGTCGGCGGCGCGCTTGCAGGCAGCCTTCAACGGTCCGGGAGCCGGGTGCCAGTCGGGCGCGCCACGCTGCGACAACAGCCCCATAGAGAACGGAGACGCATTGACAACGCCTACGTTATTGGCTTCAAAGAAGTCAAGATAGTCGAGCAGCATCTCGTCGTTCAGGCTGTAGTGGCAGAAGCTCAACACTGACTCCACCGTGCCGGCGGGAACGTGCTCAATCACCCACTTCAGGTTTTCAGGCTGCAAATCTGTGATGCCCACATGCCCCACATCGCCTTTTTCACGCAACTTTACGAGTGCGGGCAGCGTCTCGTTAACCACCTGGTTAAGGTCGGCAAACTCCACGTCGTGCACGTTTATCAGGTCGATATAGTCGATGTTAAGGCGTTCCATACTTTCATACACGCTGGCAGTGACGCGCTCCGCCGAATAGTCCCACGTGTTCACTCCGTCTTTGCCGTAGCGTCCCACCTTTGTTGAAAGGTAATATTTGTCGCGCGATATTTCCTTCAATGCCTTGCCGAGCACGGTTTCGGCCTTATAATGGCCATAATACGGTGACACATCAATGAAGTTTATGCCGTTGTCAACAGCCGTATGCACGGCCTTTATGCCTTCCGCCTCGCGTATGTCGTGAAACACTCCGCCGAGCGAAGACGCCCCGAAGCCCAAGTTTGCCACACGCATTCCAGTCTTTCCAAGTTCGTTATATACCATAGTATCAAATGTTTTGTTTTTATTTTATAACGCACAAAAAGGCGTTTTGTAATATTAATAATGTTAAAAGATTACAAAACCAAGGCAAAAAGGACGTCATGCGGAGCTTTGCCCGGCGCATCAAAATCATGAAGTTATCAGGCATTAACAGGAATCATGGCCGTTATGCCCATGTAATTAACGGATAACGACTTGTGTTACAACAACTTAACATTTGTCCGTTAACTCCAGACGACCCCTATACGAAACCTCTGACTCTGACTAATTCCTTTTTTGACACACCGCATAACATTAAGTCCGTAAAAGCACACAAATGTTTGTAAATATGCAGAAAATATGTTATTTAGATATTAAAATACAAATTTTTCTGTCATTTTATTTGTATTTTAATCAAAAATATATACCTTTGCAACCAACAAACAACTACAATACAACGATTTTAGGAGATTATTCAACTAATAAAAGGGAAAAGATTATGAACGCAGCAAACGTAGTTGAGAACCTGAAACAGCGGTTCCCCAACGAGCCTGAGTACATCCAGGCCGTAAGTCAGGTATTAGGAACAATCGAAGAGGAATACAACAAGCACCCGGAATTTGACCGTGCAAACCTCATTGAACGCCTCTGCATCCCCGACAGGATTATTCAATTTCGCGTGACATGGGTTGACGACAAGGGCAAAGTTCAGACGAACATGGGCTACCGCGTGCAGCACAACAACGTAATAGGCCCATACAAGGGCGGCATAAGATTCCACCAGTCGGTTAACCAGAGCATCTTGAAATTCCTCGCCTTCGAGCAAACGTTCAAGAACTCGCTCACCACTTTGCCTATGGGCGGTGCCAAGGGCGGCTCTGACTTCACGCCACGCGGCAAGAGCGACGCCGAGGTTATGCGTTTCTGCCAGGCCTTCATGAGCGAGCTATACCGTCACATCGGTCCTGACGAAGACGTGCCTGCGGGAGACATAGGCGTAGGCGGACGCGAAGTAGCCTATATGTTCGGTATGTATAAGAAGCTCACCCACGAGTGGAGCGGAGTGCTCACAGGCAAGGGCTTGCAGTTCGGCGGCTCTCTCATCCGTCCCGAAGCCACCGGCTACGGCAACGTCTACTTCCTCGTGAATATGCTTAAGACGCGGGGCATCGACATCGCCGGCAAGACGGTACTCGTAAGCGGAGCCGGCAACGTGGCGCAGTACACCATTGAGAAGTGCATTGAGTTGGGAGCAAAAGTTGTCACCTGCTCAGACTCTGACGGATACATCTACGATCCGGACGGCATCGACCGCGAGAAGCTCGACTACATCATGGAGCTGAAGAACATAGAACGCGGCCGCATAAGAGAGTACGCCGAGAAGTACGGAGTGAAATACGTAGAGGGCGCGAAGCCGTGGTTTGAGAAAGGAGACATCGCCCTGCCATCGGCCACGCAGAACGAAATCAACGAAGAGGCGGCCAAGGCTCTCGTGGCCAACGGCGTAATCGCCGTGAGCGAGGGTGCGAATATGCCCACCACGCCGGAAGCCATCAAGGTGTTCCAGGACGCCAAGATACTCTACTCTCCCGGCAAGGCGGCCAACGCCGGAGGCGTGGCGGTGTCAGGCCTGGAGATGAGCCAGAACTCCGAGCGCCTGTCATGGAGCCGCGAGGAAGTAGACGCCAAGCTGCACGGCATCATGAACGACATTCACGAAAACTGCGTGAAGTACGGCACGGAGCCTGACGGATACATCAACTACGTGAAGGGTGCCAACATAGCCGGCTTCCTGAAAGTGGCCAAAGGCATGATGGCGCAAGGCATAGTGTAACCATATTTTTAAGGTAAAAAGACGCAAAGGCGCGGCCGTATGTGGCCGCGCCTTTTTTATCTTCAGACGTAAAGAAAATCACGATGTGCGCTCCCCATCGTGTGCAGCGGATTAGCGTCATACCAAAAGGCACCTTTCGCATTGTAAAAGGTGTCCTTTTGGAATGTAAGATGCCACGTTTTGCAAAGCAATCCGTAACATATTGATATTCAAAAGATTATCCTAAGAACATTAATCGGATATATCGCAAGACTATTCTGCACGCCGTGCCCGGCACATACAAATACCTACTTTTGGCGATTGCAGGGTTTACGTGCGCCACGTATCTTTGCAGCCGTAAACCAAATATCTACATTTCTATAAATATGTTTAAGTCAAACAGGTTGAAAACAGTGCTTTTGTTAACGCTATTAGTTATATCTGTAACGGTTTGCGCACAAGGCAATGACGAAGGACTGGTGTCAGGCCGCATAATATCCGATGACAAAAAGGCGGTAAGCTACGCCACGGTACAACTGAAGGGCACAAGCTACGGCAGTGCCACTAACGACGACGGGATTTATCACGTGAAGGCCCCTGCCGGCAAATACACTCTCGTAGTGTCGGCCGTAGGCTACAAGACCGTGGAAAAGGAAGTGACCATCCATACCGGCGAACGCATCAAGATGAACGTCAAGATACGTGAGGAAGCGATACAGCTGGACGAGGTTTCGGTGGTGTCGGCCGGCGTAAGCCGCGTAAAACGCTCTGCCTACAACGCCGTGGCAATAGACACACGCGATATGCTCAACACGCCGAAAAGCCTTAGCGAAGCCTTGGCCAAGGCACCAGGACTGAAGCTGCGCGAGAGCGGCGGGGTAGGCTCGGATATGAACCTCATGCTCGACGGCTTCAGCGGCAAGCACGTCAAAGTGTTCATCGACGGCGTGCCGCAAGAGGGTGTGGGCAGCTCGTTCGGTCTGAATAACATCCCCGTAAACTTCGCCGACCGCATAGAAGTATATAAAGGTGTCGTCCCCGTGGGCTTCGGCACAGACGCCATAGGCGGCGTAATCAACATCGTTACTAACAAGAAAAGGCGCAAGTGGTTCCTTGACGCGGCGTATTCATACGGCTCGTTCAACACCCACAAGTCACACGTCAACTTCGGGCAGACCCTCAAGAACGGCTTTACCTATGAAATAAACGCCTTCCAGAACTACTCCGACAACGACTATTACGTGGACGCCCCGGTGTTCGACTTCGCCACCAACAGTCTCAACACCAAGCAGCCACACCGCGTCAAACGCTTCAACGACACATACCACAACGAAGCAGTAGTGGCAAAAGCCGGCTTCACAGGTCTGTCGTGGGCCGACCGCATCATGCTCGGCTTCACCTATTCACATATGTACAAGGACATACAGACGGGCGTAAGGCAGAAAACGGTGTTCGGTCAGAAGCACCGCCACGGCCACTCCCTCATGCCGTCATTCGAGTATTCTAAGCGCGACCTTTTCATAAAAGGCCTCAGTCTTGTGGCCACGGCCAACTACAACAGTAACATTACAACCAACGTAGACACTGCAACTTACCGATACAACTGGCTGGGCGAGCGACAGAAGAAGAGCGACGCCGGCGAGCAGTCGCACCAGTACACACGCTCTGACAACGACAACTGGAACGCCACCGTAACCCTTATCTACCGCATTGCGCAAGGACACACACTGACGTTCAACAACGTGTTCAACGCTTTTCGGCGCGAAAACACATCCTTGTTATACAAAACCGAGACGAAAGAGCCAATCAGCAAGCAGTCGCGCAAGAACATCGCGGGCCTGTCTTACCGCCTGATGACCTCAGAGAAGTGGAACGTCTCCGTCTTCGGCAAGTATTACAGCCTGTACGTTGCAGGACCTGTCGCCGTGGATGAGAACTCATCCGACTTTGTGCGACGCTCGCGCACGCTGGACTCCTGGGGCTTCGGCGCAGCCGGAACCTGCTTCATACTGCCCGGTCTCCAGGCCAAGTTATCATACGAAAGAGCTTACCGTCTGCCGACTGTGGAAGAGATGTTCGGCGACGAGGACCTTGAAACGGGCAGCGTAACACTGCGCCCGGAAAGCAGCCACAACGTCAACGTGAACCTAAGTTACCATAAGACGCTGGGACGGCACTCGCTATATGCCGAGGCCGGCATCATCTACCGCGACACAAAAGACTACATCCAACGCAGCATAGCTGAACTTAGCGGCAACCGCGAAGGTGCCTTCTATGAGAACTACGGCAAGGTAAAAACTACCGGATACAACTTCTCCGTGCGCTACAACCTCGGACGTTGGCTCAGCATTGGCGGCAACTTCACCCAAATGGACGTAAAAGACAACGAACGGACGATGGTTGGCAGCACCTCGGTAGTCAACCCCGTGTACGGTTCGCGTATGCCAAATGTGCCATACCGGTTTGCCGACAGCGACGTAAACTTTTACTGGCACGGCTTCGGAGGAGACGGGAACGTGCTCACCGTGACATATGACAACCAGTACCTGCACAGCTTCTGCTACTATTCGGAGGGCGTACAGGCATCAAACCTGTCAGACTATATGGTGCCTACGCAGTTCTCACACAACCTTACACTCACCTACAGCATCCGCAACGGGCGGTATAACTTCTCGGCAGAGTGCCGCAATTTCACAGACGAGAACCTCTATGACAACTTCAGCCTGCAAAAGGCCGGGCGCGCTTTCTATGCAAAAGTGAGGGTAAACCTTGGGAAGTGACGGGTGAATAATTAAGAGTGAATAATTAAATACATTATCTTTAAGGGCTTCACCAGCCCTGCATTTCATCAATCAAATATTAATCATCAATAAATAAAGCAATGAAGAAACATTATCTGTTGACCGGACTGCTCGTCATCGCGGCTTCCGGCGTGTTCTTTACCTCATGTTCCGACGATGATAACGGAGGAGGAGGCTCAGGAGAAGACCTCGTGAAACCCTACGTGATAACCGGTACGGCTTCCGGGTCGGGCACTTCCGCCAACATCCTTACCTCGACAGAGAGCCTCGAAGGTGAAATTCCGCTCAGCGGACTTGCTAACGACGGTGCCACTTACTGGGTGTTCCACAGCAACAAGTACCTGTACGCCCTTAACTACCAGGACGGCGAGGACGGGACTACTTACTCTTACGTGCGTAACGCATCGACGGGAGAGATTGAGCAGAGGCCTATGGAGTATTTCGTCACACGCTTCACAAGCTACGGAATCTACGACAATGAAATCATAACGACATCGAGCGGCGAGGGCAATCCTGCATGGGCAGACCCTGTAACCCAGTATATCCCCTACGTGTTCAAGATATCGCACCTTGACGTTGTGAACGAAACGTTCTACTCGAACACTACAACCGACGGCGGAAGTGAAGGCGTCGTGGGCGACAGAAGCTACATCTGCGAGAACTTCCTGGGCAACGGAGAGTATGTCACGCTGTCGGGAATAGAGCAAGTGGGCAGCAAAATCTACTCTGCGGCGGTACCAATGGGACTTACACAGTACGGCTGCCAGCAGTTCACCGATGCCGGACGCACGCAGTACAAGTACGTCCGTCCGGGCTATGAGGACCTTGTAAAGACCGAAGACGGCGGCTCGAACAGCAGTGCTTACAAGAAAGGTGAGTTGCAATGGACACAGTATCCAGACGAGTGCTGGGTGGCGATATTCAGTGACAACACACTGACGGGAAAGAAGCTCCTGAAGACCGACAGGATAAGCTATGCCTGCGGACGCATGAAGTCGCAGTATTACCAGATGATATGGGGCACTGACGATGGACGCTACGTTTACGTCATATCACCCAGTTACGCCAAAACAATGGCCGACCCGCGTCAACAGACCAAGCTGCCGGCCGGCGTAGTGCGCATAGACACGCAGACCGAGGAGTTTGACGACTACTACTGCAATCTTGAGAACTTGTCGGCCAACGGCCTGATGCAGAGCTGGTACATGGGCGGGGACAACTTCCTGTTCCTCATGTACGACGCGCCGATTACGGCATCTGACAAGACTGCCAACCAGCTTGCAATCTTCAACGCCTCGGCCAAGACGCTTACAAAGGTAACCGGTCTGCCGGCAGACGTGTCGGGCTTCGGCAAGGCACCCTACTTCGAGAACGGATATGCTTACGTCTCGGTGAACACCGAAAGCGGCTATCCCGCCATCTGGAAAATCAGCCCGCAGTCAGGCGTGGCAACAATGGCACTCACCGTGAACGGAGCCACTACACTGACGGGAATAGGAAGAATTGATTAATCGGCAAACGGGTGGCAAACAGGCAAATGACCGGCTGGCAAAGGCGTTGCTTTCATGCGTCAACGCGTCTGCCCTTACTTACCCGGCATTTGTCTGCTTGTCGCCCGCCCGCTTGTCAACTATAAAACATGAAACGCATTTTCCGCAAAATACACCTCTGGCTGTCAGTGCCTTTCGGAGTTGTGATAATCCTCGTATGCTTCTCCGGAGCCATGCTTGTGTTCGAGAATGAAATAACCAGACTCATCAACAACGACATATATAAGGTGGAGAAAACCACCGCCAGCTCCATGTCCGTTGACGCTGCAGCGAAGATTGTTGCACAGAAGCTACCCGACAATGTGCGCGTCACGGGAGTAACCGTAAGCCAAAACCCGTCAGATGCTTACAAAATAAACCTGTCCAAACCAAAACGCGCCGCAATTTACGTAGACCAATACACCGGTGAAATTAAAGGACGTCAGGAACGTCCGGAGTTTTTCACATTTATGTTCAGACTTCACCGCTGGCTGCTCGATTCCGGGAAACCTGAAGGCAGGCCGGCATGGGGCAAGATTATCGTAGGCGTGTCTACCATCATGTTTGTCTTGGCGTTAATGTCAGGCATCGTAATTTGGTGGCCTAAAACACGCAGAGCGTTACATAACAGCATGAAAATAACCATGCGCAAAGGGAGTTTCCGCCTCTGGCGGAGCCTCCACGTGGCTGGCGGGATGTATGCAGCGGTGCTGCTTTTGGCTATGGCCTTAACCGGCCTCACATGGTCGTTCCCGTGGTACCGCACGGCTTTTTACTCCGTATTCGGAGTTGAAATGGCGGCAAAGAACACTCCTCACAACGGCAAGAAAGGCAAAGAAGGCGCACACACGAAAAAGGAAAAGACCGAAGGGAAACGTCTCACCGGCACGGCACAGCCTGACGTATGGCAAAATGTCTACAACCGTTTACGGGCAGACAATCCAAGTGCAGAGTCAATAACTATCGGCGACGGCACGGCGTCCGTATCGTTCGGAGGATTTGGCAACACCCGCGCAGCCGACAACTATACATTCGACATTAACACGGGAAGCATCACGTCCACGACGAAATATCCCGAAGCCAAGCCTTCATCAAAAATGCGGGGCTGGATTTATTCCGTTCACGCGGGAACGTTCGGAGGCCTGACAACCCGAATATTATGGTTCATCGCCGCCTTATTTGGTGCAATATTGCCTCTCACGGGATACTATTTATGGATACGCCGGTTATCAAGGAAGAAGAGTCAAACCGCCGACGCAGGATAATCAACAAAGACTTAAGATTAAAACCACAGGCTTTGACATCACTCCTTTCCTGCTATTTTTGTGCAAGAAAAATCGTAACACACATCGCTTATACCCGTTGGGGGAATTATTCGCTCTCATCGTGACAGCCGCTTACGGTTTGTTACATTTTAATGGCTTTTATTTACGGTTTTCACGCACTTTCGATTGGTTTGCAATAGGCATCCTTTTACCGCGTAAAAGGATGCCTATCAAAAGACGAAAGGCCATGTTTTGCAGACCGAAAGGACACCGTTTAAAACTGTAACAATCAACGTACCTCTTCAAAATAATTCCGCCAACGGGTTCCATATAGGAATTAAATTGTTATCTTTGCAAACGCATTATTCAAAGAATACATATACCCGATATGCACAAACAGATTAACCGTTACACGTTGATATTGTTGGCACTGTGCGTGGTTTCGCTCATCATATTCCTCGGCAACGCCTGTTTCAACACCAAGGGTGAGCCGCGCGAAGCCATCGTAGCCTTGTCGATGCTGAAATACGGCAACTGGATTTTACCCGTGAACAACGGCGTTGACATTGCCTACAAGCCGCCTTTCTTTCATTGGTGCATTGCCGTCCTGTCGATGCTTCAGGGTTACGTCAGCGAATTCACGGCGCGACTGCCGTCGGCACTTGCGCTTACGGCAATGACTGTGGCCGGCTTCAGGTTTTACGCCCGGCGCGCCACCGCCGGCGTGGCCATGATTGCAGCCATAATAACGCTTACGAACTTTGAAATGCACCGCGCCGGCACAAACTGTCGTGTTGACATGGTGCTTACGGCAGCCATCGTGTTGGCTCTTTATGCACTTTACCGCTGGACCGAGCGTGGAATGCACGGTCTGCCGTGGGCTGCAGTGCTGGCCATGAGCGTGGCGTTCCTGACAAAAGGGCCTGTGGGAGTGCTGCTGCCGTGCTTGGTGGCGTTCGTGTATATGTGGATACGTGGTGCGGGCTTCGGACGTCTGTTGTGGAAGTTCGCTTTGGCCGCGACAGTCTCGTGCGTGCTACCGCTGTGCTGGTATGTAGCGGCATGGACACAGGGCGGGGATAATTTCCTTGAACTGGTTTACGAAGAAAACGTATTGCGCTTCGTTGGCAAGATGTCTTACTCGTCACACGTCAACCCGTGGTGGTATAACGTGGTGACGGTGGTTGCGGGCTATGTGCCTTATACGCTGTTGGTGGTGATGTCGCTCTTTGTCCTTAAATATAAGAAGGTAAACGGAAAGCCCCGTGAATGGTGGGAGAAGTTCCGCACATACATCAGGAATATGGATGACGTGCGCCTGTTCTCGCTGCTTGCAATAGTGATAATCTTCGTTTTCTACTGCATCCCCAAGAGCAAGCGCAGCGTTTACCTGTTGCCGATATATCCGTTCATGGCATATTTCTTGTCTGAATACGTGATTTTCCTCGCCAAACAACACCTCCGCACACTGCGTGCTTTCGGCTATGTATTGTGCGCCTTGGCCGTAATCGTGCTCGGAGTGTTCATTGCCGTGCGGACCGGCATGATGCCCGAAACTATCTTCAGCGGCAAGCACGCCGCCGAGAACATTGCCTTCATGCGTGCTATCGAGACGACACCACTCGGCGTCATCGGATGTTTGTCCGTGGCTATGCCTATTATAGCCGGTGTGACGTTTATCATTTCAAAACGATACAGTCTGCGTAGCCAAATCATCTCTCTGCTCTGCGTGCCTTTCGCCATTTTCTTCTCACTTGACGGATGGTACACCCCGACTGTGCTTAATGTCAAGACAGACCTCGGCGTGGCACAACAGTTGTGCAAAGCTGTGCCAACGGGCGATATGTACTGGTTCACAAGAAAAGAACAAAGTGCCGACCCGATACGTCCGTTCACCGTGAACTTTTACTTAAACGACCGCGTAAAAACGTTTGACGACTTCAGACCTGCAAGCGGATACTTGCTCACCTCTGACGAAGACTTACCTGTCTTCAATGAGCGTCATCCAGGATATGCAATAACCGAAGTGGCCGACTATAACCATCGAAGCTGTGACACCAAGCAATGGTATAAATTGTATAAGTTCAAAAAGATGGAATAAAAGGGTAAGGAATAAGAACTATGAAAATAGCCATAATAGTGCCATGCTATAACGAAGAAGCCGTACTACCAGAAACAACCAAAAGGCTCACGGCTATAATCGCACGCCTTAAGGAAAGCCGCTCTGCCGACGAGGGTGTCATCTTATATGTTGACGACGGAAGCCGTGACAAAACATGGGAACTGATAGAACATTTCGCAGCAACGCAAAATTGCGTGGCCGGACTGAAATTGTCACATAACCGCGGGCATCAACACGCTTTATGGGCGGGTCTTGAATGGGCTGCCGAGAATGTTGACGCCGCCGTGTCAATAGATGCTGACTTACAAGACGACGAGAATGCAATAACCGACATGGTAAAGTTATTCAGAGGCGGAGCGGACATTGTGTATGGCGTACGGCGCGAACGTAAAACAGACACGACATTCAAACGTACTACAGCACAAGCATTCTACCGCGTGATGAACGCACTCGGAGCAAACGTAATTTACAACCATGCCGACTTCCGCCTGATGAGCCGCCGTACACTGCAAGCCCTCATATCATTTCCCGAACGCAACCTGTTCCTTCGGGGCATGGTGGCTTCACTTGGTTTTCCGTCAGGTATTGTATATTATGACAGGCGCGCACGCTTTGCCGGAGAGTCCAAATATCCACTAAAACGCATGGTGAGCTTTGCTGTTGACGGGATAACATCGTTTTCCATACAACCGCTACGCTTCATAACTTACGCAGGATTGGCCTTCATCGTCGTGTCACTAGGAGTGATAATATATGCCCTTGCACGCCACTTCTACGGCCACACAATAGAGGGATGGACATCGCTTCTCGTCTCGCTGTGGTTTATCGCCGGCGTTGTTCTGACAGCCATTGGCATAGTAGGCGAATATATAGGAAAAATTTACATTGAATCAAAAGCCCGACCACGCTACTTTATAGAAAAAACCACCGGACTTTAATGACATTCTCATCAAAGAAAATGTCACTGACATTGACAAACGGAAATTAAAGACATGGGGTAAAATTCAACTTTTTATTCCACCATTAAAAATCAAAAAATAAAGCATTTCATTGATTTCTAATATAAAGAATGGGCGCACCTTACGGTACGCCCATTCTTTATATTAGATTAAAACACTTATTATGCTTCTTCGCTCCAGTCTTCTTTTGACTTGCGGATATAGCTCTTGTAACGAAGTTTAGCCATACGCTCTGCCTCGGCAAAGAGTTCTTCCGCCTCATTTGGATAAGCCTTCTTTACAGAGAGGTAACGAACCTCACCGAGGAGGAAGTCATGGAACTTGCTCCAATCAGGCTCCTTCGAGTCGAGAGAGAACGGGTTTTTACCCTGCTCTGCCAATTCGGGGTTGTAACGCCACAGATGCCAGTAACCGCATTCAACGGCCTTGGCTTCCTCGGCCTGGCTCTTACCCATGCCACCCTTGGCCTTAAGACCGTGGTTGATACACGGAGCATAAGCTATCACGAGTGAAGGTCCGGGATAAGCCTCGGCCTCGCGGATTGCCTTGAGACACTGTGCATTGTCTGCACCCATAGCAATCTGGGCAACGTAAACGTAGCCGTATGTCGTAGCCATGAGGCCAAGATCCTTCTTACGAATACGCTTTCCTTGAGCAGCGAACTGTGCGATGGCACCAAGAGGAGTAGCCTTCGATGACTGACCACCGGTGTTAGAATAAACCTCGGTGTCAAGCACGAGAATGTTAACATCCTCGCCGCTTGCGATAACGTGGTCGAGACCTCCGTAACCAATGTCGTAAGAAGCACCGTCGCCACCGATTATCCATTGGCTGCGCTTAATAAGATAGTGATCAAGCGTCTTCAGTTCTTTGCAGATTTCACATCCGGCTTCGGCACCAGCGGCAATAAGCGGTTTCAGTTTAGCGGCAGCAGCCTTTGAAGCCTCAGCATTTTCCTTGCCTGCAATCCACTCTTGTGCTGCCTCTTTAAACTCGGCAGGCGTATCGTCTTTTGCGATAGCATCGTTGAGCAGCATGGTAATACGCTCTTTCATCTTCTTGTTACCGAGCACCATACCCATACCGAACTCGCAGAAGTCCTCGAACAAAGAGTTGTCGAAAGCAGGTCCTTGTCCCTTATCGTTCGTGCAATAAGGAGTGGAAGGTATTGATGCAGAGTAAATAGAAGAACAACCTGTAGCGTTAGCTATCATCTCACGGTCTCCGAAGAGTTGTGAAATCAGTTTCACATAAGGAGTTTCACCGCAACCAGAGCAAGCACCAGAGAACTCAAACAGAGGCTGGGCGAACTGCGAGTTCTTAACATTTGACTTGATGTCAACCAAGTCTTGCTTGCTCTTAACGTTCTTAACAAGATAGTCCCAACGTGCTGCCTCGGCGTCATCGCCGGCGAATGGAACCATCGTAAGAGCCTTACCCTTCTTCGGATTACCCGGACAAACGTCGGCACAGTTGCCGCAGCCAAGACAATCAAGCACACTCGGTTCAATTACGAAGTGCATACCCTTCATAGCGGCAGGAGCCTTCATCTCGATGGTTGTTCCATCGAAGCCTTTAAGTTCGTCGTCTGTGAGAACAAACGGACGAATTGCAGCATGAGGACAAACGTAAGCACACTTGTTGCACTGAATACAATTTTCAGCATCCCATTTCGGAACAAATGCCTCAACACCACGCTTCTCATAAGCTGCAGTGCCGTTCTGCCATGTGCCGTCTACTGTGTCATGGTTGATGAAGTCAGAAACTTTCAACAAGTCACCAGCTTGGGCGTTAATCGGACGTACAATCTCTTTGATGAATGCAGGTGCGGCGTCTTCAACATTAGCATCGTCTGCAAGATTTGCCCATGCCGGATCAACTGCGAGCTGCTTATACTCACCACCGCGGTCAACAGCTGCATAGTTCTTGTCTACAACGTCTTGTCCCTTCTTGCCGTATGACTTGACGATAAACTTCTTCATCTGCTCGATGGCGAGATCAATTGGAATAACGCCAGTGATGCGGAAGAATGCGCTTTGGAGAATGGTGTTAGTACGGTTTCCAAGACCGATCTCCTGGGCTATCTTCGTTGCATTGATATAATAAACGGTAATGTTATTCTGTGCAAAATAACGCTTAACCTTGTTCGGGATGAAGTTAACAAGCTCCTCGCCGTCGAAGATTGTGTTAAGCAAGAATGTTCCGTTCTTCTGCAAACCGCGTGTCACATCATACATATGCAAGTAAGCCTGCACGTGGCAAGCCACAAAGTTAGGCGTATTAACCAAATATGTGCTGCGGATAGGAGTATCACCGAAACGGAGGTGTGAACAAGTGAAACCACCTGACTTCTTCGAGTCGTAAGAGAAGTAAGCCTGACAGTGTTTGTCGGTGTTGTCACCGATAATTTTCACTGAGTTCTTGTTTGCTCCTACGGTTCCGTCTGCGCCAAGACCATAGAATTTAGCCTCGAACATACCTTCGCCTCCGAGAGCCATTTCCTCAACTTGGGGCAGAGACGTGAATGTAACATCGTCAACGATGCCGAGTGTAAAGTGGTTCTTCGGCTCATTGAGCTTCAGGTTATTGAACACAGATATAATCTGCGCCGGAGTTGTGTCGTTAGATCCGAGACCGTAACGTCCGCCAACGATGAGCGGTTTGTTCTCAACGTCATAATAAGCACTCTTAACATCAAGATACAGAGGTTCTCCTTCTGCTCCCGGCTCCTTTGTCCTGTCAAGCACGGCAATGCGCTTTACAGTTGCAGGCACTGAAGCTAACAGATGCTTTACAGAGAACGGACGATAGAGGTGAACTGAAATCATACCGACCTTTTCGCCGTTCTTGTTCAAGTAATCGATAGCCTCGCGTGCGGCCTCTGTAGCCGACCCCATAAGGATGATCATCCTGTCGGCATCCTGCGCTCCATAATAAGAGAAGAGGTGATACTCACGGCCTGTTATCTTGCTGATTTCGCCAAGGTAATGCTCTACGACCTCAGGCACCTTGTCATAGTATTCATTGCAAGCCTCACGATGTGTGAAGAACGTTTCAGGGTTCTCAGCCGTACCACGTGTTACAGGGCGCTCCGGAGTAAGGGCGCGGTCGCGGAAACGCTTAACATCTTCCATGTCAAGCAACGGCCTGATGTCTTCCTGATCAAGAAGTTCTATCTTGTGGTACTCGTGAGACGTGCGGAAACCGTCGAAGAAGTTGAGGAACGGCACGCAGGTCTTAAGTGATGCGAGGTGAGCCACAGCCGTAAGGTCCATGACTTCCTGTACAGAGCCTTCGCAGAACAAGGCGAAACCTGTCTGGCGGCAAGCCATCACATCCTGATGGTCGCCGAAGATGCAAAGAGAGTGCGAAGCAAGTGTACGTGCCGAAACGTCGAATACGCAAGGCAGCAACTCGCCGGCAATCTTGTACATATTAGGTATCATTAGGAGCAAACCTTGCGAAGCGGTGAACGTAGTTGTCAGCGCACCTGCCTGGAGCGAACCGTGAACAGCTCCTGCGGCACCACCCTCAGATTGCATTTCTTGTACGGATACCGTCTGTCCGAAGAGGTTTTTACGTCCCTTAGCGGCCCATTCATCTACGTGCTCCGCCATCGGTGATGACGGTGTGATAGGATAAATGGCGGCAACCTCGCTAAACATATAGCTTATGTGCGCGGCTGCTTCATTACCATCACAAGTGATAAACTTCTTTTCTTTAGCCATTTTAATAAAACGTTAATGTTAGTGTATGTGTTATTTTAATATAAGAATCCAAAAAGCCATAAAGGTATCTGGTTATCTTTTCCGATTTCAGTGTTATACCGTGCATACACCGTGTCGGGGCTCATACGTATCTTCCCGTTCAATGCAGCGTCGCACACCCTGAACTTCTTGTGCCCGTCCACCAGATAATAATTATCTTTGTTACCTTGGTTTACAACGTGGTCTTTCCACATAGAGTTTACGAAAAACGTCTCCATGACATCCTGTCGTTCAGCCCTGATGGGGTAAATGGCATACATCAAATTAGGATTGTGCATCATCACCTTACTGGGCTTCTTCGGGAACATCTGCCCTGCCGGGTAAATCACATTAATCAGGCGCGCCTCGGCCAAATATTTTATATAATTCATCACCGTGGCACGGCTCGTCTCTATGTCGCCCGCCAACTTGCTTACGTTCGGAGCCTTGGGCCCGTCGAGGGCGAGCAGATAGAACAGTTTTTTTATCTTGGTGAGGTATTTCAGCTCGATTTGTTTAATTAACAAGATGTCAACCTCGGTCATCATGTTCATTGTTTTGAGCAGATTTTCCGAGAAGTTACGGTTCTCAAGGAAGAACGGATAAAACCCGTGGTGCAAATATAACGGAAAATATTTATTCGGCGAAATTTTCGGCAGTATTTGTCTTGTTATATGTTCGTGTCCGCGTAGTATTTCGTCAAGCGTGTATGCACGGAAATCAGTCTTACAAGTAAGATTGAGAAATTCCCTGAACGAGAAGCCGCGCAGATTATAACTCTTAACGATGCCGTTCAGCTCCGGGTTGTCTTCCTTCAGCCGCATGACGCTGCTGCCCGTAAACACTATCTTCAAACCGGGGTAAAGGTCGTAACACTTGCGCAGCTCCCTGCTCCAGTCCGGCTCCTTGAACACTTGGTCGATAAGCAACACCTTGCCACCGTTCTTGCAAAACTCACCCGCGAAATCGGCAATGCCGCGCCCTTGGAAATAAAAATTATTCATATTTACATACAGGCAGCGGCGGTCTGTCGGGTCGAAATGTTCTTTGGCGTATTGCAACAAGAAGGTTGTCTTCCCCACCCCGCGTGTTCCTTTGATGCCAATCATCCTGTCATCCCAGTTGATTTCGTCCATCAACATGCGACGTACGGGCGCATTGGTATGCTCCACCAAGTATGTGTGGGTGCGAAAGAAGGCTTCCATCCGTTAGTTATTAGTTTTCACCTGCAAAGATAGCATTTTATTCTTTATTTGCAAACCGTACTTTACAAAAAAACAACTATTTATATTATTTTTTATAGTTGATTTTTCATTCCACGTTTTCACATTCGGCAAAACAAGTGAACTTCTTTGTTCTCACTTAACCAAAACGCTGACAAGTTCAAAGAGACGAGCAAACAAGTTAACCGCTACAAACAAGACTTCCGCCTGTTACATTCCCGGCAAAGCATCTGACAGTCTTCTATCACCGTGCGGCCGCCCTCCGTCGCGGGTCTCGTTGGCGGCCATCCATTCCAAGGCCTTCTTCAGGAAGTCTTGGCGTATCGGTGTGCCGTTCACGAGGTCTTTGCCCAAACGATACGCCCCGCAGGTGACACTAACGAAAATCCATCCGTTTAAGTTTGGTTTATCCGTAATTTTCCTGTTGAATGACACTGATTTAATCATACAAAAGAGCCTCCATGAACGGCTGTTCATTTTTATTAAGAAACGGCTGTTTTGCTTGCAAAACGTCACTTTGAAAAAGTCAACAAAAATCGTCGAAACAGACTTTTTCCGTTCTTTTTTGACTGTCCGGCGTGGCGTTTGATGCCTTTTATGTTGCAAAAGATGCCCTTTTACGCTGCAAAAGGATACGTTCCGCGCATGGATTAGTGGCTTTTGCCGGACTTTTCAGCACACATGAATGGTCTTTAAAACGACAAAGGATGTTATTTATCGCCAATAACTACCGTCCAAAAAATGTTAAGCTACCATATCCGATTGCACGCTTTACCAATAAAACCTATAACGTGTTATATGTCAACGGTTTATCGTTGCACACGAAAAACGCCGTTATTTTCACCGAATGGCAACGCTTTTTATTCCACATCATTTATAATGTTAAAACAAAAATCAATATGACATGATTTGTTTTAATTTTCCGACAAAATAACAAATGAATGTCCACAAAGCTCACATTCATCAGTAGTTAAAGTAATTAAAGTGGTTTTTCGCTTTGCTTAAGGAAACTTCGCTTTCTTCGGTCACTAAGGAGTTAAAAACAAATGTCTTGTTGGAAAAGTCCAATAAAAAGTTGATAGGCTGATTGCGGATATTCATATTACAAACAGGCTGCGCCTCGGAAATGCAAAATAAAGTCTCGTTTCACTCTCTTTTATTTTGCATTTCACCCGGCTTGCACTATCTTTGCAAAAAATTACGTATCATAAGATTGTTAAGGTTTAGTAAAACCGCATAACAGCAAAAACAAACAGCAAACAACGTGAAACTGCATATCTTTAACCCCGAACATGATATGGCTCTGGCTTACGACACGACGCACTTCACGCTGCCGCACGCCATTCAGGAATTTAAGACCAACTTGGGCTTCTTGCCGGCCCTGTGGGCGGACGACGGCGACTTCGTACTTGTTGACGACGTGATGTTCGCACTGAAGGCAGCGTCACAACTGCGTGCAAAGTGCGCTGATGTGCTGTTCGTGACGGCCGACGATCTGAAGAACTTTGTCATTCCCGATGTGGAGCCGTGGGGATGGGACAAGGCTTTGTGCAGCAGTCTCGCCAAGGCAGGCGTAAATACGGAGGCACTGCCGACGGCCGACTACCTTGAAACACTGCGCAGCCTGTCAAGCCGCAGGCGGACAGACGAGGTGCTCGGTCGGTTGCGCGCCGGGCTTGAAGACGCCACGTGCGGCGAGAGCCGATGGTGCACGTCGCCGGGCGACGTGCTCGACGAGCTGCGACGTCACGGCAAGATTGTGGTGAAAGCGCCGTGGAGCAGCAGCGGGCGCGGTGTGAGATACATCGACGGCGGCATCAGGGAACCCGTGGCAAAGTGGATAACAAACATCGCCGCAAGACAGGGCGGCGTAACCGTGGAGCCGTATTATAAAAAGGTGTGCGACTTCGCTATGGAGTTTTATGCCCACGGCGACGGGCGAGTTGACTACCGGGGATTATCGCTTTTCGTGACGAGCGGCAGCAGCTATGCCGGCAACGTGGTGGCCACGGAGACAGAAAAAGAACGCGCCATAAGCCGATACATCAGCCAGGAACTGCTGGACGAGACGAGGCGGCGCATAAGTGAATGTCTCGGTGAAGGCGGATACCGCGCTTACCGCGGACCGCTGGGCATCGACATGATGGCTGTAACCAACGGGGGCGGCGACGGCTTCTTGCTCAATCCGTGCGTGGAAATCAACCTGCGCCGCACTATGGGGCACGTGGCGGGTGCGCTGAAGCCTACCGAGGCAGACCCGGCGCGGCTGATGAGGATAGTGCACGACGTGAACTACAAACTGAAATTCGAGACAATAGAAAATTGTTTTGTCAAAGTTTTTTAAAGCTGGCGAATGACAAATGACGAGCTGACAAGCAACAAGCGAACTATCGTTCTTGCAGAAACGCAAAATTTCTCGTCTCTACCATTTCAGCAAAACAAAATTATTCTATTATAAAAACAAATCATAAAATATGAAGAAACAGGTATTATTAGCTTTAGCGTTCGTCCCGATGTTGGCGGGCGCGCAGTACAAATCAGAAGTGTGGTGCCCCGACAACGGCGACGGCACTTACACAAACCCAGTGATTGACGCCGACTACAGCGACCCCGACGCCTGCGCCGTAGGGGGCGACTATTACATGACGGCAAGTTCGTTCAACTGTATTCCCGGTCTGCCGATACTTCATTCACGCGACCTCGTGAACTGGGAAATCATCGGCCACGCCCTCAAGACGCAATATCCGCGCGAGGAGTTCGACCGCCCGTCGCACGGCAACGGCGTGTGGGCTCCGTCGATACGTTACCACAACGGGGAATATTACATCTACTGGGGCGACCCCGACCACGGGGTGATGATGGTGAAAACCAAAGACCCCGCCGGCGAATGGAGCAAACCGCTGTGTGTAATCCCCGGACAGGGAATGATAGACACCACCCCGCTGTGGGACGAAGACGGGCGCTGCTACCTGACTTATGCCTTCGCCAACAGTCGCTCACGTTTCGCCTCGATAATCGTGGTGAGAGAGATGTCAGCCGACGGCACAAAGGCCATAGGCGACCCGGTGATAGTGTTCGACGGCAACGGCACGGAATGCCGTACGTGTGAAGGCCCGAAATTTTACAAGCGCGACGGATGGTATTGGATAATGTTCCCGGCAGGCGGAGTGCCTACGGGCTTCCAAGTGGCAATGCGCTCTAAGAACGTCTACGGCCCTTACGAAAGCAAGATAGTGCTGGCACAAGGAGGCTCTAAAGTCAACGGCCCCCACCAGGGTGCATGGATCCACACGGAGATGGGCGAAGACTGGTTTCTGCACTTCCAGGACAAAGGCTGCTACGGCCGTGTGGTACACCTGCAACCCGTAACATGGCGCGACAACTGGCCCGTGATGGGCATAGACAAGGACGGCGACTACTGCGGCGAACCCGTAACGACATTCCGCAAGCCGAAGACGGCCGCACCGTGGCCGGTACAGAATCCGGCGGAAAGTGACGAGTTCAACTCGCCCGTGCCGGGCAAGCAATGGCAGTGGCACGCCAACTACGACCAGACGTTCGGTATGCCGACAGCCTTCGGCACGTACAGGCTCTACACGCACAAGATGGACAGTGACGCCAACAACCTGTGGAGCGTGCCCAACCTGCTGCTGCAAAAGACACCGACGGACAACTTTACAGCAACGGCGAAAATACGCTTCTCTGCAAAAGACCAAAACCAGTATGGCGGCATAGTGATGATGGGGCTTGACTACTCTACGCTCATAGTAAAGCGTGTTGGCGACGAATTCCAGTTGCAACGTACCACCTGTCACAAGGCCGACAAAGGGACACCCGAAACCGTGGAAACAATCGCTACGCTGAAGCCGACAAGCGTTGACACGATTGACTACCAGCCGGCAATACACGAGGACATTTACCTCAGAATGAAGGTGAACGGCGGCAAATGCACGTTTTATTACAGTCTCGACGGCAAACGCTTCAAGCAGGCCGGCAGTGAGTTTACCATGCGCGAGGGCAAATGGATCGGTGCAAAGATTGGCTTCGTAGCTGCAGAACCCGCCGGAAAGACTAACCGCGGATGCTTAGACGCTGACTGGTTCAGGATTACGAAATAACTGTTTATGCGGTTATGGGGCAATTCGGTTATAACCCCATAACTGCATAATTATATACCTACACCCTATTCCACCTTAATTTCTTTAAATAAAACGAAAGCACGTAGACGGAAAAAATTATGACGTAAACCATCGTTAACTGCAACAAATTGATGTTTACGCCCTCAATGCTCGAACCCGGTAACGAGGCGACGTATGACACGCCGGCGTTCATAAACGACACGACAATAGACAATAACTTAACCGTCAGTGCGTTAAGCCACGTCCACCAACCAGACAAAACCAAGACGACCACTCCGTAAAGTATCACCGTGGACGCTGGTATGGCAATAAAGTTGGCCAAAAGGAAATAACACGAAATGCGTCCGAAATAAAAGGCTACCAAGGGAGCCGCGCCCAACTGCGCTGCGAAGGAAACAGCCGTCATCTGCCACACCCATCTGACAGGTGCCACGTCACGCGCAGACTGTGGCAACAAAAGGTAAATAGGACGGTAAAACACGACTATGCACATAACCGACACAAACGAAAGCTGGAAACCGACATCATAGAAATTCAACGGGTTGGTAATCAGCAATATCACAGCAGCCACAGCCAAGGTGTTGAGCGACATTGAGTTTCGATTAAGCAGTGTCACGAATGAATACACAGTAAGCATTATTGCCGAACGCACCGCCGAAACAGGCAGCCCGACAATGAAAACATAAGTCCATATCGCACTGACAATAAGGACTTGGGCCATAACTGAACGCTTGCGCCTGAAAAACACAAGCATCAACATTGCGTAAATAATGCTAAGATGAAGTCCGGAAAGTGACAATACGTGCAATGCGCCGGAAACGGCGTAATCTTCATTAAGTTCATCGGATATGTCCACACGTTCTCCAAGCGACATGGCCGCAAGGATGGCGTATTCCTGTCCTCCGACACCAATGCCGTCAAATCTTGCAAGAATATCGTCACGAAAGCGCAAAGCCGCAACCCTGGTTCTTTCCAATAAAGACAAGCCCTCAATGTTTACGACAGTCCAACACCAGTCATCAATATAAAGAAACGTGGTTGCAGCCGTACCGTGATAAAGCAGGTAACGCTTGTAATCAAAATCAGAAGAACCAAAGTTTTTAGGCTTTTCCAATACAGAACACGCCCGGATGCCGTCACCCGCCCTCAACTGTTCGCTCCGTCCGTCACGGAAAAAAGAAGCACGCACTTTAAACGGTTGCCCGTAATCGGTAACGACAATATCACAGCGCACAACCTTACCTTTGGGTTCAGGCTGGCTGACTACGACTGCGGAATATGCGACGCGTCCGGATGGCATCTCGACATTTACCTTGTCAAGGGTGTATGAAGTAATACACCCTCCCAACATGAAAAAAGAAAGAAAGATAACTACTGTCTGCCAAAGATATGATCTCATTACAAAAAAGGCTGACAGCAAAGACGCCATAAAACCTGTAAACCAAACCGACACAGGCAATACACCGTACAACTTCTCACCGACAACTATACCCGTAACAAGGAACACTGCCAGCCGCAACACGGGATAAAGCTGGATTTGTCCGTTTAGCTTCATGAACGCAACTATCAAACATCTGCTATAATAAGCTTCCCCTCGCTGTTGCGCATCAATCTCAACGTTCCGCCAAGCCACTCGGTAAAGGGAAGTTCGTGGGTGAAAGTATAATATTTAGTAACAAAACCATGCGCATCAAGCTCCACAACGCACTGTTCCAGCTCACAGTCGTCCACTAAGACCCTGTTGGCAGCTATGCGTCTTACCGTCATTTTGCAGAAGGTTTTGTGATTGGCACGTTACGAGTGGCAGGTTTAAGACCGTTGACTTTCACCGGAGTAAGCACACCTTTGACGGGCATCACCCTCTTTCCTACGGTGCTGTTCACTGTCGGAGCAGTCTGCTTGGTGCTACGTGATGCCGTATCATTTGCCACAGGACGTAACGGCACGGCGTCATCCTTTGCCTCAACCACACTGCCACGCATCCTTACCAAACGTATGTTGTTGATAAACATCAGGCTCACGCCATTATCAGCGTCATCACGGCGTCTGTCTTCTCCAAAGTAAAAGAAACCTCGGATAGCCTTTATACCCTTACCTGAACCATCGGCAACGGTAACAGTATAATTCGACCTGCCCGACATACGAACAGTATTGCTTGCCACACTGTCGTTCTTGAATTGCAAAGCAAAAAGCGCTATGCCGTTCCTTGAAACGCCGCGGTCAAGGAAGTCACAATTAAAACTCAATATCAGCTTATCGCCATCCCTGTAAGTACTATCGGCCAACAACTCGAACGACATTACGTTGTAAGGAGCTTTGGGCACAAGTATAGCCGCCGGCACGCCAACCCACATATTTGTAGTATCTCGCGACGATTTCATATCTCCATAACGCCTTATGTCATTTGCCGACGCTCCAAGAGCCATTGCCTCATCTTCAAAACGTTTTGCAAGGTTTTCATAAACATTGTGCAGCTGGTCGGCGTGGCGCATATAATAAACTAAGGATGAATCGAAATCAGATTGCGTGATGCCATATTTGCAGAAAACAGCTTGCCGATAAAGTGCAACGTTGTATGAGGCGTCGGCTCCGGTCTCACCATTATTGGCCATAGCGTCTGCCAAATGATAATCATAAAGAATATCCTCAAACTCATCTGGCTGGAGGTATTCCTTTGGAACTTTCGGTTTGCAAGCCGCAACCAAGACCAAAAGCACGATTAACAATATGACATGAAACCGCTTCATTTTCTCGAAAATGATATTTGTGACAATTCCTTACGGCAAAAAATCAAAAGCATTATCACACCTATACTGATGCAAGCGTCGGCGAAATTGAACACCGGACTGAAGAAAATAAACTCGTCACCTCCTACTAACGGCACCCAATCAGGCCAAGTAGTAACAATCAGTGGAAAATAAAACATATCAACAACTTTGCCCATTAAAAAAGGAGCATAGCCGTGACCGAAAGGAACAAAATAAGATACATAATATGGTGAAGACGCATTGAACACCAAACCATAAAACATACAATCAATCAGGTTACCAACAGCACCGGCAAAAACCAAAGTAAGACAAAACACATAAAACTGTCTGGCGTTATGTTTTATCTGCCGATACAGATACCATCCAAGAACACTTATAGCCACTATGCGAAAAAGACTTAACACCAACTTGTTGACTATCGTCATGCCATACGCCATACCATTATTTTCAATAAAGCTGATATAAAACCAGTCTGTAACGGGAATGCTTTCATGAAGGCACATCCCTGTCTTAACTGAAATCTTTATGACTTGATCTATAACCAACAGAACTACAATCAACAAGATTGCCGCCAGCCCTCTTTTCTTATAAGTATCCAATAATTTCATCCTTTCGGAAGACTTTTCCACCGGTTTAAAGGGGAAACAGGCTTACGCCGCATCGACACGCCTGCACCCCCTTCACCGGCCATAGGTAATTACTGAGTTTATGATTTTCTTATTTCTTCCTTGCATTTTTCGACGCCACACTCAATGTTGCATGGGGTACAATACGCAAACGTTCTTTCGGTATCAATTCACCTGTAATGCGATCTATACCATAAGTCTTGTTTTCAATCCTCACGAGAGCACCTTCAAGCCCGTGGATGAACTTCTGCAAGCGTTCAGCCTGTTGTATCAGTTCTTCCTTTGTCTGCGTAGCACTGCCCTCGGCAAGAACCTTGTACGTCGGCGATGTGTCGTCTACGTCGTTACCGTCTGCGTTCATCAGAGTTTTCATCATCTGATTATAATCACGCCGCGCCAACTTCAGCTTGTCGTTGATGATTCCCCTGAACTCTTCAAGTTCCTCATCACTGTAACGTGTTTTTTCTGCCATAATATATATTTTTTAAAGTTAATGATTACCCATTAATGCTATGACCGATTGCGAACAGCCTATTATCACACCTTCTCAATCTCTATCTTAACCGGTGTATCGTCAAGACTTACTTCAACGCCGTTATTATCGGCAATCGTTATACTGTCTGCCAAAACCTGTCCTTTGATATAATCAGCGTTAGAATCAACAGCAGCCTGTACACGGTCGTCTGGTGAGATTGTTATTTTCACACGGTCGGTTATCTCCAGTCCGCAGTCTTTACGTAAGTTCTGTATCCTATTGATAAGTTCACGAGCCATTCCCTCGTTGCGCAAGCTGTCGTTAAGTTCAACTTCCAATGCAACTGTAAGGTTGCCTTCATTGGCCACAAGCCATCCGGGAATGTCCTCGTTTATTATCTCAACGTCATCAATACCAACTGTAATATCTTGTCCGTCAACGTTCAACTTATACTCTCCTGCACGCTCAAAAGCCAATATGTCACACTGGTTCAATGCTGACATCTGTGCTGCTATGCCCTTCATCAACTTTCCGTATTTCTTGCCCATAGTTCGGAAGTTGCACTTCACTTTCTTTACAAGAACGTCTGAACCTTCTACAAATTTAAGCTCCTTCACGTTGACTTCAGCCATGACGAGTTTCTTTACGTCTTCTATATGCTTCCTTTGGGCATCATCAACTGCCGGTATCATCATGCACTGTAACGGCTGACGTACTTTGATGTTAACCCTGCGGCGCAAGGCAAGTACCATAGACGTTAGTTTCTGAGCCATACTCATACGGGCCTCTAAATCAGCGTCAATCATTTGTTCATCGGCTACCGGGAATTTTGCAAGATGCACAGATTCTGCTTCAGCACGCCCTGTCGCACGTGTCAAGTCCATATAAAGCTGATCCGCATAAAACGGAGCGAATGGAGCCAACAACTTAGAGACAGTTTCCAAACAGGTATACAATGTTTCATATGCAGCAAGTTTGTCATCGTCCATCTCCTTTCCCCAGAAACGCTTACGGTTGAGGCGCACATATCTGTTGCTCAGATCATCGTTTACGAACGTATCAATCAATCGCCCTGCCTTAGTTGGCTCATAGTCAGCAAGCGCATTATCAACACCTTTTATCAACGAATTAAGCTCTGACAATATCCAGCGGTCTATCTCAGGGCGTTCACTTACGGAGATGGTCTTTTGCGAACAGTCAAATCCGTCTACATTGGCATAGAGACTGAAGAACGAATATGTATTATACAATGTCCCGAAGAACTTGCGACGAACCTCGTCTACGCCGTTGGTGTCAAACTTCAAATTGTCCCAAGGCGAAGAGTTGGTAAGCATATAGAAACGAACTGCGTCAGCCCCGTATTTCTCTATCGTTTCAAACGGATCTACAGCGTTGCCGAGACGTTTACTCATCTTGTTTCCCTTTGCATCGAGCACAAGACCGCTTGAAATAACATTCTTGAATGCCACACTGTCAAACACCATTGTTGCAATGGCGTGCAACGTGAAAAACCATCCGCGTGTCTGGTCTACGCCCTCGTTGATGAAGTCGGCGGGGAAGGCCGTGCCCTTATCTATCGCATCTGCATTCTCGAATGGATAATGGATTTGTGCATAAGGCATACTGCCAGAATCAAACCACACGTCTATCAAATCGGTCTCACGCTTCATAGGTTTTCCTGTCTTACTACACAGCGTGATGTTATCAACATACGGACGGTGAAGGTCTATCCTGTCATAATTTTCTTGAGAATAATCACCAGGCACAAAGCCTTTGTCTTTCAACGGGTTAGACAGCATAAAGCCTGCGACGACACTCTTTTCTATTTCATCATAAAGCTGTTGCAAAGAACCTATACAGGTCTCGTTGCCGTCCTCATCACGCCATACAGGCAACGGTGTTCCCCAAAAACGGCTGCGGCTCAGGTTCCAGTCATTAAGATTCTCAAGCCAATTACCGAAACGTCCCGTACCGGTGCTTTCAGGTTTCCAGTTGATTGTCTTGTTCAGTTCAACCATCCTATCCTTGCAAGCCGTAGAGCGGATAAACCAGCTGTCAAGCGGATAATAAAGTATAGGCTTGTCCGTACGCCAACAATGAGGATAGTTGTGCACGTGCTTCTCTATCTTAAAAGCCATACCGCGCGCCTTAAGATCCATACATATTGACACGTCGAGGGTCTCATCCTTGTCTGTCAAGTTGTCGTCATACGCATTCTTGACGTAACGGCCCGAATACTTGCCCCATACCTCTGCGTTGACATATTTTCTCACAAAATCCTCGTCAAGGTCTTCTGTAAGATAATACTTACCTTCAAGGTCTACTATCGGCCTTTGTGCACCTTTCTTATCGATGAGCACAATCGGCGGCACACCGGCCTTCTTTGCAACATTAGCATCGTCTGCACCAAAGTTTGGGGCAATGTGTACAATACCCGTACCGTCTTCGGTAGTGACGTAATCGCCGGGGATTACGCGGAACGCACCTTCCGACATTGGACGAACCATTGGCAACAGCTGTTCATACCCCATACCTACGAGGTCGGCACCTTTGTAATGTGCTACTATATTATAAGGTATTACCTTATCACCTTTTTTATACGAAGCCAAGTCCGCCCCCTCGCCTTTTGTATTGAAATACGACGGAACGAGAACCTCGGCAAGAACCACAGTGACAGGGTCGCCGCTGTATGGATTGTAAGTCTGTACGGCTACATAGTCGATGTCAGGACGCACACACAACGCCGAGTTTGCAGCAAGTGTCCACGGCGTGGTGGTCCACGCCAGGAAATAAGGCTTGCCCCACTCCGCCATTTCAGGTTTCGGGTCCGTCATGGCGAACTGCACCGTCGCCGTTGTGTCCTTGACGTCACGGTAGCAGCCCGGCTGGTTGAGCTCGTGGCTCGACAGTCCCGTGCCGGCTGCCGGTGAATACGGCTGGATAGTATAGCCCTTATACAGCAAGCCCTTATCATAAAGCTGTTTCAGCAGCCACCAAAGAGTCTCGATATACTTGTTGTCGTAAGTTATGTAAGGATGGTCGAGGTCTACCCAGTAACCCATCTTCTCCGTCAGGTCGCGCCATTCAGCAGTAAATTTCATCACATTCTCACGGCACTTGTGGTTATAGTCCTCAACCGAGATATACTTGTCTGACTCCTTATTATCTATGTCGGCCTTGGTTATGCCAAGCTCTTTCTCTACGCCAAGTTCCACAGGCAGCCCGTGAGTATCCCATCCGGCCTTGCGATGCACTTGATATCCCTTCATTGTCTTATAGCGGTTGAAGGTGTCTTTTATCGTGCGCGCCAGCACATGATGAATGCCGGGATGTCCGTTGGCAGAGGGAGGCCCCTCGAAAAATACGAACTGCGGACAGCCCTCACGCTCGGTTACTGACTTGCGGAACACATCCTTCTTGTTCCACTCCTCCAATATGGCTTTGTTTGTTGCGGTCAAGTCAAGACCTTTATGCTCGGCGAATTTATCAGACATATATTATTCTAAAGTTTTTGTTCAACATTATTTGAGGCGCAAAGTTAAGTAAAAAAATCGGCTTTACAAAAAATTACACAAAAGTTTAAGGCTATTTTCATGTGGCATGAAACCGTATACATCTCACATCCCTGAAATCGTTGAAAGAAAAAATGTGAAAGGCCATCTTAAAATACAAGAAGGCCCTTCACATTCTAAAATATGGCTTAGCGTCAGAAATGATAACCCAAAGTCAGCAACAGTTGGTGACGCTTATTGTCTACCTTCACAGCGTTGCAGATGTTATCATATTCAGGCCCGTCTTCAGCCGAGGCGTAATAGTTGAGGAACGGACTGAAGTCGCCGCTCTGCACAGTGTACTGGTAGGCTAAGTCAAAAGAGAAATTCGAGACGTTATAGCCTACGCCGCAGGTAATGCGGTTGGTGGCTTCCCAGTTTGTATAATCGGTTGACGAGCTGTAATATGAACCAGGTGAGTCGATTGTTCCGTCCTTGAATCCGTTTTTATCATACATCGGCGAAACATAGTTGTAACCCACGCGGACTGCCCATTTACTGTCAGGCTTCAGCTCAGCTCCTATGCGGAACGTACTTACTCCTTTCAGGGTGTTTTCCGTGTGCGCATTCATTGCACGGTCGCCCGACGAACTTTCATAGTATTCATCGTAATACCAGTCGTATCCGCCGCCGGTATTGACACGGCTGTCAAGGCTGCCGTAATCGGCATACTCATAACCGGCACCCACGGCAAGGTAATTGCCAAAGGTTGTGCCAAGACTTACGCCGAACTTCCACGGTGTGTAGAGCTTGAAATCGTAACTTTCACCTATTTCACGAGGCTCATACATTCCCACCGAAGAGTTGTTGTACAGCACGGTGTAATTTGACGTCGTAAGGTCGTACCATGTAGGCGTAGCCACGGAGAGACCGATACGGAAAGGCGACGCCTCAACGGGGCGGAAGATGATGCCGGCTTTCACGTTAAAGCCCGTACCGTCTATGCGACGCTCGTCTGCAAGGGTTACGTTGCCGATGTGCTCGTTGCCTGCCGCACCTCCGAGCAGCGACTCGGTGTATTCGCTGTAGCCGCGATAATTTACGTCGCTTATCCCGAACGTCAAGCCGAGGTAAACGCGGTCATTTATGTTACCGCTGATGTTGAAATCATATTCACCGATATAACCTGAGTTGGCACGGTTGAACATATAGCCGTCGGCATTGTTGAAATAAAAATTGCCGTCCTTGTCGGATAACAGGGCGTTGTAATAAAGGTAGTCAACCTGATTGAACGAATTGTCGTCGGCCACATAAGAACTGCCGTTATCATAAATGCCGAACACGCCCTCGGCTCCCTTCAAATAAGAGAGCTTGCTCTGCGACGCTCCGTTGAGTGCGTCTGCCGCCGAAAGGATATAGTCGAAGTTGCGGCTTTTATGATAATTGAACGCGAAGTTAAGGAATGAGCTGCGCCCCGTGCGACGTGAATAGACGAAGCCGGCTTGGTCGAAGCTCATGTTTGTCTTGTTGCCGTCGGCAAAACTCTGACCACCCTGCTGAGAAACAAATCCGAACGAGAGATTTACAGTCGAATGGCGGAAAAGTCCTATGCCCGCCGGGTTGGTGCCAATGGTTGATATGTCTGCACCAAGGGCGTCCATAGCTCCGCCCATACCTACGTAACGCGCCGTTCCGTTGAGATCTTCAGTCGCGATGTTGGCATTCTCGTATGTCTCTTGCGCCGAAAGAGACACTGCCGCTAAGGCAGAAATGAATATTAATGTAAACCGTTTCATTTTTTCAATTAATAATTCGTAATCAACATTTTGTAATTCATAATTCATAATTGGGTTGAAAGCGAACCTCCAAGAGAAAATTTTACGGTCTACCAAATTTGAATTATCTATTATTCAACAACCCAATTATGAATTGTGAATTATGAATTAAAACCATCATCTTCTTCCCCTGAAGCCGCCGCCTCCGCCGCCACAACTACCACCGAACGAGCCTCCTCCGCGGAAGCTGCCGCTACGATTGCCGCCAAACGAACCGCCGTTATTGAACGACGAACGACTTGGGAAGTTGTTGTTATTGAAGTTATTGTTACTGTTGTAAGTGTTCTGCCTGTTTCCGCGGAAGCGGTTGTTGTAATTCGTCCTATTGTGGTCTGACGAATACCTGTTGCTGTTAAAGCCACGGTTACTGTTAACCGCGTTACCACTGCCACGGTATCCTCTGAAATTGCCCGACGCCACATTATGACGGCCATACGGACGTCCGTGATTTGACGTACCCGTCACACCTCGATAAGGGCGGTAATACGAATATACCGGATAATACCAACCCCAAGGTCTGTGCCAGCCGTAATACCACGGGTCGTACCAAGGATCATACCACCACCCGGCATACCAATATGGGCTGCCATACCAATATAAGCCATACCTGTAAGGCGAACCATACCAGCCGTAATACCACGGATCGTGCCAATAGAAATCGTCGTAACGGCTCATCTGGCGGCTGTATGTGTAGTCGTCTTCCGGGGTGTAAGCATAATCAAAATCGTCGGCCACGAGCATTGTGTCTGCCCAAATGCTGTCGCCCTGCACTGAGTCCATGAAGATGACGTCACTATACAACGTGTCAAGGTCTTGAGACGAATAACTATCGGCAAACCGCCCACGGCGATTGTATTCGTCAACATCCCTGTAACCGTAAGAGGCTGCCGAATACCAGCCACTGTCAATATCCACATCTTGCCGCTCGGCCTCGGCCTTGTCTTGCTTCTTCGGCGTAAAATACATATCGTCCTGGGCGAATACCACCGATGACATGAAACCGAACAAGGCGGCAAATAAAACAATCCTTTTCATAAATAAAACCTCCACATACGTAATTTCTCAATACAAAGATAATGCAAATGAGCGCAATGTAAGTTTACTTACAAATTGCCGGATGCAGTTTATCTTAATACAAAGATACAATAATAATGTATTGCAAAAATAAGGAAAAACCCTAAACATCGGTAGGCTTTCCCCTATTTTTTATACATTTGCAGAAGAATTTAACAAGTATATGAAATATATCCAGGCAATATTTACTGTAACTTGCGACACCGCAACATTGCAAACGGCCAAGGACTTGCTGTGTGCCTTGGCCGGCGAAGCGGGCTTCGAGGCATTTGAAGACCACGGAACCACCGTGACAGGCTACGCACAAAAAGAACTGTTCAGCGATGAGATACTAAACGGCACGTTGCGCCCCTTCCCCATCGACGGCGTGGAAATATCTTACTCCATAGCCGACGCCGAGTATAAAAACTGGAACTCGGCATGGGAGGAACAAGGCTTCGCCCCCATAACGATAGACGGCCGATGCGTTGTGCATGACACGCAGCACCTGCCCGACAGCATACCCGACGGTGCGTTCGACGTAACGATTGACACGAAACAGGCTTTCGGCACAGGCAATCATGAGACTACGGCCATGATAATAAGCCGGCTGCTCGACACCGACTTGAAAGATAAAAGCGTGCTTGACTGTGGTTGCGGCACGGGCATACTGTCCATCGTGGCGGCAAAGGCCGGGGCAGAGAGCGTCACGGGATACGACATCGACGAATGGAGCGTTGAGAACACGATGCACAACTGCGCAATCAACGGCATAACCAATGTCAGGGCCATGAAAGGCGACGCAAGCGTAATAAATGAATTTGACAGAAAATTCGACATCGTAATGGCCAACATCAACCGCAATATCCTGCTGGCCGATATGCCCGCCTTCAAGCAGGCAATGGCCGAAGACGGCACGCTGATACTCAGCGGATTTTACGAAGCCGACGCCGATATGCTGACAGCCAAGGCCGAAACCCTCGGCTTAAAAGAGACCAAGCGCGCCGTCAAGAACGACTGGTGTATGCTGGTGTTGAAAAAAACGAAGGAGTAAATATAGGCAAAGCCGTTATGCAAATCAATATGCACGGTTAGCAAATGGTGTAATAATACCGTTAAACCAGACATAGTTACATTAGAGGAAATTACACAATTATTTTGGTATCGATAAAAGGGAGCTTTTAACACCAACAAAAATCATAACTAATGTTTAATCAATATAAAAAGATGCAGTTTGTTGAATACAACAAGGCTGTGGAATATTACAATATAAATTATACAAGACTTATTGAAATTGAAAAGTTTGTAATGAATGAGATACTTCATTTTATAGACTTGCATCTTCCAGAAATTAAAAGAGACTATAATGAAGCATCACATCTTTTTTCGTTTTGGAAAAATTACCCACCATTAGACAGAGGCCGTTCTCCCGTCGGAGACCAATACCCTTGGATAGAGGTAGGAGAACAGGTCTTTGGCAATAAGCTATCCAGATACTTCGCTGCAAATTTTAGTGTAAAAGACTCAGGGTTGCCATCAGGTTCTGATGACAGATGTATTATTTCAAGTGAAAGAATTAAACAAATTCTTGGAATTACAGATTCGGTATGGGTATTTATAGATATTAAATCAGCCGGGCCAAGAGATGATTTCAACCATGCGGTAATGTCTCCGTATCAGATCTCAGGTTCTGGAGTATTGAAGAATGTTGATGATGGAGTTTTAAACGATCCCATTAAGGCATCAGGAAAGAAAGCCTCTCATGACTTTCTCTGCTCGTTGTCTCCAATCTATGTACTTAGCGATGGCACAATCGCCCCGTTGGTTACATTCGCCATTAAACCCGTTTATGAAATGATTTATAAAAATGGAATAAACGTTGGTCAACCTCTTAATAAAATTAAGGTTGCAAGCATTCCCAACGGACTACTACTTACACATAAACCAAATTATATAAAAGAGTATCCTCATTTATTTTTCCCCGGCAAAGATGATAAATCAAAAAATCTTAGAAAGATACGTGCCCGTGTGTCCTTTGACATATTAAGGGAGATTGACATCTGGCGAGTTAAAGAAATACACATCTAATATGGCTAAATTAGAAAATAATAATATTTATCTTGGAGATTCATGCTCATTATTGAAAGAAATTGAAGCTGACAGCATTTCCTTGTCGTTTTGGTCTCCACCTTATTTTCTCGGAAAAGAATATGAAAAGGGGGAGTCGTATGAATCATGGCAAAATATGCTAAAAACTGTCATTGCGGAACATTATAGGATATTAAAACCCGGTGGTTTCCTTGTGATAAATATTGCGGACATTCTCTCATTTGAAGATGCAAATATGCCTAAAATTATGGGGCTTAATCCTGCCAATAGAAAGTGCAATGTTACTAAAGAAATGATTCTTAAGGCAAAAGAAGAGCATCCTGATTATAACAGAAACCAGCTGGCGGCTCTATTGAATTGCAGTGAGCAAACAATTGACAGAAGACTCAATGGGAACAATATCCGTGGTGGACGTTATGCAATAGGAACTCATGTAAAGTTGGTTGGCGGTAACCTTGAGCAATATGCTTACGACGCAGGACTGTTTCTTTATGACAAACGCATTTGGAAAAAAGACCCAGCATGGGCTAATTGTAAATGGACAACAAACACGTTGAAAGCTGTTAGTGAGTCTGAAGATTTATATGTTTTCTGGAAGGCAGGAGAATATGTTGTAAATCGTAACAGGCTTACTGCCCAGGAATGGAAAGATTGGGGCTACCGACAAATATGGGAGATTGCCAGTGTAAGAGCTAATGATGTTCATCCTGCAATGTTTCCACTTCAACTGGCATCAAGAGTTATTAAATTATATACAGACGAGGGAGATGTGGTTCTTGACCCATTCATTGGCAGTGGCACAACTGCTATTGCCGCAATTAAACTGAATAGAAAATTCATTGGTATTGAGAAAGTAAAAAAATATTACGAAATTGCGTCCAATAGCATCAAAGAAGCAAAAAATAATGCTAAAAATAATTTGTTTGCAAACGTTTGATAAAACTGTAAAAAAAGCGTAAGTTCGGTACAAGAAAGTTCTTGGAAAGTTGCAGAAATTAGATTTTTTTTGCAATGTAATTGCACATACATAAAATGTAAATAGTCGATATTTCACCTTTGCAAGAACATCCTTGCCATCTATATTATCACACTGATTATCAGCAAGTTACACAATAGAGCATAAAAGGGCACAAAACACAATGCGTTTTGTGCCCTTTTAGCGTGTGAAAGATGTCCTTTTGCGGGGCAAAAGGATACGTATTGGGATATATATTTCAAGAATATGTGCAAGCGCAACGTAGTGGCATAACGGCTTGTGCGCAAAGCCTAATTACCTATCGTCAATTTGCGCAAATCGTAATAGCTACCGTTATAAATATTGAAATCAACATACCCCCTGATGCCGGGCAGACGACCGGCGTCGGTGTGCTGCCAGAACTTCCACTCACCGGCATACTCCACCTTGTCAACGTAATAATGGGCTATCCAATAAGGATAGTCGTCAAAGACGGGGTCGTTCAGATAGTTCAGCTTGAATTTGTAATAAGTGTAGATTATCGGCTTCACGTGGTATTTGTCTTCCACGATGTGAAGCCACGTGAGCACGTCACGCTGGAAATCTTCCACGCTGACGTCCTTCGGCTTGTTCTCAATGTCGAGCACGGGGGGCAGATCGCCGTCAATAAGGAGCACATTGTCTAAAAAGAAATAAGCCTGTGCGCGGGCCGATGACTTGTTGCTCCAGAAGTGGTAAGCACCACGGATGAAGCCGTATTCACGGGCTTGAGTGAAATTCTCCTTAAACTTCTGGTCTACAATCGTAGTGCCCTCGGTGGCCTTAATCAATATGAAACGCACGGGACATTTCTCTATCATGGCGTTGCGCAGCAGCTCCCAGTCTATGTCACCCTGGTGGTGGCTGATGTCAATGCCGTGGATTTCATACCCTTCAGGATATTTGGCTTCGCCGTACAACGCCCGCCAACGGAAACCGAAAGGCCCTACAAAAACATTATAAAACACCCAAACGTAAAACACGACGACACACAAGCCGCCGGCCCACCACGCCCAACGGGGGTAACGGCGAAATATGCGCTCTACCGCTCCGCCGTGAGCAGTGCGGCGGACGCGCGCCTTACGCCCGACAGTTCTATGTCGTGAAGGCTTACGCCTTGTAGTACGTGTCTTATTATTTTCAGGCATTCTACATTGATAAAAATTAAGGTGTGCCAAAGCACGGAGTACAGCAATGGCGCACTCCATAATCAGGCACACCTTAAAGCAGTTTCACTAATATCGCCGCAGCGTTATTCCTGTTCAAGGATTAGCGTCTTGGTAGGCCTGTCGCAAACCTCGGAAGGTCCCCAATACTGTATCGGGCCGGGGTAAACATAGCACGTGTCTTTAGCCCACTTGTCGCGGTTCTTCTCCAATTCTTTGAACGGTTTTCCGTCCAAGTCAACCAAAGCCTTGCGGATTACAGGCTTCATCTCGCCGTTGCGTCGCTCGATATTCATCATCATCGTGATGGGCACACCTCCCGCTTTCCATTCGTTAGTCGGACGTGTAGTGTCTTTCACAATGGCCATGTAGCCTGTCTTGCCGTTGGCTATCAGGTGCGCTGCGCTTGCACCGAGGGCATAACAGTAATCAGCGTCAAAGTTTGACGGAGCTGCACAGCGTCCTTCATAGCCGAAGAAATGGTGAAGGGCTGCAAACTTACCCGTGTATTTGCCTTCAGCTTTCCACTCGGCCAACTTTGCCTCGCACATATCAGAGAGAAGTTTCTCCGTCTCGATGAGCGAGACTTGCACATTTCCGTGAGGATCCCTGTCCAAAGACAACTGACGTGCGACATTTGCCGGCAGTGTGGAGAATGTCTGCTTGTTGGCTTCGCTCAGGTGGTTCATTATATATTCGCGCTGGGCCACGGGATCGAGACCTTTATAATCGTTGCCGTGCGAAGCAAGAAGATCGTTGAGTTCCTCAATCAGCTTACCTATCGACGGGATGAACTCAATCAAGCCTTCGGGCACTAATATCACACCGTAGTTGTCACCTTTCGATGCGCGGTAAGCTATCACTTCACACATCTGCTCGACTATCCGGTTGAGGGTCATGTCCTTAGCCTTGACTTCCTCGGATATGAGACAGATGTTAGGCTGGCACTGCAAGGCACATTCCAATGCGATATGGCTTGCCGAACGCCCCATCAGCTTAATGAAATGCCAATACTTACGGGCAGAATTGCAGTCGCGCTCAATATTGCCGATAAGCTCTGAATAAGTCTTAGTTGCCGTGTCGAAACCAAACGAGGTTTCTATCTGACTGTTCTTAAGGTCTCCGTCGATTGTCTTAGGACAGCCAATCACCTGCACACCATAATTCTTAGCAGCATAATACTCTGCCAAGACACAGGCGTTAGTATTAGAATCGTCGCCTCCGATGATAACAAGAGCCTTGATGCCAAGCTCACGGATAATCTCAAGACCTTTCTCGAACTGCTCTACCTTTTCCAGCTTCGTGCGTCCTGAACCTATCATGTCAAAGCCGCCCGTATTGCGGTAATCGTCGATAAAATCCTTTGTTATCTCAATGTATTTATGATCTACAAGGCCGCCAGGACCGAGAATGAAGCCGTACAGCTTGTTGTCCGGATTCATTTTCTTTATCGTATCAAACAAGCCTGTAATTACATTGTGCCCGCCGGGAGCCTGTCCGCCGCTTAGGATAACACCTACATTGATGAGTTCTCCGTTCTCAGTGTCACTTGGTTCAAATTCTACAATGGGCATTCCGTAAGTGTTGGGAAAGAGCTTCTGTATCTCCTCTTTGTTGTCAACACTTTCAGTTTTAGCCCCTTCTTTTACCTTAACATACCCTTTGATTGCTTCAGGCAAATGCGGAACGTAAGCCGCTCTGGCTTTTTGCAATACACTTTTTTCCATGACTATTTCTTTTTAACGTTAGTTGTGGTGTTGCGCCTAACGGCGAAATGCGTCGTCGGCCAGTGCAAATTTAGTAAATTTCGCCAATTTGAGAAAATAAAAGTATTATTTTGGGTACATAATGCCGTTTTTTATATGGAAAGTATTGGAGTTTGGCATTTATTTTATATATTTGTTCCAAAACATTTAAAAAATCCACAGATTATGGCAAACAAACGTGATTTAAAAAAAATAATAAACTACATTTGTGACGACCTGCTCTCGGAGTGCGTCGCAGCGACATTGTATTGCGGAAACAAAAAGAATGAAGAATTAAGCACCATCTTGACCTCGATAGCCATCATCAGGAATAATTATGTCCGGCGCGTGTCACATCCTGAACCGGGAATGCCGGCCAAAGTTTATTTTAATAACCTCAGAATGAAGCTGAACGGGCAAATCACAGAAATCAAGGACAATATCGCCAACATCTAACACAGTACACCTTTCACACCTTTTTCCATGCTGCAAAGATTTTGCAAATGGCTTTTGTATGAACGGATGGGCTGGACAAAAATTGTAACAGAGGAACATCCCGACAAATTCATAATTTGCCTCGCACCACACACAAGCAACATAGACTTCCTGATAGGCCAGTTATACATGAGGGCCGAGGGAATGAATATCAACTTCCTGATAAAAAAAGAGTGGTTTTTCGGACCGCTTGGCTTCGTATTCAGGAAAGTTGGAGGCATACCAGTGTACCGATCTAAACAAAAACGCATGACTGACAGACTCGCCGAAATGGCGATAAGCCAGACTGTATTCCGCCTCTGTATAACACCTGAAGGCACACGATCACTCAATGCCGAATGGAAGAAAGGTTTTTACTACATCGCACTGAAAGCACACCTGCCGGTACTTCTGTACGGAGTAGATTACGACAAAAAACTGATACAATGCACTAAAAGCCTTATTCCAACAGGCGATATAGACGCTGATATGGCTGAAATAAAAGATTATTTCAAGAACTTCAAAGGACGCCACCCTGAAAATTTCACAACCGGTTACAACTGATTTTCATCAAATCCGCCTTATGCGAAAACACGTATCTTTCCTACCGATATTATCATTCATCCTTATGTTCTCCGCCTGCGGCACACATAAACACGTCGTTTCAAACGCTCCGGGCAAAGAAAAAAAACATCCTATAAAGGAAGTCAAGGCCAACATTGAATACAAGGGGCTGCCGTGGGTTGAGAACGTATCAAGCCCGACAAACATTACAAAAGGACTGCAAAACAAACACATTGCCGTATGGGCGAGCCACGGTAGATACTACAACAACAATAAAGGGCAGTGGACTTGGCAACGCCCAAACCTTTTCTGTACTAATGAAGACCTTTTCACGCAGACCATAGTCGTGCCATACCTCATACCGATGCTTGAAAATGCGGGAGCAAACGTCTTTTCACCGAGGGAACGCGACTGGCAAAGATACGAGGTGATTGTTGACAATGACAACGAGACGCTTCTACCATATTATACCGAAGTAAACATCAACCGGAAATGGCGCGATGCAGGGACAAAAGGCTTCGCCCACGACGGCAAGCCTTGCGGTAACAGGACAAACCCGTTCAAGCGTGGCACAGTACGTATGACAGAGGCTTCACCTGCCAAGGAATGTGAAATATCTTACCAACCACGCTTCGCCAAAAGCGGGCGGTATGCCGTTTATGTAAGCTATGCCACACTTCCGAAAAGTGTTCCCGACGCACAATACATCGTCTACCACAAGGGACGTAAGACAATCTTTAACGTCAACCAACGTATGGGCGGTGGCACATGGACGTATCTCGGCACGTTTGATTTCGCACAAGGCTGCAACCAAGACAACCGCGTAGTCCTCACCAATGCCAGCGCATACCAAGGCGTCGTCACAGCCGACGCCGTTCGTTTCGGCGGCGGCATGGGCGTTGTGGAAAGAAACGGCTCTACCAGCGGACTGCCCAAATGTTTAGAAGGGGCGCGTTATTATGCTCAATGGGCGGGCGCACCAGAAAGCGTCTACCACGTGAAAGGCGGCATAGACGATTACAAGGAAGACATATATTCACGCCCCTATATGGCGAACTGGCTTGCCGGCGGTTCATGTTTCGCGCCGCATTCCGAAGGCCTCGGCGTACCCATCGAACTTGCCTTGGCCGTGCATAGCGACGCCGGCTATGCAAAAGACTTCTCATCAATCATCGGCTCCCTGTCAATATGTACGACCAACGCATCCGGCGGACTGTTCGCATCGGGGCTGACACGCCGCCACTCAAAAACATTCGCCTCATACCTGCTTGACAACGCAACAAAAGACATCAGGCGCACATACGGCAGATGGAACAAACGATACCTTTACGACCGCAACTATGCCGAGACGCGCTGCGCTGATATGCCGGCGGCAATAATAGAAACACTCTCGCACCAGAACTTCCCTGACATGACGATGGGACACGACCCAGACTTTCGCTTCACACTCGCACGTAGCCTGTACAAATCCATACTGCGTTTCAATTCGGAAATGCACGAACGCCCATACGTCGTGACACCACTCTCACCTGTCAATTTCAGCGTCGACTTCGCCGTGGCCGACACTGTAATTCTAAGATGGGACGCACAGCCAGATGACATCGAACCCACCGCCAAACCTACCTATTATATATTATATACAGCCACCGGAAATTCAGGCTTTGACAACGGCATACCCATTTACGGAAACGCTTGCAAAATAAAGTTGCAGCCGGGCGTACTCTACAACTTCCGCCTGACGGCAGCCAACGAAGGCGGCGAAAGTTTCCCGACGGAAACACTATCAGCCGCATACACCCCGCACGCCACGGAGACAGTGCTCATAGTCAACGGCTTCTACCGCCTGTCATCGCCAGCCGTTGTCAACGACGGCACGCGCCAAGGCTTCGACCTCGACGCCGACCCTGGCGTCAGTTATGGCAAGACAATGGGCTTTGCCGGCAGACAGACGTGTTTTGACAAGACTAAAGCCGGGCTTGAAGGCGAAGGTGCATTAGGCTATTGTGGCAACGAACTAACAGGACGCATAATCATGGGCAACGAATTCAACTACGTGGCAACCCATGCCGAAGCCATCATGAGTGCAAATAAATATAACATTGTCAGCTGCTCTAAATCGGCCCTCGGCCGTCACATTGACAACCTTGATCATTACGGCTGCATCGACCTTGTGCTCGGTTTGGAGAAAAACGACGGTTGGTCGCTCCGCCGTTACAAGACATTCACGCCCGCCATGCAGTCGATGTTTACCGAATACACACGCCGTGGCGGTAACCTCATAGTCAGCGGAGCATACGTTGGCAGCGACATGAACGAAGGCAAAGATGCAGAATTTCTCGCTGACGTGCTGCACGTCGAAGTTGAGGGCACGTCGCGCCCCGCCTGGAGGGGCACAGTAAGCGGTATGGGAACGTCGTTCAACATCTACACTACCCTCAACGAAGACCATTACGCCGCCACGTCGATAGACCGCATCCGCCCCCTCGCCCCCGCCTTCTGTGCCCTGACTGATGCCGACGGACGCTCGGTTTGCGTGGCTTACGACGGTCGCAATAACCGCACATTCACAATGGGTTTCCCGTTCGAGTGCATCACATCTGCTCAGAAACGTTCCGCAATAATGCGCGGAATACTGAATTTCATATTCAAGTAAACAAGCAAACCTTACGCAAATATCACACAGTCAATCATATTCACATAAGCGACAATCTCATTTGTTATGCACAAAGGTAAAAATATATGAATAACGAAAATCATAGCATACGCCATAAACGTATATCTGGTTTAAACGTTCAGACTGACAGAACAATAAAAAAGAAGGCGCGGACTTAAAGTTCGCGCCTTCTTTTTTTATTTACGCCGTTTTAAGGCTTATTCCTTATCCATGAGGATGTTCATCATCTCACAAGCGGCCTTGGCAACCGACGTGCCGGGACCGAAGATTGCAGCTACACCGGCCTTGTAGAGGAAGTCATAGTCCTGGGCGGGGATGACGCCTCCGGCTATCACCATGATGTCCTCACGGCCCAGCTTCTTCAGTTCCTCGATGAGCTGAGGAATGAGCGTCTTGTGGCCGGCGGCCAGCGAGCTGGCACCTACGATGTGCACGTCGTTCTCAACGGCCTCGCGCGCAGCCTCCGCCGGAGTCTGGAACAGCGGGCCCATGTCTACGTCGAAACCGCAGTCGGCGTAGCCAGTGGCTACAACCTTGGCGCCGCGGTCGTGGCCGTCTTGTCCCATCTTGGCAATGAAGATGCGCGGACGGCGGCCTTCCTTCTTGGCGAACTCCTCTGTCAACTCGCACGCCTTGGCAAAGTCGGGGTCGCTTTTGCTTTCTGATGAATACACGCCTGATATGGTTCTGATTACTGCTTTATAACGGCCTACTACCTTTTCGCAGGCATCACTTATCTCGCCGAGTGTGCAGCGCGCCTTGGCGCATTCCACGGCAAGTTCGAGAAGATTACCCTCACCCGTGCGCACGCACTCTGTCAGGGCGTCAAGTGTCTGCTTCACCTTGTCGTTGTCACGCTCGGCACGGAGCTTGGCGAGGCCTTCCTCCTGTTCCTTGCGCACGGCCGAATTGTCAACTTCAAGGATGTCGATGGGGTCTTCGTGGTCAAGGCGATACTTGTTAGTGCCGACGATGGTCTGCGCACCGCTGTCGATGCGGGCCTGTGTGCGGGCGGCAGCTTCCTCGATACGCATCTTGGGAACGCCCGTTTCTATGGCTTTGGCCATGCCACCGAGCTTCTCAATCTCCTGGATATGCTCCCAAGCCTTGTGAGCAAGCTCGTTGGTGAGACTCTCAACATAGTAAGAACCGGCCCACGGGTCAATGTGCTTGCATATTTTCGTCTCGTTCTGGATGTATATTTGTGTGTTGCGGGCTATGCGCGCCGAGAAGTCAGTAGGCAGAGCTATGGCCTCGTCAAGGGCGTTGGTGTGCAAGCTCTGCGTATGGCCGAGGGCGGCAGTCATGGCCTCAATGCAGGTACGGCCAACGTTGTTGAACGGGTCTTGTTCTGTGAGCGACCATCCCGATGTCTGCGAGTGTGTACGCAGCATAAGCGACTTCGGATTCTTCGGACCGAACTGTTCGATGACTTTAGCCCAAAGCATACGCGCGGCGCGCATCTTAGCAACCTCCATAAAGTGGTTCATAGAGATGCCCCAGAAGAACGAGAGGCGCGGTGCGAAAGCGTCGATGTCGATACCGGCGTTCACTCCGGCACGCACATACTCCAATCCGTCAGCTATGGTGTAAGCCAACTCTATGTCCGCCGTGGCTCCTGCCTCCTGCATATGGTAGCCGGAGATTGAGATTGAGTTGAACTTGGGCATGAACTTCGATGTGTAAGCGAAGATGTCACTGATGATCCTCATCGAGAATGCCGGCGGATAGATATAAGTGTTGCGCACCATGAACTCCTTGAGGATATCGTTCTGGATGGTGCCGGCCATCTCTTCGAGCTTCGCTCCCTGCTCAAGCCCGGCAACAATATAAAATGCCATAATGGGCAACACGGCACCGTTCATTGTCATTGACACTGACATTTTGTTCAATGGAATGCCGCTGAACAACACTTTCATGTTTTCAACCGAACAGATAGACACGCCGGCTTTGCCCACGTCGCCTATCACGCGCATATTGTCGGGATCGTAACCTCTGTGGGTAGGCAGGTCGAAAGCAACCGACAATCCTTTCTGTCCGCTGGCGAGGTTGCGACGGTAAAAAGCGTTGCTCTCCTCTGCCGTTGAGAAGCCTGCGTATTGGCGTATTGTCCACGGGCGGAAGGGGTACATCATGCTGTACGGGCCACGCAGGAAAGGCGGCAGACCGGCCGTGTAGTCAAGATGTTCCATGCCTTCAAGGTCTTCCTTGGTGTAGACGGGCTTCACCATTATGTGTTCAGGCGTCTTCCAGTCGGGGCTGATGCCGTTGTCCTTCTGCCACGCTGCATCGTCCGTGGCTTTTATGCCTGAAAATATGTCGATGTCGTTAAATTTCTTTCTCATTTTATTCCCAATTTAGCGTTATACTCTTTCAATGTTTCAAGCACGTTGCAGCGCACGTGGATGAAGTTCTCTATGCCGGCAGCTTTCAAGTCGTCCATACAAGCCGGTGCACCGGCTACTACAAATATGGCGCGGCCGTCAAGATACTTGAACGCCGGAACGGCATACTCGGCATACTCATCATCGCTCGAACATAGCACTACGATGTCGGCACCGGCCTTGAGCGCAGCGTCAACACCCTCTTCAACAGTCTTGAAACCAAGGTTGTCTACCACCTTGTAACCGGCGCAGGCGAGGAAGTTACAGCTGAACTGGGCACGAGCCTGGCGCATGGCGAGGTTGCCTATTGTGAGCATGAAGGCCACGGGTGCCTTGCCGCTCTTCTCCACCGTGAGGCGCAGGTCTTCATAGTCGGCGGCGAGGCGCGTGGTCTCTATCGCCTTGAAAGCAGCCTCGTGATGGTGGCCGTCACCCTTGCCGCACGAGCATGAGCACTGCATGGGATGTTTGCCTTCAGACTTTTCAGTGAAATTGGGGAACTGGTTGGTGCCGAGGATAAACTCCTTGCGCTTTGCGGCAGCATCGTGACGCTTGGCGTTGGTGGCGTTGATGTCGTCTTGCACAACACCTTTCTTTATAGCCTCAAGGAATCCGCCTTCGTCCTCAACCTTGAGAAATATCTTCCAGCCCTCGTTGGCGAGCGACGTGGTAAGTTCCTCTACGAAATAACTGCCGGCCGCGGGGTCTACCACCTTGTCGAAATGGCTCTCCTCCTTGAGCAGCAGCTGCTGATTGCGTGCGAGGCGTTCGGAGAAGTCGTTAGGCGTCTCGTAAACGGCGTCGAACGGCGTAACGACAATTGAATGCACGCCGGCGAGGGCAGCACTCATAGCCTCGGTCTGTGAGCGAAGCAGGTTGACGTAGCTGTCAAACAATGTCATGTTATACTTCGATGTCACGGCGTTGACGCACATCATGCACGAATCATCGTTCTTCGGCTCGTACTTCTTGACAATTTCCGCCCAAAGCAGACGTGCGGCGCGGAACTTGGCAATCTCCATGAAGAAGTTTTCGGATATGCCGAGGTTGAACGTCAGTTTGCCGGCGGCAAGGTCTACGTCAACGCCGGCCTCTACGAGCTGGTTCAAGTATTCGTTACCCCAAGCCAGGGCGTAGCCCAGCTCCTGCACGATGTAAGCCCCGGAGTTGTTGAGCGCAACGGCGTTAACCGACACGCAGCGGAAGCGGGGGTAATCCTTCAACTCCTCGACAATGCGCGGAGCAAGCGGCAAGATGTGTGTGGCGTCGTGGCCCTTCATTACGATTTTCTCCATCGGGTCCCAGTCGAGCGAACCGCAGACCTTGGCCTTGTCGCAACCTTTCTTGTCGAAATAGTCCGCAAGTATCGTGGCAAGCTCAAGAGTGTGACGCTTGCAGGTGTTGAAGTTCAACTCGACGGCCTCGCAGTCGATGCCGGCGAGCAATGTCTCAACAAAATCCGTGCTTACGCAGTCGCCCGGAATTTTGAATCCCAACGAGTCAACGCCGCGCTTAAGCAGGTCAAGAGCCTTGGCGTTGGCAGCTTTGGCGTCGCCTGCCACGATGTCCTGGCGCACATACCAGCAGTTGCAAGCCTTCTTGTTGCCGCGCACATAAGGGAACTCGCCCGGAAGGGCGTCGGGTGTTTTCAGTTTCAACACATCTTCCCTCATGTAAAACGGCGGTACGTCGAAGCCTTCGTTAGTCCTCCATACCAAACGCTTGTTGAAGTCGGCACCTTTCAAGTCGACTTGAATCTTGTCAAGCCATTCCTGCTTGGTGGGTGCCTTGAACTCGCTGAAGAGTTTTTCTTTACAGTTTGACATAAACCTTTTATTATAAAAAATTACCTAAAAATCATCCGGTAAACGAACAAGTACGCTTACCTCACAGTGCAAATATAAGGCATTTTTCTGATACACCTTTAAAAAATAATGACAAAAATCAATTTTACCGTAAAACCTTACAGACGCACCGTCATACCGGCCGACAATCACGAGCTGACACCTTGACAACCGTTGCACGCTTTCGCTTTGCAATGTGTCACACGTCAAATGTCTGTCCGAAATTCCAAAATAGGATTACACAATTCCGTCAAAACGACCGAACAGCACTGTTTGAGGTATCATTCGTGGCCTCTTACACAATGAAAAGGCACTAATTACCATGCAAAAGATGCCCTTTAAAACCTGCAAAAGCCGTCACAAACGCCATTAACAACCGTTATAAAGGGTGGTAAAAACGGTCTTTAACGACCGTAAAGCATATAAATTGATGTCAGAATGACTGTTTTATGTCGCACACCTTACAATCTCACAACTTAACAAACAGAGTATCAAAGCATTACAGATGCACACTCTATTTTCACATATTCTAACCGCAGACTGGAATATTTTACGCCAAAGGCATCCACGGTGTTAAAGCGCAAAACAACATGAAAGGCGGTGAAGGCGCACAGGTTTCATTTTGTCAAAAGGCCCAAACAACGGCGACAGCGCAGCAGGCCGAAGGCAAAACTAAGGTTTGGGAATATTAATGAAAATAATTGCACAAAAATTATCGAATGAGTAATAAATTAGCTACTTTTGCACCGTCATTAAAACTTACCTAATGGACTGGCTTATTAATTTATTTACATCAACAGACTCCGTGGCACACATTGTAATATTGTATGCCAGCGTAATAGCGGCGGGAGTGCTTTTAGGGAAAATAAAGATAGGTGGCATATCGCTTGGTGTCACCTTCGTGCTCTTTGCCGGCATCGCCGCGGGGCACATAGGCTTCACGGCGTCGGCAAGCGTGCTGTCGTTCTTGCAAGAGTTCGGCCTCATCCTCTTCGTCTTCATGATAGGCTTGCAGGTGGGTCCCGGCTTCTTCGAGAGCTTCAAGCGTGGCGGCGTGACGCTCAACGCTCTGTCTACATCGGTCATCTTGCTGAACATCCTCGTGATGTTCGCCTGTTACTACATCTTCTTCGACACGTCGAACCCCGTCAACCTGCCGATGATGGTGGGCACACTTTACGGTGCCGTTACCAACACCCCCGGCCTCGGAGCGGCCAACGAAGCGCTGATGTCAGTATTCAAGGACGGTAACGCGCCGCAAATAGCCAACGGATACGCCTGTGCCTATCCCCTCGGCGTGCTTGGCATCATCGGTGCGACGATAGCCATACGTTACATCTGCCACATACGCACGGACAAGGAAGAAGAGAAGCTCGACGAGGAGGAAAACGAAAATGAGGCCGTGAAGCCCCATTTCATGAGTATTACCGTGGAGAACGGATACCTTGAGGGCAAGACGATAGCCCAAGTGCATGAATTCCTCAACCGTGACTTCGTATGTTCGCGCCTGCTTCACGAAGGCCACGTGATAACGCCTATGGGCAAAACAGTATTCCACCTTGGCGACAAGCTCTTCATTGTCTGCGCCGAAAAGGACGCCGAAGCAATCATAGCCTTCATCGGGCCGGAAATTGAAGTGGACTGGAACACACAAGACGAGCCGATGGTGAGCAAGCGAATAGTTGTGACGCGCCCGTCGATAAACGGCAAGACGCTCGGCCAGATGCACATATCGCGCGGCTTCGGCGTAAACGTCACACGTGTGACACGCCACGGCATGGATCTCTTCGCCCACTCAGGCCTCTCGCTCCAGGTGGGCGACCGCGTGATGGTGGTAGGCCCGGAGAGCGCAGTCAACCGCATGGCAAGCGTGCTGGGCAACTCGGTTAAACGCCTCAACGCCCCCAACATCGCAACCATCTTCATCGGAATATTCGTGGGCATCATCTTCGGAAGCATCCCCATCACCTGCCCCGGCATACCGGTGCCAATAAAATTAGGACTGGCCGGAGGCCCGCTGATCATCGCCATACTTATAGGACGCTTCGGTTACAAAGTGCATCTCGTAACCTACACTACCACGAGTGCCAACATGATGCTGCGTGAGATAGGCCTTGTGCTCTTCCTTGCCAGCGTAGGCATAAAGGCCGGCGGCGGTTTCGTTGACACGATTATACAAGGCGACGGACTGAAATACGTCTACACCGGCTTCCTGATAACCGTAATCCCAATCCTGATAGTGGCCACGATAGCAAGACTCAAGTACAAATTCAACTACTTCACAATCATGGGTATGGTGGCCGGTACATACACAGACCCGCCGGCACTGGCCTACGCCAACTCGGTATGCTCGAAAGACGCGCCGGCCGTAGGCTACTCCACGGTTTACCCGTTGAGTATGTTTCTCAGGATTTTCACGGCACAGATAATAGTGCTGTTCTTCTGCGGAGTATAAGAAAAAGGCAGACAGGCAAGCCGGTGGCGGCGTGTCTCGTCTGCCTTTCTACATAACAAAAACACCTGACATTTACATCATCAACCTTCACTTTACCAACAATCTATGAAAAGAACCGTTTTTCTGTTGTGCACCTTGCTTGCGGGAACGGTCTTGACGTTCGGCCAAGGAGCCAGGAACATCAAGATAAACGAAGTGATGACCTGCAACAAGAGCAACCTACAAGACGAGTACGGGCGAAGGAACGCATGGATAGAACTTGCCAACACATCGTTCTCCACGTACGATGTGCGCGGAATGTTCATCACCACCGACAGGCGCGTACTCGACAAAAACCTGACCGTGGCGCAGCGCACGGCCCTGATGAGCAGTATACCCAGCGGCGACAACCGCACGTCGATGTCGGCACGCGAGCACGTGGTGTTCTTCCTCAACGGCAACAAGACACAAGGCACACTGCACTTGCAGGCGAAGGCCGAAAGCGGAAAGCCGGTATGGGTGGCTTTGTATGACGGCAACGGCGTTGACTTGATCGATTCTGTTTCAGTACCCGCACTCGACGCAGACAGGTCTTACGCAAGGGTAAGGGACGGGGCCGACCAATGGGAGGTGAAAAGTCCCGGCAGCGTAACCCCGGGTATTGAGAACTTCGTACAAGCCAACGAGACTAAGATAGCAAAACTAAAACGCGAAGACCCACACGGCATCGGCATCACGGTGCTCTCGATGGGCATAGTGTTCTTCTGCCTCGCATTGCTCTACACATTCTTCCGCATACTCGGCATCTTCATGGCGCACAAACAGGCGTTGAAAAAAGCCGGACGCATACAGCCGATAAAGGCGGCGGTGAAAACGGGAGAAAAGATAGTTGAAACCGGACACAAGACAAAAGTGATACTGAAAGACGGACTGCAAACCGGCGGCATAGACAAGGAGATTTACATCGCCGTGATAGCAATGGCCCTGAAACAGTATGAAGATGACGTGCACGACATCGAAAGCAACATCATTACCATAAAACCGCATCATACCAACTGGAACATCTATCCGGAAGAAACAATTATCCCGTAAAAAACGAGCCGGCAGCAGACAAAAGCAAATAAGAATTGCCGGCCTTGTCCATATCAAGCTAATTTGGCATTCAGCCATAAGACTTATTCATCAAAAAAAAACGAAAAAAATGAACAAATACCAATATAAAGTGCAAGGCGTCGATTACGACGTGGAGATAATCAACGTAGAAGGCAACGTGGCAAAAGTAAACGTCAACGGAATACCGTTTGAAGTAGAACTTAAGCAGCCCATCAACCCGTCAAGCGTTCCACACAAACCCGTGGTAGCCGTGCAACCGCAACAGCAGACAACTGCGGCAACCGCAACCCCCCAGACAGAAAAACCGGGAAACAGCACACCGGCAAAAGGCATAAAGGTGACTGCACCACTGCCCGGCACGATAACCGAAGTGAAAGTGAAAGTAGGCGACACCGTGAAGGACGGCGACACCGTTGTAGTGCTTGAGGCGATGAAGATGCAAAACAACATCGAAGCCGAAAGCAACGGCACGGTCACAGCCATACTCGTAAACAAGGGCGACACAGTAATGGAAGGTGACACACTGATTACAATAGGATAAAAATAAATCTTTGGCTATACGGGTGTAAGGTTGTAAGATCTACGGTACAACTGAATAATGAATGTACAACCATAAAACTTGATAACCACACAACCCAAACCGTAAAACCAAAAACCACACAACCGTAAAACCGCAAATATATGGGATTTACAGAATTCATTTCAAGCAACTTCAATGAGTTCCTGACATATACCGGCTTCGCCAACGCTGAAGCGGGGAACATCATAATGATAGTCGTCGGTGCATTCTTCATCTGGCTGGCGATAAAGAAAGATTTTGAGCCGCTGCTGCTCGTACCCATCGGGCTCGGCATCATTCTCGGAAACATCCCATTCCGTACCGACGCCGGACTTGAAATAGGACTGTACGAAGACAACTCCGTGCTGAACATTTTTTACCAAGGAGTGCGGCAGGGATGGTATCCTCCATTGGTGTTCCTCGGTATCGGCGCAATGACAGACTTCTCTGCACTGATCAGCAACCCGAAGCTGATACTCATCGGCGCAGCGGCACAGTTTGGCATCTTCGGCGCATATATGGTGGCTTTGGCCTTGGGCTTTGAACCCAACCAAGCGGCAGGCATAGCCATCATAGGCGGGGCAGACGGGCCTACGGCCATATTCCTGTCGTCAAAACTAAGCCCCAACCTAATGGGGGCAATCGCCGTGTGCGCCTATTCATATATGGCTCTCGTGCCAATCATCCAACCGCCCTTGATGCGTCTGCTCACAACGAAGAAAGAACGCCTGATACGCATGAAACCGGCACGCCAGGTAAGCCAGACGGAACGTATCCTGTTCCCGATTATCGGACTGCTGCTAACTACTTTCATCGTACCATCAGGCCTACCGCTCCTTGGTATGCTGTTCTTCGGCAACTTGCTTAAAGAATCAGGCAAGACGACACGTCTCGCCAAGACCGCCGGCAGCGCACTTAACGACATCGTGGTAATGCTGCTCGGCCTTACCGTAGGTTGCTCGACACAGGCCAGCGAATTCTTGACGATGAAGACGATATACATCTTCATTCTCGGCTTCATGGCTTTCGCCATCGCAACGGCATCAGGCGTGCTGTTCGTGAAATTCATGAACCTGTTTTTGCCCAAAACCAAGAAAATCAATCCGCTCATCGGCAACGCCGGTGTAAGTGCCGTACCAATGAGCGCACGCATATCAAACAACATCGGTCTTGAATATGACAGGCACAACTTCCTTCTGATGCACGCTATGGGACCAAACGTGGCCGGTGTCATCGGCTCAGCCGTAGCTGCCGGTGCGTTGCTCGGCTTCCTTTCATAATAATTAAATAATTAAGAGTTAAGAACTGAAATCCTGAGTTCTTAACTCTTAATTCAAAAAGTATGTTTAAGATTGCGATAATTCACCCAGACACATTGGCTGCCATCGGACTGAAACAAATGCTTCAGGAAGTGATGCCGATGGTTTCGGTGGACGTATTCCACTCTGTTAGCGAGCTCAACGCTTCGGATGTAGACAATTACATTCATTTTTTTGTTGCCACAAGCGTCGTTGCCACCGAACTATCTTTCTTCACCGAACGCCGCCGTAAAACAATCGTACTTTCAACTTCTGCCGAACGCCTATCGCCTTTTGACGGTTTCCACTGCCTATGTACGTCCGTACCAGAAAAACAACTTATAAAATCACTGCTCGCACTTGAACAAATGGCACACGCCGCAGGGCGCAACCTGCCGGCAGCCGCAACCAACCACGGCAACGAAAAACAGCTGTCGGCACGCGAAGCGGAAGTGATGAGCCTGATAGTGAAAGGTATGATTAACAAGGAAATAGCCGACCGGCTGAACATCAGTCTCGCAACCGTGGTGACTCACAGGCGCAACATAATGGATAAACTCAGGCTGAAAAGCGTGTCGGCCCTTACCATTTATGCCGTAACACACGGCTATGTGAACATCAACGAAATCTAAAAATCATGAAAAATTCCACTCCTTATCTTTACGGTAGCCAAGAGCTGTGAAAGCACAAATTAGTTCATTACGCTGGTTACGTATTTTTACTTCGAGATAAGGTATCTTATGATGGCTACGTGTCTCAACGGCCTCAGCAGTGAGGGTGTCCCCTTCTACCGCCGAACTAAGGAACGATATTGTGCTCTCAATGCTTAACGTCAGTTTGCCGCAACTATTCATCACTGCGGCAAGGGCGAGGTCGGCAAGCGTGAACAATGCTCCTCCTTGGCATACGCCGCCTGCGTTAAGATGTTCTTTGACTACAGTCATTTCTGCACGGGCGTACCCTTCACGTACTTCAACAAGCCGCGCACCAACGTTGAATGCAAAATGATCATTCTGGTTAAGAAATTCTTTAAGTGTCATGTCTTCTTTAATTTATTCGCTAATTGTAAATCATAAATAACAAAACAAGGCCTATAAATCAATAAAGGCTGCCTTTACAATAACGTAAGGCAGCCTTTATTTGGTATGCAAGATATATGCTTTTTATTCTGATTTACTTAGCGTAAGCCACACTGCGCGTCTCACGAATGACGGTTATCTTAACCTGTCCGGGATAAGTCATCTCGTTCTGTATCTTCGTGGCTATCTCTCCTGACAGTTTTTCCGTTTCCTTATCGTCCATCTTATCAGCCCCGACGATTACACGTAGTTCACGTCCTGCCTGTATTGCGTAAGTCTTCGTGACACCAGGATAACTCATTGCGATAGCCTCAAGATCGTTAAGACGTTTGATGTAAGCCTCCACTATCTCGCGGCGGGCACCGGGACGGGCGCCACTTATTGCGTCGCAGACCTGAACGATGGGCGCAAGCAGCGTGTTCATCTCCATTTCATCGTGGTGTGCGCCGATGGCATTCACAATGTCAGGTTTTTCCTTGTATTTCTCGGCTATCTTCGCTCCATAAAGCGCGTGAGGCAATTCGCTCTCCTCATCGGGCACTTTTCCTATGTCATGGAGCAATCCTGCACGTTTAGCCTTCTTCGGATTCAAACCAAGTTCTGATGCCATGACTGCGCAAAGATTGGCTGTCTCACGAGCGTGTTGCAGAAGATTCTGTCCATAACTTGAACGATACTTCATCTTTCCGATAATCCTAATGAGTTCCGGATGCAGTCCATGAATACCAAGGTCTATGGCTGTACGCTTACCTGTCTCGATGATTTCGTTATCAAGCTGTTTCTTCACCTTTGCTACGACCTCCTCGATACGTGCCGGATGAATGCGTCCGTCGGCAACAAGTTGGTGCAAAGCAAGGCGACAAACCTCGCGCCTAATCGGGTCGAATGCTGATATTACGATAGCTTCCGGTGTATCATCAACCACGATTTCAACGCCCGTGGCCGCTTCAAGGGCACGGATGTTACGACCCTCACGACCGATAATACGCCCCTTAACTTCATCATTATCAATATGGAATACGCTCACCGAGTTTTCAATGGCAGTCTCAGTAGCCACACGTTGTATCGTCTGAATAACGATTTTCTTAGCTTGGGCATTTGCATTGAGCTTAGCTTCATCCATTATTTCGTTAACGTAGCTTGCCGCATCAGTACGCGCTTCATCTTTAAGACTCTCTACAAGGCGGTTTTTTGCCTCTTCCGCGCTCAATCCTGACAATTCTTCAAGTTTGTCACGCTCCTGCAACTGCATCTTGTCGAGTTCTTCTTGCTTAATCTGCAAAAGTTTTTTCTCATTGTCAACACGCTGCTGCTGTTGGTCGAGGTCCTGCTTTCTGCGTCCAAGTTCTTCCTGTCTTTGGTTCAAAGAAATCTCACGCTGCTTCAAGCGGTTTTCATTCTGCTGAATTTTCTGATTCCTGCTTTGAACCTCTTTTTCAAGTTCTGCCTTTTTGTTGAGGAATTTCTCTTTTACCTCAAGCATCTTTTTTTCTTTCAACACGTCCGCTTCTTTTTCTGCGGCACTAATCATTTCATTATATTTCCCGGTAATTACATACCTGAAAATAAAATACCCCGCAAGCCCTCCTATCACGAGAGCTACTACGGCAATTACAATATTTAATATCATTTGCTTATTTATTGATGTTAATATTCTCACTTCCTTTTTTCGTGATCCACGCTGTTTACACCTAAAGCGTCTTCGATTTCTGTAGTGATTTTTGTGAGAATATTATCGTATGGCTCGGTATCGTTGTTTGTTTTTTCAAACTCCAAATTTATGGCAATGTCCAACATCGCCATAAAAAGAATTTCTTTTTCGCTTCGCGAAGTTTTATATTTTTCCGACAACGCGTTAACCTTGTCCGTAATAAGTTTTGCAGCGTTACGGCAATAAGGCTCATCTTCCGGCATTACCGTCACTGGTATTTCAGTGTCGTAAACGTGCAATCTTATATGTAATTTTTCGTTCTCTCCAGCCATCGCCACTCAATCATTTCCCGCTCAGCAGCGTGATACACTTGTTGACATCCCTGATCAGGCTTGAAAACCTGCGCTTCGCTGACTCAATGTCACCGTCGCAAATTTCCATCATCTTAGCCATCTTAAGGCTTTCGTAATCCTTTTTGGTTTGTTCCAGACTTGCCTTAAGCCGCTTTATTTCCGCTTCATAAGCGTCAACCATAGCGTAAAGCTCATCATTTTCTTTCTTCAATTCATTATATTGAAGTATCATTTGCCTTACACGGGTCGTAAAAAGCGTTAAGATTTTGTCATTTTCAGCCATTATAAGGATTTTGTCTACAAAAGTAGACCTTTTTTGTCACATTGCAAAATATATTCAATGGATTTTAAGAAAAATCAAGTTTTTAGATAGTTACGAATTTATTACCTAACCATCACATTTCCATTAAATTTACTTTTTAGTCTTTTCGTCATCTGTATTCGGGCGTGGTTCTTTCTTGGCCAGCATGATGACCTGGAATACGAAGTCAGTAATCCATTTCTGGCTAAAGCCCAAACGCTTATTATAGGTGCGTATTGCCACAACCGTCTTCATAACGCCGGCATCCTTAAAATCATTCTTATTGAAAATATCGGCAACAGTTTTTTCAGTCATGCTATATATAGCCTTTTTCATAAACGATGGCACACGCAACTTAAACTTCATCAAGTTGCCCATAAGCATCATAACGTCCTGCGTAAAGTTTTGAAATTGTATTAGGTAAGTTTGCACGTCCTGCATCTTACGGCAATTCTTACGAATACTTTGGTCCAGCTCCTTGAAAAAATCATCCTCTGTCTTATATAGGTCAATTAGCATTTTCTTGCAATGCTTTTTCTCTCCAACACCGAGTTTATTATTAACCGTAGGTACGCGCAATGTTGTCTTAAACATCCTTAAATCTGGCAACATCGCCAAGTTTGTAATGCCGGCGGACTCGGCTATTGCCGCTTGCAAATACACACGCACAAGCGTCATATAATCTTCCATACCACCGATTTTATTTTCTCTCGTATTGTTTTTTCCAAACAGTTTACTTAGAAATCCCATATTTTTAAACATTAAAAAAATAGACAAAACGAGCCTTAGCCCGGATATTCGTAAGTGCAAAATTACATCAAATGAACCAAAAATCAAAATAAAATTTGATTATTATCGTTTTTTATTATACCTTTGCACAAATAACGGTGAAACACTCCGTAAACTTAAGTGCACATGAACAAAACAAGATGGCGGGCGACGATAAATATCTGGCTGCCATTTTTCATCTACAAACACATAACCATAATATGAAAGGAATAGTACTTGCAGGTGGTTCAGGTACCAGGTTATACCCTATTACAAAAGGTATCAGCAAACAACTGATACCAATTTTCGACAAGCCGATGATATATTATCCCATATCCGTCTTGATGCTTGCAGGGATAAAAGAAATCCTTATTATATCAACACCTTACGACCTGCCCGGCTTCAAGCGTTTGCTTGGGGACGGTTCTGCTTTTGGCGTTAGGTTTGAGTATGCAGAACAACCTTCACCAGACGGATTGGCTCAAGCATTCATCATTGGTGAAAAATTCATCGATAACGACAGTGTATGCCTTGTCCTTGGCGACAACATTTTCCACGGAGCGGGCTTTTCAAACATATTGCGTAACAGCGTTGCAGCCGCTGAAAACGACGACAAAGCAACCGTTTTCGGTTACTATGTCAATGATCCAGAACGTTACGGGGTTGCCGAGTTCGATGCTGAAGGCAACTGCCTTAGCATAGAAGAAAAACCAACAAAACCTAAAAGCAATTACGCCGTCGTAGGTCTGTACTTCTATCCCAACAGCGTAGTGGAAATTGCAAAAAACATCAAGCCCAGCAAACGGGGTGAACTTGAAATCACATCGGTAAACCAAGAATATCTCAAACAAGGCCGCCTGAAAGTGCAAACATTGCAACGCGGATTTGCATGGTTGGACACAGGTACCCACGACAGCCTTAGCGAGGCTTCCACTTTTATTGAAGTAATCGAGAAAAGGCAAGGGCTGAAAATAGCCTGCCTTGAAGAAATAGCGTTCACACAAGGATGGATTGACGCCGAAAAATTAAAAGAAGACGCCAAACCAATGCTGAAGAATGATTACGGGAAATACCTCATGAATTTAATTGAAGAAAACAATTAATCACCTACAATACAAAAACATAAAATAGATGAACGAATACAACAACGAGACAAACGTCCAAGAAACGGCGGAAGAACAATCATCATTCAACTTCCAAGCCATATACACGGCCGTGATCCTTAATTGGAAATGGTTTCTCTTGTCAATAATCATTTGCATTGGCGTAGGCCTGCTTTACCTGCGATATTCTGCGCCTGTTTACAACATTACGGCCAAACTGCTCATAAAAGACGACAACAGCGGTAACAACAAAGGTGGCGGACTTGGCGGTCTGCAAGCTCTCGAAAGTATGTCTAACCTTGGCATCATCACAACTTCATACGGTATCGAGAACGAGCAGGAAATACTTACGTCCACAATCATCGCTGAAGAAGCCGTGCGTGACTTACAGCTTTATGCCGATTATTATTTAGACGGGGGCATAAAGAAAGAACTTTTGTATAAGAACCAGCCCATCAACGCGGATATGGACTTTTCTAAAATCGAGATGCTAAACATCCCGACAAATCCTATCGAACTGAAAATCACGCGCGAAAAAGACGGTTACCATATCAAAGGTGAATATTACGCGATTGAAGACAATGTTCTGGCAAAAAAGCCTACGGAGATAAACAAGACCATCACCAAACTCCCGGCCGTAATACGCACACAAGTTGGCAACATCACACTTACAAAAAACAAGAACTACACGCTCGAAGATGGCAAGACTCTCATCGTCTACCTCAACTCTCCTCGCAGCGTAGCCCAAAACTACATGAGCGCGTTAACGATTGAACCGACATCGAAAACGTCATCAGTGTTCAATCTCCAGATGCAAGGCGAAAACATTAACCGCAGCATAGATTACATCAAGCAATTAGTGACTTGCTACAACCGCCAGGCCAACGAGGACAAAAATGAAATCTCTGCCAAGACGGAAGAGTTTATTAACGACCGCCTTCTGAAGATAGACGCGGAACTAAGCACCACCGACGAGGCCCTCGAAAGCTACAAGCGGCGCAACAAGTTAATGGAATTGCAGCTCGACGCTGCTACAACATCAACAAACACGTCAACCTATGAACAAAAGCTCAACGAAGCCAATACGCAAATATCTCTCATCGGGAGCCTGATAAACTTCGCCAACCGTCCCGGTAACAAGCACCAAGTGTTGCCGTCGAACATCGGTTTGCAAGACGAGGCGTCAACATCGCTCATCAACGAATACAACAAGATTGCGCTCGAACGCAACAGGCTGTTGCGCACGGCGTCGGAAAGCAGTCCGGTGGTAGCCGAACTTACATCCCAACTCGACGATATGCAGGCAAGCATACAGCAAGCCTTGCAACAAGCACGCAAAGGTCTCATAATCCAACGCGACGCCATAAGGGAACAACTGGGAACTTACGACAGCCAAGTGACAAAAGCTCCTGAACAAGAAAGGATACTAACGCAAATAGGCCGGCAGCAGGAAGTTAAATCCGGCCTCTACCTCATGCTGCTACAGAAGCGCGAGGAGAACTCAATTTCACTTGCCGCCACGGCGGATAAAGGTAAACTTATCGAGATGCCGCAGTATGACAAGAAAATCAGTCCCAAGGGCAGCATCATCTTGTTGATAGCACTAATCCTCGGCGTAGCCATTCCGGCCGGCATAATATACCTTATGAGCTTCTTCCGGTTCAGGATTGAAGGCCATGAAGACGTCGCCAGCATCACCAAGCTGCCAATCATTGCCGACATCTTGGTGGCAAGCGACAAGGCAAAGACCCGTGCCGACATCGTTGTGCACGAGAACCAGAACAACCAGATGGAAGAGATATTCCGATCGATGCGTACGAACATACAGTTCATGCTGAAGCCGGGACAGAATGTCATCATGTTCACATCGTCAACATCAGGCGAAGGCAAGACGTTTACGGCATCGAACCTTGCCATCAGTTTTGCGCTGCTTGGCAAAAAAGTTATCCTCATCGGCCTTGACATACGCAAACCGAGGCTTGCCGAACTGTTCATGATAAACAATTACAGCAACGGCATCACGCGCCTTCTCACAAAAGACAACATCACTTGGGAAGACGTACAGGGACAAATCGTTCCGTCTGAAATCAACAACAATTTAGACTTGCTCATGGCCGGTCCCATACCGCCAAACCCGGCAGAGTTGGTTTCTCGTCCGTCGCTTGAGCAAGTAATCACGCAGCTTAAACAGCATTACGATTTCGTGATAATCGACACAGCCCCCGTGGGCTTGGTTACAGACACATTGCAAATAGGCAAGCACGCAGACCTGACGGTCTACGTATGCCGTGCCGACTATACTCCGAAAGCCAACTTCGCACTCATCAACACGCTTGCCGAAGAGAACAAGCTGCCCAACACGTGCATTGCTATCAACGGCATCGACCTTTCTGAAAAGAAATACAGCTATTATTACGGATACGGCAAATATGGCAAGTATGGCCGTTACGGATACAAGGGTGCATCATACGGGTCTTACGGATACGGCGACTATTCAAACAGTCACTACGGCAAGGCCGATGACGACTCTGTAAAAAGATAACAACCATGAAACAAGCTGGCAAACGGCATCTGTGTGCCATTGCCAGCTTGTTTCGTGACATAACGTTAACAAACAACAGAATAAGCAATGACAATAGCAGTAGATTTTGACGGGACTATAGTGGAACACCGCTACCCCGAAATAGGCGAAGAGTTGCCCTTCGCCACTGAAACACTCAAGATGTTGATTAAAGACCGCCACAAGCTCATACTATGGTCTGTCCGTGAAGGCAAGCTCTTGGACGATGCCGTAAACTGGTGCCGCGAGCGTGGAGTTGAGTTTTATGCAGTAAATCGTGATTATCCCGAAGAGAACGGCAAGGAAAGCAATAATTTCTTCTCCCGCAAGCTGAAGGTTGATATGTTCATAGACGACCGCAACATAGGCGGACTGCCCGACTGGGGCACAATCTACCGGATGATAAGCGAACACAAGACGTACTACGACATCATGATGGAACGCATCGGCACCGGCCATTACCAAGAAGAGCCAAAGAAAAAGCGCTGGTGGCAGAGATAAATTAAGAATTAAGAGTTAAGAGTTTCTGAAATTAAGAATTAAGAGTTAAGAAAATATGCTTTGCTGTTGATTTTCCCAACGTGTGCATATTTTCTTAACTCTTAATTCTTAATTTCAGAAACCCTTAACTCTCTAAAGTTTCCTGAACACAAATCTTACAATAATGAAATTTGTTGGTATCGCAATGCAATACACGGGCACGGGAGCCAGTGTCTTGCTAACGCCAAGATATATGAACAAGTTTAACAGACAAATTTGTAACAGGTAGTTAAACAAATGCGCCCCTCCAAAGCCAATGCCATTTTTCACTGACTTTTTCTTACGGAAAGTGAAACGCGCCGAAAGCACATAGTTAAACACAAAACTGATGAAATAACCTAAAGTGTAAGCCACGTTGACGTTAATCAAATCGTGCAGCAACCAGTAAATGCCGTAATGCAGGGCCGTGGCTATCACGCCCACAACGCCGAAACGCACAAGCTCGAAAAACGTTTCACGATTTAATATCATATAGCCTTTGGATTTGCAAAGGCAAAGGTACGCTAAAATCATCATAAAACAAAATCCGCACGACTATTTTCTTAAAATAGTTTAAAACCTGTTTGGTTTTCACCATGCCGCACGTTTATTAACCAGAAAGCTATTATGGAACAGGCAGAATTTGAAAACATTGCAAGGCGCATACGGCTAAAAGCCGAGACAACGGCGCGCTCCATGTCGGCAAGCGACAGCGAAGCGGAAGACATCGCGCAGGAAACGATGCTGAAGCTGTGGACGCTGCGCGGCGACATCAACGGCGCGACGCACGCCGAAAAGTTAGCTTTCTGCATAGCCAAAAACATGGCCATAGACGCCAGCCGCCGCAAACACACGGTGCCAATAGACGGAGCAAGAGGCTATGCGGACGACAAACTGCCGTCGCCCGAAGCCGCCGTGGAAGACAAAGAGAATATGGCTTGGCTGAAAGAACGGTTGGCACGGTTGCCGTCAACGGAATACCAGATATTGCGGTTGCGCCAAGTGGAAAAGAAAAGCCATCAAGAGATAGCCGAAATGCTGGGCATCGCTCCAACATCAGTGTCAACGCTTTTGGCACGGGCAAGGGCGAAAATATTTAAAGACTTCAAGGAGAGGAGAATTTAAAATGACAAAGAAAGACATACAATTATTGATAGAACGCTTTATGGCGGGGCTGTCAACAATAGAGGAAGAGAACCGCCTGGCTGAATATTTCCGTACGCACGACGTGCCCGACGAGTGGAATGATTACAAGGAAATGTTCGCATGGTTTGACAACGGAATGCCTCTTAAAAGCAGACAAGCAGACGGACAAACGAGCGGACAAGCAGCTTCCGGCCTTGGCTCATCCAGCCCGGCCCCGTCATCCCCTTCAAAAAAGCGCACATTGTTATTCTTCGCAGCTGCTGTCGTCGCAATGCTGCTCATTATGGTATGGCCGAAAAAGAAAATGCCGGAAACAGCCGGCCGCCCACCGTTGCAGACAGCAACGATAAGCGACACTAAGGCGACAGTAACCGACTCGCTCCATGCCGACACCACGATGACAAGTAAACCGAAGAAAGAACAAAGGAGACCGAGCCGCATACGCCGGGACACTTACAGGATGATGCCGCCGAAAACGTACACCGCCGACGCACTGCAGGACACCATCATAGAAATACAAATACTTCTGGCAGAAAAACAGCTTGATGACCTGCTGCAACAACAAGAAGACTCACTAAAGAAGATGGAAGAACGATACAGCCGGATGGACTTGGCCATCGACATCTACAACATCGCCCTTGAATATTATGACGAAGAAGAAGAAAATTACCAATAAAAACATACTGACATGAGGACAATAAAAATTTTAACAGCCGCCTTGATGTGCGCGGCAATCCCTGCGACGGCCAACGCCCAGGAAAACCTGAAAAAGGCTATTGACGATTTCGTTAACTCTCCCGAACTGAAACAATACAACACGGGGAGTTCCGCCGAGGACAACAACATAGGCAAGGAAAACAAAACGACGTCGTTCATGCGGCAATACGACTACAGTCTGCCCCACGACAAGATGCAGGCCTTTGACAAAGTGATAGACGCTTTCGACAAAGACAAAGGCAAAGCGTACAGCGTCTACACAAGGAACGAGGGGCAGGACGACAAGACGCTCGCAACAATAGCCTACGGCGACAAACTCGAAAAGTCGATGCGCTACGGCAAGTTCAAGAACAGGAATTACCGACTGATGTTTGTGCGCGACGAGCAAGACAGCCTGCGCCGCTACGCTTACGCCTTGAGCTGGTGGAAAGATATGTCTCTTGGCAAAACCAACATTTGCATAGATGAATATTACAGCCTCGACCCCGGACTGTCACGCGAAATAGCCGATCCGGGCAGGAGGCGGACCATAACGATTACCCCTGACGGTTCGGTCTACCTTAAAGACCCGGAAACAGGCACATCGAAACTGTTCAGCACCGACATCCAGGCGGAAACAAAGATTGAGAGCGGCTTCGACTTCTTAAAACGTTTCGGCACGCTCAGGGCTACGTTCATCAGTCCCGACCTTACGGCACAAACCACCATGCAGACAATGATAGCCACAAAGATAGCCGAATTGTGCAGCGAACACGGTGAAATACTGAACACAGAGGAACGGGAATTTTGCATCGAGGCGCTTAAGGAATTGAAGAAGCATGACTACGCCTGCTATGACAAATACATCTCCGGGCTGTTCGACATCGCCATATCTAAACTTAAGACCCTGCCTTACCGGAAGGTTGTAAACCAACCATAAGTTAACAAACTCTCTCTATTAATACGTTCCAGATTGATCTGCACAACAAAGTCATTTGCATGACTTTGTTGTGCAGATCAACGAGAGTGTATCAAATTGAGAAATATTTGATTCACTCTCTTTTTCATTTTGTCTGGTATAAAAAAATCAAGCAGC
>CALUGX010000003.1 GCA_944320285.1 uncultured Prevotella sp.
TGTTTATAGAACGAATAATAACTGAAAATATTATATTCCTTTGTCGCAAATTAGGGGCTAAACTCTATAACTTCGCCATCTTTTTAGGGTTTGAACCAATTGTTTGGGTTTACTCAATAGTTTTTTCAATTCCCGAATCTATTGGACGGATTATTTTAAGTATACCAGTACTTTGGTTTATTACTGCACAAGGTGCTAAACGTTGTCATGATGCAGGAAATTCAGGATGGTGCCAACTAATACCTTTTTGGACACTTTTTTTGTTATTCGAAGAAGGCGATGCCGAAACCAATAAATATGGTCCTAATCCTAAAGAAAAAATTAAACTACAAGAAACGAAATGAAACGATTACAAATTATCCTCGCAGCAATGCTGCTGTTATGCCTTGCGCCAATGCCGTATGGGTATTATATGCTCTTACGTTGGGCGGCAATGGTAGTTTTCGCCATTACAGCATTCAACTATTACGCGGAAAACAAAAAAGAACTTGCCGTTACCTTTGGGGCATTAGCATTGCTGTTTCAACCATTCTTCAAACTTGCGTTAGGCCGGACAATATGGAACATCGTTGACGTAATTGTCGCTGTTTTATTAATAATATTATTTTCCACTGAGAACAAGAAAGAATAAATTATGGGCTTTTATTTAACAAGATTATGAGGTGATTTAAACTTTTTGTTTTCATGAAATTTTCTTCAGCAACAAGACAGCGAATGCCAGGTAATTCCAAGAAGTCCAGTTGGAAAGAGTTGTGTCAAATCGGTTCAGTAACGTCCTGAAACTGTCCAGCCATGCGTTGGTACGTTCGATGCTTTCGGCATACAGTTCATCATTGACAAAGATGTCATCGGCATTTTCTATTCGTTTATTGATGTAGATGTTTGCAACGACTCCCCTTTTCCTCAGGATACCGCACAAGGCATCACACTCGAATCCCGCGTTGGCATTGAGGAAAAGACTGTTCACTCGAATATGGGACTTCTTAAGATCTTCGAACATATCACCGATGACTTCTTTTATCTCATGCACGTCATGGTGTTCGCCTTATTTCGGAGAGAATATGGCAATCGGAAGTCCTTGCCGGTCTGTCAGATAAAGAAATATGTTGCTCCATTGTCTTGCTTTTATGTGGCTTGTTGTTGTAATCTGATGTTTAAAGCAGTTAAATCGGGATAAAGTTATGATAAATCATTTGTCGTTCTTACTTATGCAGGGCGTGCATTAAACGGAAATGGGGGGCTTTTTAATAAACCTTTGCATGGCAAATGTTCTTTTATTCGTCGTAAGGCTTTATCTTTGCATTATCTTTAAAACCGTTGGATTATGAGAAAAGCATTTTTACTGTTCGCCATGTTCCTCACGGCGGTGTTGGCCGCAGCGCAGGAGGCGCGCCCGTTTGATGTCGAAATCAAGAACGACGAGTACAAAATCTACATCAAGATGAACCTTTACGACCGCAACGTTACCGTGCCGGGGCAGGATATGCTCGGACAGATGGACGGCTATGTGGGTTCTGCGCAGAGCGCGGGCAAGTGGTACATTGTGGACTCGCGTGTGCTCGGTGATGACACTGCCGAGGTAGACGTGACCAACGACTATGGCAGCGAGGACTTCACGGCTACGGTGAAGGCCAACCATGACGGCACGTACACCTTAGACCGTAAGGGCGGCAGCACGCTTAAGTTCGCCGTAAAGGGCAAATGGCAGAAGATACCGGCGAAAGTGACCTTTAAAAAAGTAAAAAAGTAAACAGTAAAAAAGTGTGTGTGGCATTATACTTATTACTGTATTCGCAACCTCATTTTTTACTTTTTACAGTTTTACCTTTTTACCTTTAAAAATTGGTACAGTCCCTGCCTGACTGAGCGCAGGCCGAACTGCTCGGTGTGTATGTCTTCCGGAGCTATCCAGAAGCATTCGGCGGCGTCGTCGCCGGCTTTCAGCGTGGTGCAGTCCTCTACTTTGCACTCGAAGAAGAGGTCGAGCGTCTGGATGTCAAGGCCGGAGAAGTGGTAGACATTGGGCTGGCTGAACAGGTAACGTGCCGAAGTCACCTTCAGCCCCGTCTCCTCCATCACCTCGCGCGCCACGCTCTCCTCCGCCGTTTCGAGCACGTCGGCGAAGCCCCCAGGCAGGTCAAGCGTGCCCTTGGCCGGCTCCATCTTGCGCCGCTCCACGAGCAGCTCGCCCTTGTCGTTGGTGATAAACGCTACCACGGCTGCCGCCGGGTTCATGAAGTATTCAAAGCCACAGTTGCTGCATTTTTTGCTTTTCGGCGAGTTCCCGTCGAAGTGCGAGCTGCCGCAGACGGGGCAATAACCGAATTTTTCCAGTAGGTTCATAATTTATTCTTGCTTAATCAAAACGTATGTTATAATATGTAGCGCGCTGCAATATTACGAAAAATTTTGTTTACATTTGCAGGGCAAACATATTTAATTGCATAAAACAGTGAATGAATGTTCGCAAAGCTCACATTCATTAGTAGTTAAAGTATTTAAAGAAGTTAAAGACATTTGCCTTGTTGGAAAAGTCAAATAAAAAAGCTGATAGGATGATTGCGGATATTCATTAAACTGTAAGTAAGAAACAACATTGATGAAAATGAGAAATATAAAGACGTTCCTGGCCGCCGTGCTTGCAGCCGTGGCCATTCCCGTATGCGCCCAAAAAGGCGTTGAAATCAACCTGTGGCCGCAAGGCCCGGCCGTGGAGGGCGGCGACAAGTCGGATACTGCAAAGGTGTGGGTCTACCTGCCGCCGAAAGCCGAGGCCACGGGGCGTGCCGTGGTCATCTGTCCCGGCGGAGGCTACCAGCACCTCGCCATGAACCATGAGGGGCACGACTGGGCGGCCTTCTTCAACAACATGGGCATAGCCGCCGTCGTACTGAAATACCGTATGCCCCACGGCGACCATGACGTGCCCGTGAGCGACGCCGAGGAAGCCGTAAAGTTAGTGCGCCGCAACGCCGCCAACTGGAACATCGACCCGCACGACGTCGGCATAATGGGCTCGTCTGCCGGCGGACATCTGGCGTCCATCGTGGCTACGCGGGCCACGGGCGACGCCCTGCCGGATTTCCACATACTGTTTTATCCTGTGATAACGATGATGCCCGACATCACCCACAAGGGGTCGCACGACAACTTCCTCGGCCAGAAGGCCAAGAAGCGCACCGAGCAGGAGTATAGCGCCGACTTGCAGGTGACGCGCGTCACGCCGCGTGCTTTCATCGCCCTGAGCGACGACGACCACTCCGTGCTGCCCGCCAACGGCGTGAACTATTACATCCAGCTTTACCGCCACGACGTGCCCGCCACGCTCCACGTCTATCCGTCGGGCGGCCACGGCTGGGGCAACCGCGACTCGTTCAAGTTCCATAACGAGATGCAGCTCGACCTGAAAGCCTGGCTAAGGAGCTTTTGAGGAATAAGGGGAGCAGCCCCTCCCAACCTCCCCAAGGGGAGGAGAATTGACATTAGCCTTGCCGGAAACGTTGGATTTTATTCGTCTTAAACTCATGACAAAGGTATATCATCATTAAATGGAAATGTAAGCAGACAAGGCAAATATCTTTTCTCCTCCCCTTGGGGAGGTCGGGAGGGGCTTCCATTCATTATTTTTAACTACTGTTTTGTTACAACATAACCCGAAAATCTCTATATTTGTAACCGTTTGGAGGAAAAACCTTTATAATGAAGAAACACATATTTTGCCTCATTCTCTCCGTTATGGCTCCGGCGTTGCTGTTCGCCGGCAGGAGCGGCGGGCGCGTTCCTGCGCCGCAGCCCGTGCTGGCCGATTACTTCACGCGCTGCGTGAGTGGCAAGGGATGGCGCTATGTGGAATCGCACGAGATAAAGGCCAACGGCGACATTGAGAAGCGAGATTACTGGGACGGTCTCGGTGGTGCCCCCGTAGAATACTTCTTCACGGCAGACACCGTAACCACATACATGGACATCGACGCCTATCCGCTGAAGGGCTACCGCAGTCGGCGGTTCGCTTTCGACGGCGTTGGCGGACGCCTCACGGCCGGCGGCTCCGAGGTATTCAGGCTGATTTCCGTAAATCCCGATACGCTGAGGATTGTGAAATACCAAGCCATGCGCGGCGACGGTACCCCCGTCTACGTCTACGCCACTTATTGCTCCATGTCGGCCCAAGAGCTTGACACCTGCCGCAGGGAGCACCGTTACAACCTCGACACCTTCAACTCGCTTTACCCCGCATTGCCCGTGCAGCAGCGGCTGACGAAAGCCGACTTCATGAGCCTCGCCGTGGGTTACGGCTGGAAGTGCACCGAGGTCTACAAGATGGAGACACCTTGGCGCTACGACGCAGAGAACTGCCGCGGCGTGCTCACCTACCTCGTTGGCGAAGACTATTTCATCTCAGCCGACTCGCTTACGCTCTATCCCCGCCACGCGCTGCCCCGGCCGGGCGGAGCGGAGAAGGTGAAGTACACCTACTTACCCAACGGCTTCTTTGTGTCAACGGGCTTGGGCACAGGTTTCCGCGTGCTTTCCCTCTGCGGCGACGAGATGCATATATTGCGCCGTCTGCCGTCAGCCGGCGGCGAACAGCCCGTCAGCCTCTATTGCGTGTATAGGCGGGTCGGCGAAAAGCAGTGATTGCCCGGCTTTTATTTTTTACACCCTTTCCTTTCACTTCTTCTATATTTTCATTATCTTTGCAATCAGATTTAAATCTTTTGTGAAAATGAAAATAGCTATCATCGGTTACGGCAAGATGGGCAAGATGATTGAACAGATAGCCATCAGCCGTGGCCACGAAATCGTAAGCATTATCGACCAGGACAACCAGCAGGACTACGACTCGCCGGAGTTCGCCTCGGCGGACGTGGCCATAGAATTTACCAACCCGACAGCCGCCTACGGCAACTATCTGAAAGCCTTTGCCAAGGGTGTTAAGGTTGTGTCAGGCTCTACGGGCTGGATGAAAGATCACGGCGACGATGTGCGCCGGATGTGCACAGAGGACGGCAAGACACTCTTCTGGGCGTCCAATTTCAGCGTCGGCGTGGCTATATTCTCCGCCGTCAACCGCTATCTGGCCAAGATAATGAACGGTTTTCCACAGTATGAGGTTACTATGGAAGAGACCCACCACATACACAAGCTCGACGCCCCAAGCGGCACGGCCATAACCCTGGCCGAGGAGATAGTTGACAACATCGACAGAAAGACGTCGTGGGTGAAGGGCACGCTTACCGCCCCGGACGGCACAGTGAGCGGCACCGGCAGCGCGGCCGCCGACCAGATAGCCGTGAGCAGCATACGCCGGGGCGAAGTGCCGGGCATACACACGATAAAGTATGACTCAGAGGCCGACAGCATCACGATAACACACGACGCCCACTCGCGCAAGGGCTTCGCCCTCGGAGCGGTGCTCGCCGCCGAATACACCAAGGAGCACAGCGGCCTGCTGACGATAGGGGATATGTTTAAGTTCTAAATATAGACCCACCCCCGCCCTCCCAAAGGGATGGTTGGGTGGGCTATTAGATAATAGACCGCATGGAAAAGAAAACTCTCAATATGAAAAAGCAGTGGACTAAGTTTGGCGTAGTCCTCGCGTTGTACCTCCTTTTCCTGCTCTGGGTTAAGAGCTGGTTGGGACTGATAGTGGTGCCGTTTATTTTCGATGTGTACATCACTAAGAAAATAAAATGGCAGTGGTGGAAAAACTCCGAGCCGCCCGTGCGCTTCATCATGTCGTGGGTTGACGCCATAGTGTTCGCCCTCGTGGCCGTGTATTTCATCAACCTGTTCTTCTTCCAGAACTATGTCATACCGTCAAGCTCGCTTGAAAAGTCGCTCCTTACGGGCGACTACCTCTTCGTGAGCAAGGTAAGCTACGGCCCGCGCATACCGGAGACGCCGCTCACCATGCCCCTGACGCAACACACCCTGCCCGTATTCGGCTGCAAGTCGTATATAGAATGGCCTCACTGGGACTACCGTCGCGTGAAAGGCCTCGGCAAAATCAAGCAGAACGACATCGTAGTGTTCAACTATCCGGCCGGCGACACGCTTTGCAGCAACGAGCGTTGGCAGGCCGCCGACTATTACCAGATGTGTTACTCGTTTGGCAGCCAGCTGCTAAATTACCGGCCAGATTTCTCCATCATGTCGCCGCAGGCCCAGCGTGAGTGGTACGAAAAAGTCTATGCCGCCGGCCGCCAATACATCCTTGACAACCAAGGGGAGTACGGGAGGATAATCACCCGCCCCGTAGACCGCCGCGAGAACTACGTGAAACGCTGCGTGGGCCTGCCCGGACAGACGCTCCGGATAAAGAACCGCATCGTCTACACCGACGGTAAGGCGAATAAAGAGCCTGACAACGTGCAGTACACTTACTACGTGAAGCTGTTGCAGCCGATACCCGAAGAGATGATGAAGGAGCTGGGCATCAGCATGGAAGACCTGAGGAGTCTTAACCAAAGCGGATATATGCCCCTGACCAACCGTGCCGTCAAAGCGCTGAAGGCGCGTAAGGACATCGTGCAGAGTATACGCCTGAACACCGACACCATCACCGGTGACATATACCCGTTGAACGCCAACACGGGCTGGACGCGCGACAACTACGGCCCCGTGTGGATACCAAAGAAGGGTGCAACCGTAAAACTCGACATGAAGAACATAGCCGTCTACGAGCGGCCTATCCGTGTTTATGAGGGCAACGATCTGCAAGTGAAGGGCGGCAAGATCTACATCAACGGCAAGCAGACAGACCGTTACACGTTCAAGATGGACTACTACTGGATGATGGGCGACAACCGCCATAACTCGGCCGACAGCCGCTATTGGGGCTTCGTGCCGGAAGACCATATAGTGGGCAAGCCCATCTTCATCTGGTGGAGCAGCGACCCTGACCGCGGCGGCTTCTCCGGCATCCGCTGGAACCGGCTATTCCGGATGGTTGACAATATTAAATAAACATAAAGTGAAGAACGGAAAGTGAGGAGTGGAAAATCTATTTGCTTTGCCTGAACGCCGATCAAACAGGCGGAAGGCTGCCAAATAACCGATGAAAGGCAATGGATTTTTCACTCTTTGTTCTTCACTCTTCACTTAAAAACATGAAGATTGCGCTCAAGTTTGTGATAGCGTTGATAGTCACAATCTTGCTGATGTTGGCTTTCCGCGCTTTGGTGTTCACCGTTTACACGGTAAGAGGCACGGCCTTGGAGCCTTGCCTCGTGGATGGCGACCGTGTGCTGGTGAACCGCTGGAGCTATGGTCTGCGCACCGGAGGCGGCGGGATGTTCAATTATGCGCGGTGGGCGGACGCCCCCGTGGAGCGCGGCGACCTTGTGGTATTCAACAGCCCCGCCGACACAGCGGAGCACATAGCCATACGCCGTGTGCTGGCTTACTTTTGCACGGGTGTGCCGGGTGACACGGTTATAGCCTTTGGCACGCCGCTGAAGGTGCCGGGGAAGCATGAACCGTGCCGCGTCACGGACGCTAACGCCAAGCTGTTGTGTATGCTGTATAACCGGTTTGAGGGCGAAAATGCCGAAGTCATCGGCCATAAACTCATGGTTGACGGCAGGGAAACCCGTTGCGCCATATTCAAGAATGACTATTATTGGTTCAGTTCGGGGCGTAGCGGTGACACGTCAGACTCGCGCAGCTTCGGCCTCGTGCCTGAAACACACATCATCGGCAAGGTGCAGATGCTGCTCTATTCCACTGACAACCGACTGCCCGTCTACGACTGCCTTCGCAACGACCGCTGGCTGTTGCTGATTAACAAATAGCAGCCTGTCGGCCTGTTTATTCAAAAATCCCCGTTCTTCCAATTTTTCCAAAACTTCCGTTATCTTCCAAGAATATGCAAAAAGCCCTGCTTTCATCGACTTACTTCGGACCGATACAGTGGTATCAGAAACTTTACCGTTACGGCAAAGTGTACGTTGAGGCCTATGAAAACTTCACAAAACAGACCTATCGAAATCGTTGCCTGATAGCAACGACCAATGGCGTCCAGGCCCTGACGGTGCCCGTGGAACGTCCGTCGGCAGTCATAAACGCCGATGAAACCGCCCGTTTTGGCAAATGCCTGATGAAAGATGTGCGCATAAGCGACCACGGCAACTGGCGTCACCTGCACTGGAATGCCTTGTCGAGTGCCTACGGTGAGTCACCGTTTTTCGAGTATTACGCCGATGACTTACGTCCGTTTTTCGAGCGTCAGTGGACGTTCCTTTATGATTTCAATATGGAAATATGTGCAAAAATATGCGATTTCATCGGTATTGAACCAGACATTGAGCCTACCGTGGAGTATATCCCCGCCGACAGTGAGGATTTGGTAGGCACGGCAGATTTCCGTGATGCCATCCGTCCGAAGCACCCGCTGCCTGACCCGGAGTTCGAGCCGCGCAGGTATTATCAAGTGTATGAGCGCAAACACGGCTTCACGCCTAACCTTAGCATTCTCGACCTTGTTTTCAATATGGGTAACGAGAGCCTGCTTTACCTTTGATGCAATGAGTCAGTGTTACTGCCCATGAATAGGCAGTGAGCTAAAATTTCTTAAAAAACAGAAATTTCACCTATTATATAATGTGCATGAAAAAGTTTTGTTTACTTTTGCGCCCTATATCGAAAAGGTAAACAACGTGATGCAGAAGAATTTGGTAATCGTCGAGAGCCCCGCGAAGGCCAAGACTATCGAGAAATTCCTGGGTAAAGACTTCAAGGTGATGTCCAGCTACGGACACATACGCGACCTGAAGAAAAAGGAGCTGAGCATAGACACAGACACCTTTACGCCCGATTATGAAATACCCGAAGAGAAGAAAAAGCTCGTGACAGAGCTGAAGAACAACGCCAAAAATTCGGAGAAAGTATGGCTGGCTTCCGATGAAGACCGTGAGGGAGAGGCCATATCGTGGCATCTTTGCGAGGTGTTGGGACTTGACGAGGAGAAAACCAACCGCATCGTTTTCCATGAGATAACCAAGCCCGCCATACTTGACGCCATACAGCATCCGCGCCACTTGGACATGAATCTCGTGAATGCGCAGCAGGCACGCCGCGTGCTCGACCGCCTCGTAGGTTTTAAGCTTTCGCCCGTGTTGTGGCGCAAGGTGAAGCCGGCTTTGTCGGCAGGTCGTGTCCAGAGCGTCGCCGTAAGGCTCATCGTGGAGCGCGAACGTGAAATCCAAGCGTTCAAGAGTGAGACGTATTACCGTATAAACGCCGTCTTCACCGTGCCCGAAGGCGACGGACAGGTGGCCGAGGTAAAGGCGGAACTTGACAAGCGTTTTACTTCGCACGACGAAGTGATGGCGTTTCTTGACAAGTGTAAAAACGCCCAATTCACCGTGGCAGGTATTGTGAAAAAACCGATGAAGCGCACTCCCGCGCCTCCGTTTACCACGTCAACATTGCAGCAGGAAGCCGCAAGAAAGCTCGGTTTCACCGTGTCACAGACGATGATGGTTGCCCAGCATCTGTATGAAAACGGACGCATAACGTATATGCGTACCGACTCGGTCAATCTTTCGTCGCTCTGCATCAATTCAAGCAAGGAAGAGATTACAAAGCTCTGGGGCGGTGAATACAGCAAGCCGCGCCAGTTCCACACCCACTCGAAAGGTGCGCAGGAGGCACACGAGGCAATACGTCCCACGTATATGGCTGACACCACGATAGACGGAACGCAGCAGGAAAAGCGCCTTTACGACCTGATATGGAAGCGCACGGCCGCCAGTCAGATGGCCGACGCACAGATTGAAAAGACAACTGTGACGATAAGCGTAAGCGGAACAGAAGAGCAGTTTGTGGCCAACGGAGAAGTTGTGAAGTTCGACGGTTTCCTAAAAGTCTACCGCGAATCGTCGGATGACGAGACCGACGGACAAGAAGATTTGTCGCATACGCTGCCGCCGATGAATGAAGGGGAGACCCTGAAACGCCTGGAAATCGTAGCTACTCAACGTTTCAGCCAAGGCCCGTTGAGATACACCGAGGCAAGTCTTGTCAGGAAACTTGAAGAGCTCGGCATCGGACGTCCGTCAACTTACGCCCCGACAATCAGCACGATACAGCAAAGAGAGTATGTGCAAAAGGGAGACAAGAAAGGCGAGGAACGTTTTTACACCGTTGACATACTTAACGGCGACACCATAACCAACAAGACGAAATCAGAAATGGCCGGCAGCGAGAAAGGCAAACTGTTGCCGACGGACATCGGGATTGTGGTAAACGATTTCTTGATGAGATATTTCCCGGCCATCATGGACTATAACTTCACGGCCAAGGTAGAACAACAGTTTGACACAATAGCCGAGGGAAAAGCCCGATGGACGGCGATGATAGAGAACTTTTACAAGCAGTTCGAGCCGACCGTGGAGCAAACGATGAACACACGCGAAGAGCATAAGGCCGGCGAGCGCGAACTTGGCAATGAGCCCAAAACGGGCAAGCCGGTGTTTGTAAAGATAGGCAGGTTCGGTCCTGTGGTGCAGATAGGCAAGGCCGAGGATAAAGAGAAGCCCCGCTTCGCCCAGCTGCCGGCAGACAAGAGTCTTGAGACCATTACGCTTGACGAGGCGTTGGAACTGTTCCGTCTGCCTCGCACGGTGGGCGAGTTTGAAGGCACGCCGATAGTCATAGGTTCGGGCAGGTTCGGCCCTTACGTCATGCACAACAAGAAGTATGTGTCACTGCCGAAGACCGACGACCCGCTGACAATAACGCTTGACGGTGCGATAGCCCTGATATTGAAGAAACGCCTGCAAGAAACCCAACGTCACATAAAGGCTTTTGATGAGGAACCGAAGCTCGAAGTAATGAACGGTCGTTACGGCCCTTATTTAGCATACGACGGCAAAAACTACCGACTGCCGAAAAATATGCACGACAAGGCCGCCGAGCTAACCCTCGAAGAATGTATGAACGTTATCAACAATTCTAAGAAGAAGTAGCCCGTGAGACGCATAATTATCATCGGTTATATGGGTGCCGGGAAGACAACCGTAGGCAAGGCGCTTGCCAAGGATACGGGCTTGCAGTTTTACGACCTTGACTGGTATGTCGAAGGAAGGATGCACAAGACTGTGCCACAGATGTTTGCAGAGCGCGGTGAGGACGGTTTCAGGCTCATAGAGCGCAATATGCTCCACGAGGCTGCTGAATTTGAAGACATAGTGTTAAGCTGCGGAGGAGGTACTCCGTGCTTTTTTGACAACATGGACTACATGAACTCGCAAGGCGACACTGTTTACTTGAAGGCCGACCCGGAAGTGCTTTACGCCCACCTGAAAATGGCCAAGGTGAAGCGCCCGCTGCTTGAAAACAAGACCCAGGAGGAAATGCAGGCATTCATTAAAGAGCAGCTTGCCTTGCGGGAGAAGTATTACCTTAAGGCAAAATACGTGCTTGACGTCAACCTGCTTGACAATTACGAGAAAATCAAGACTTCTGTAGATAAACTACGCAAAATACTTACTTTATAAAAACTTTGATGATTAATAATTGAAAATTATGATTACCTTTGTAGGAAGAATGCCGTGTCAGGCGTTTAGACCGACGGTAATCATAATTTTTTAATTACTGACTTATAATCTTTACGAACTAAAATCAATAAAACATAAGGCCCAGATGAAGAAATGGACTATCGAAGACTCTAACGAGCTTTACAACATCAGCGGGTGGGGGACATCCTACTTCGGCATAAATGACAAAGGTGACATTTACGTTACCCCGTGCAAGGATAATGTGCAGATAGACCTGCACGATGTGCTCGACGAACTCTCCCTGCGTGACGTCACGCCGCCGGTGCTGCTGCGCTTCCCCGACATCCTCGACAACAGGATAGAGAAGACGTGGAGCTGTTTCAAAAAAGCGTCTGACGAATACGGTTTCAAGGGGGAGAACTTCATCATCTACCCCATCAAGGTAAACCAGATGCAGCCTGTGGTAGAGGAGATTATCAGTCACGGGCGTAAGTTCAATCTCGGCCTTGAAGCCGGCTCCAAGCCAGAGTTGCACGCCGTCATCGCAGTGCAATGCCAGAGCGATTCGCTCATAATCTGCAACGGATACAAGGATCAGAGCTACATCGAACTCGCTCTTTTGGCGCAGAAGATGGGCAAGAGGATATTCATCGTCGTGGAAAAGCTGAACGAGCTTGACACGATAAGCCGCGCCGCCAAGAAGCTCAACGTGAGGCCCAACCTTGGCATAAGGATAAAGCTGGCATCGTCGGGCAGCGGCAAATGGGAGGAAAGCGGCGGCGACGCAAGCAAATTCGGGCTTACGAGTTCCGAGCTGCTTGAAGCTCTTGAGATACTCGAAAAGAAAGGAATGAAGGACTGCCTGCGCCTGATACATTTCCACATAGGCAGCCAAATCACCAAGATACGCCGCATACAGACGGCCCTGAAAGAGGCTTCGCAGTTCTACATCCAGCTGCACAAGATGGGCTACAACGTAGATTTCGTAGATTGCGGAGGTGGTCTCGGCGTAGATTATGACGGCACGCGCTCGCCCAACAGTGAGAGCAGCGTGAACTATTCGATACAGGAATACGTTAACGACTGCATTTATACCTTCGTAGAGGCGGCCGACCGTTACGGCATTCCACACCCCAACCTCATCACCGAGAGCGGCCGTTCGCTCTCGGCACATCACTCCGTGCTCGTCATAGATGTGCTTGAGACGGCCTCGCTGCCGGAAATGGACGAGGAATACGAGCCTACGGAAAACTCCCACAAGTTGGTGAAAGACCTTTACGACATTTGGGACAACCTCAATCCGCGCACCATGCTTGAAGACTGGCACGACGCCGAGCAGATACGCGAGGACGCTCTCGACCTGTTCGAGCACGGCCTGGTTGACCTCAAGACGCGCGCCGAGATAGAGCGTATGTACTGGAGCGTGTGCCGTGAGATTAATTCGATAGCCAAGCGCATGAAGCACATCCCCGAAGAGCTGAAGGGGCTCGACAAGCTGCTGGCCGACAAGTATTTCTGCAACTTCTCGCTGTTCCAGTCGCTGCCCGACGCCTGGGCCATCGACCAGATATTCCCAATCGTGCCGTTGCAGCGGCTCAACGAGCGGCCCACGCGCAGCGCGACGCTGCAAGACATAACGTGCGACAGTGACGGCAAAATAGCCAACTTCGTAACCAACCGCAACATCTCAAACATCCTGCCCGTGCACACTCTGCGCAAGAACGAGCCTTATTACCTCGGCGTGTTCCTCGTGGGGGCTTACCAGGAGATACTCGGAGATATGCACAACCTCTTCGGCGACACCAACGCGGCGCACATAACCGTGAAGGACGGCAAGTATCACATCGACCAGATTTTCGACGGGGAGACGGTTGAGGAAGTGCTTGAATATGTGCAGTACAACCCTAAGAAACTCGTGCGCCAGCTTGAAGTGTGGGTGGCAAAGAGCGTAAAGCAAGGCAAGATTTCGCTTGAGGAAGGAAAGGAGTTCCTTTCCAACTACCGCTCCGGGCTTTACGGGTATACTTATTTGGAGTAATATACCCATCCCAACCAGACCTAAAAACCCACCCCAACCCTCCCGAAGGGAGGGAGTTTAGTATGCTTTAATTGGGAGTGTTATCAACAAGAAGAATGTTTGGCATTGCTTGTAAAGCATACCAAGCTCCCTCCCTTCGGGAGGGTTGGGGTGGGTGCTTAATAACGATAACGACATGAAACATCCCCTTACAATCGTTAAAGTGGGCGGGGCCGTGGTCGAAGACGAGGCCCGGCTCAGCCGTCTGCTCGCCGATTTCAGTGCAATCGAGGGGCGTAAGGTGCTCGTGCACGGCGGCGGACGCCGCGCCACGGCTGTAGCCTCGCGCCTCGGCATAGAGAGCAAGATGGTAGGCGGGCGGCGTATTACCGACGAACAGATGCTTGAAGTGGTGACGATGGTCTACGGCGGGCTGGTCAACAAGAACGTTGTGGCGCGCCTTCAGGCCGCCGGGGTTGACGCCCTCGGACTGACGGGAGCCGACATCGACGTCATACGTTCGCACAAGCGGCCAGTGAAAGACGTTGATTACGGCTATGTAGGCGACGTGGAGCGCGCCGACGGCGAAAAGCTCTCGCGCCTTGTTGAGGCCGGCGTAACGCCCGTGATGGCGCCCCTGACGCACGACGGCCAAGGCCGCTTGCTCAACACCAACGCCGACACGATAGCGGCCGAGACCGCGAAAGCCCTTGCAAAGCATTATGACGTGACGCTGATTTTCAGCTTTGAGAAAAAAGGTGTCCTTGCCGACCCTGACGACGATGACAGCGTGATACCCGTGATAACGCGCGCCGACTTTGAGCGTTACGCCGCCGACGGCACCGTGGCCGGCGGTATGCTGCCCAAACTGGAAAATGCTTTCAACGCCATCGACGCCGGCGTCAGCCGCGTCAACATAACCCTCGCCACGGCCATCGACGGGCATCACGGCACGATGATTGTGCCGTGACGCGCGGCAAAAGGCCTGTCATCCGCAATTCTGTTGGCTGGTAATATCTTTTGCAATAAAGCCAAACATAAATTGAATACATCCACCGTAGGGACATAATAAATGATGTCCCTACGGTGATTGCATTCATTGTTATGCTGTAATTGTAGATAAAAAATGTCATCCAACAGGTTTGCGGATGAGAAAAGGCCACGTCCCGTAACTTGGAAGGGCGTCTTTTGCATCCTGAAAGGGCGTCTTCCGCCAACCGTCTGACGGCCAGGCGGTTGGCAAAAGTCTGCGGCCAGCCCGGTGGAGCGCAGCTTCCCTGTCCTCCCATAGCTTCCGGTCCTCACATAATCCCCATAATCTTAAACACTGTTAAAAAACAAAATAATCACAGGTTTGCTGTAACTTTCGTCCCGGCAAATCGTCATCCAAATAGAGGGCAGATGAGAAATATCAGTTTTCGCAACGACGTGTTGCCGCTAAAAAACGTTCTATACCGCTTAGCGCTGAGGATAACCCTCAGCCGCGAGGAGGCGGAAGACATAGTGCAAGACACGCTGATAAAAGTCTGGAACAGGCGCGACGACTGGCAGGACATCGCCTCCATCGAGGCTTTCAGCCTTGCAGTGTGCCGCAACCTGTCGCTGGACAGGATTAAAAAGGCGGGTGCGGACAACCAGCCGATAGGCGACGACGAGGCGTCCTCGGCCGATGCAGCTTCAGACCCTTACGAGCGCATGATGCAAAGGGACAGGATGGAGCAGGTGAAGCGCATCGTTGACGCGCTGCCTGAGAAGCAAAAGAGCTGTATGCAGCTGCGCGACTTCGAGGGCAAAAGCTATAAGGAAATAGCCGTGGCGCTCGGCATGACAGAAGAGCAGGTGAAGGTTAACATCTTCCGTGCACGTCAGGCGGTGAAACAAAGGTATAACGAAATTGACAGGTATGGACTATAAATACATCGAACAGCTATTGGAACGTTATTGGAACTGCGAGACCTCGCTTGAAGAGGAGCAGATACTACGCACGTTCTTCAGCCAGAAGGATGTGCCGGTAAGCCTCCTGAAATACAAGGACCTGTTCTGTTACGAACAGGCGGAGACGGCCGGCGACACGCTCGGCGACGACTTCGACGCCCGCATGACGGCCTTGGTAAGCGAGCCGGAACCAGTCAAGGCCCGTACGATAAGCCTGACACAAAGGCTGATGCCGCTGTTCAAGGCCGCAGCAGTGGTGGCCATCTTCCTGACATTGGGCAACGCCGCGCAGGTGGCGTTCACGGGCAACGGCAAGGAGGAGACCGTGACCTACCATGAGGCGCGCCAAGGCTCGTCGGTGGCTATGGGCGACTCGGCTGCGGTTGACACCCTGAAGCACGCCCCGGCAACGGCGAAGATAACAGAATAAGACAATTTTCTATGCTTTCTCTATAAAACAGTGTTTAATAAAACAAAATCCGAAGCTGTGAAGCTTCATTTCTCTCAAATTTTTCATAACATACTAACGTGAAGAAAGAGAGCCGCCGTCTGTGCAGACGGCGGCTCTCGATTTTTATATCTGTCCCGCCTCCCGAATGAATGAAGGGGCAGGGTATGCTTTCATTATTGGCATTTTATGTTTTCTTGCATAAATGCTCCTTATGCCAAATTCATGTTGTCTTGGTCTGTTTACCCGACATTCCTGATACCTTATACAACCTGTTGGCGGAATTATTTGCGCTCACCGTGACTGCCGCTTGCGGTTTGTTACGTTTTAATGGCTTTTATTTACGGTTTTCATGTGCTTCCGACTGGTTTGCAACAGGCATCCTTTTACCGTGTAAAAGATAGTCTTTCAAAAGGCGAAAGGCCATCTTCCGCAGACCGAAAAGGCACCGTTTAAAACTGTAACAATCGCCGTACTTTTCAAAATAATTCCGCCAACGGTTTTATACAGGTATTCAGGCTCCCTCCTCCTTCGGGAGGGTTTGGGTGGGTGTCAGGTGTTTGGCTGCCGGTGTCAGGCGTTGCCCTCACCACTTCAGCCGTCCGTATTTCTCCATGCACCACAGCTGCCATGAGTTCAGTGTGTTTTGCCACACGACGTAAGCGCATGGCGCGATGGCGACAACAGGGTTCAGGTAGACCATGACGAGCCAGATGCCCACGCCCGTGTTCTTCTGTCCGAGTGCCTGTCCGCCGTCCACGCTGTCGCCGAAGTGCCGCCCTACGCCCTTGCCTATGCCGAATAGCACAAGCGTGGTGACGAGCGGCATGAAGATGAGCGCCGCCATCGACATCCACGAAATGTCGGCGGTGAAGATGTTGTGCAGCGTCATGCCCATCACGATTGACAGGTTGACGGCCCAGAAGTAAAAGCCGAGGTTGCGCCTGTCCTTTATCCGCTTGGCCACTTTCGGCAGCCAGCGGCGCGTGGCCATAGCACAGATGAAGGGCAGTATCAGCACCACGGCGGTGCGCTGCAATATCGTGGCGAACGACGACATGAACGTTACGTCGGCGTGCTTCTCAATCATCGGGAACAGCAGCGGCACGAGCACGGCTGTCACGGCGTTGTCTATCAGCGTGTAGACCGTCATTGATGCTATGCTGCCGCCTAACTTCTCGGTCACCACGGCGGCAGCCGACGCCGTGGGGCAGATTACGCAGGCAAACGCACCTTCAAGCGCGATGCGCACGGTGGGGTCGGCGGTGCTCTTGACGGCCACCACCAGGCCGGCGGCCATCGCTATGCGTATCACCTGCATCCACACGTGCCACGTGTGCAGGCGCAGGTCGTGCAGGCGGATTTTGCAAAACGTGACGTAGAGCGTCATGAAGATAAGCACGGGCAGGATTTCGATGAACCACGGGCCGACGGCGTAACCTACCGGCGCGAGAAAGCTGATTTCGGTGAACAGCAGATAGACGCACGCTCCGAAAACCATTGCGCAGGGCAGCGTCCACTCTTTGATGAATTTGATTATTTCCATTACAAAGCGTTTTTTAGAGACGCTGCAAAAGTAGTAATAATAATTCAAGTAACAGCCGACAATTAATGTCCATGTTCCAAACAGTTATGTTTGCGGCTTATTTTTGCGCTTTCTGCCGGGTTTCATAAGTCGTAATACCCGCGTTGCAGCTTCTTCGATACGCTGAAACCACTTGGAAACGGGCGCGCTCGTGAATAGCTCGCGGCGTTTAAGGTGGAAAGAGGATGGTGGAGAAGGGAGGTATGAAAAAAATGAGGGAAGGAGATTTTCCACATCCCCTTCCCCCTTAAAAGAAGAAATTTAATTAAAATAATACTTCACGCCGATTTGCAGTTGCCAGCACTGCGAATAGTTGCGGTTGAAGCTCCATGTCTTTGTCGGTGCTGCCATCTCGCCTTCGGCGTTCTTTGAGCGGAACATCGAGAAGTAAGGCGTGCCGTTCTCAATCTTGTCAACGTAGAGTATCGCGCCGTTGTTGCATTCGCTCATGTTTTTCTCCACGCCCCATTTCGAGTTGAACAGGTTGCCGATGTTCATGAAGTCAGCCGTCAGTTGCAGCTTGTGCATCGTCTTGCCCACGCGCAGGTTGAAGTCGTGTGCCCAGCGGAAGTCGAAGCGGTGCACCCACGGAGCGTGTGCCGAGTAAGCCTCGGCGTATTCGCCCTTGTGGTTTTTCAGGTAGCTGTCTTGGTTGACAAACTCCCAGAAGGCCTGGCGGTCGGCCTCGGATGTGAAGTTAATCTCGCTGTCGTCTTTGGGGATGTAAATCAGGTCGGTCTTGTTGCCGTCGCCGTTGATGTCGTCGGCATAAGTGAAGCTGTAGCCCTGTGGTCTGTATCCGGTGTAGAACAGCGTGAAATGGTCGTCGTGCGGTTGGTGCCGCGCTCGCCGAGGTCTTGGTTGGCCACGCGGTTGCCGTGCATATTTTCGTTGGTGTGGTAGAGATATGCCGTGCCGCGGAACGTGTTAGTACCTGATTTTGTTACGGCGTTGATGCCGCCGCCTATGAAGTTGGTCTGGCGCACGTCGAACGGGGCGATGACTACCTGCACTTCGTCGATGGCGTCCATTGAGATCGGGTTGCCGCCGCCGGGCAGACCGTCTGTCAGGCCGAAGTTGTTGTTAAGGTTGGCGCCGTCGAGCGTGAAGTTGGTAGAGCGTCCGTCGCCGCCGGCGAAGCTCATGCCGTTGGCGTATGGCGACAGGCGGGCGATGTCCTCGATGCTGCGGTTGACGGTGGGCAGAGCCCGTATCTGCGCGTTAGAGATGTTGGTCGTGGCACCGGTCTTCTCGTTTGAGAATTTCGACGCATTGCCTACGACGACAACTTCGCCCAGTTCGTTGACGTCTTCGGCCATCGTAGCGTTCAGGTTGTACGTCTCGCCGAGAGCGAGCCTGATGCCCTTGTAGTCCTTTTCGCCGTAGCCGATGTAAGAGATTTTCACCGTGTACGGGCCTCCTACGCGCATACCCTGTATGGCCCAGCGGCCGTCGGCGTTGGTCACGGCGTTGTAGGTGGTTCCTGACGGTTCGTGTGTTACCCTGATTGTCGCGCCGATGACGTCTTCGCCGGCCGTGTCGGTTACTTGTCCCGCCATAGCAGATGTCGTCACTTGCGCGCTTGCAGCCGCCGCCACTAACATTAGTGCGGAGGCAATGAATAATCACATCTTTTTAACCATAATGTTTTAATTTGTGTTTAAAGTCCTAAAAACATCGGCAAAAGTAGCGATTTATTTCCACGGAAGTGTTACAAAAGGTTTAAAAATGGGATACGTTTCTTTTTATAGGCCGTGACATATAGCAGTTATCGCCCGGCATACCGGGCGATAACTGCTATACTTTATATTCTTTCTTTGGCTTTTTATAAGAAACTACTTCAGCAACGCTTCTATTTCGGCGTTCAGGTCTTTAATCTGTATGTCGCGTTTGCTTATCGTGTTGCTCTTGTCTATAAGGAAGAACGTGGGTATCGAGCCTACGTTGTAGAGGGCGAGGTTCTGCGATTGCAGGCCTTGCGGGTCGCGCACGCTTATCCAGGGCAGGGCGGCCGTCTGCGTTTTCCAGAAGTGTTCGTCGGGGTCGAGGCTCACTTGGTAAATCTCGAAGCCGCGCGCGTGGTACTTGTTATACAGGTCGCGCATCTGCATGATGCGCTTTGTCGAGCCTTCCGAGCTGAACACGTGGAAGTCGAGCATCACCACTTTGCCGGCCAAGTCGGTCAGCCGGCGCGTGTGTCCCTGATTGTCAACCAGCGTGATGTCTATAAGGTTGGCTTCGTGCACCTTGCTGGCGTCTATCGCTCCGGCTGCCTGCTGGTTGCGCATAATGCGCACGTTGCGCATTCCCTGTATGGCGATATTGTGCAGGTTCTCGCCGCGCAGTGATTTCGGGTGGTACACATCCCAGCTCGTGGCCACGGCTGCGAAGGCTTTTATGTCGTCTTCGTTTTCGCGCGGGTTGAAGATGAGGCGGTTGCCGAGGGTCTGGAACAGTGCGAAGTACGATGACGGGCGCATCGGCGCCTTGAAGATGTAGTTCATCTTGATGTCGTGCTTGTAGGCCTCCACTATGCGCGCTATGCTGTCGCGCGTCTGGTCGAAGCCGAGGGCGGTGTTGCGCTCGATGGCTATGACGCGGCCAAGCAGGTCGATTTGCTTCAGGGCCAGCTCCTTTATTGTGGAGCACTCCTGCGAACCATCTACCGTGTAGCCCGTGGCCATCGTGGGGTAAGACGCTTTCACGCTGATTGTCTCGGTAGAATCGACGCTCAGGTTGATTATCTGTCCGGCTATGCGCAGACGGTAGAACTCCGGCGCGCCGGGCGCGTTGTCGGTGAAGGTGAACTCGCCCTTGCCGTCGAGCTTTACGGAGTCAACCGTCACAGGCCCGTCAAGGCTCATGTTCTCGAAGTAGAGCACCGAGTCCTTGGCGTCGGTGATGGTGCCGTTTACGCGGAATTTCTTGTTGTCGCACGAGCCGAGAGCGACTGTGATGAGGGCCGCCGCGGCGCATAACAGTAAGTGCTTTGCGTTTGTTTTCATAGGTGGTATTGTTTTGAAATGAACAGTCCGGCCGCCACTGCAGCGAAGCCCAGCGCCACGCTTGCGCCCACGTACACGGCCGCGAGCATGGCGTCGCCGGCCTTGCAGAGCGTCAGCGACTCGTTCATGAATGTGCTGAATGTGGTGAATCCGCCGCAGAAGCCGACCGTCAGCAGCAGCTTCAGGTCTTGTCCCACGGGCGCGCCCTCGCCTGCGGCCAGTCCGCTGATAAGCCCTATGGCCAGGCATCCGAGGATGTTGGCCGCCATAGTGCCCACGGGGAACGCCCCGAAGACCGTGCCGTGCAAAGCCTTCGCCAGCAGATAACGTGCCACGCTGCCGGCGGCTCCGCCGGCAGCTACGAGCAGGATGTTCTTAATCATCGCTGCAAAGTTACTTAATTTAAAATTAATAATGAACAATGGGCAATGAAAAGTTGAACCCAAATCGGACATTAGGCTTTGGTCTGATCGGGTGTTCATGCCGGCGTGGACGCATAGGCAGGCGAAGAGCCGTGTAAAATGCGGCAATGTCAGGTAATTGTAATATCCGGTTTTCCACGCATTCTTCAGTCTTGTCTAACTGATTGTAAATCAGTGTCTTAGCCGTTTGCGCCAAATGACGCTGCAAAAGGTGCCCTTTTGCACTGCGTTTAGCCATGTTTTGCACTGCGTTTAGTGCCCTTTTGCAGTTCATCCGCAGTCTGGCGGGATGTTGTTTCTGCTCGGCGGGCGTCGTGGACCGATTTACGCTGCGCATAAACCGGCGATGCCGGGTATCCGCATCCGCACAACATGAGATATTGGTTGGCGCGGCATACATTTAGAAGCTGTTTTGATTTTTTACCGGTTTGGGAAATACTCTGTCACACGGTGTTCTTTGTCAGTGTTTTTTATCTGCCGTAAATTCGTTTTTCGCCCGAAATGTTTAATTTCGACAGACTGCTTAATCCATTATACATTATATTATATATATGAAAAAGAAAACAGTAACTGAAATCTATCAAGAATGGCGCCACGTGAAGCGCCAGCTGGTTAAAGAGTCCAGCTTCTCCACTTATTCAATCATTATAGAGAAGCACGTCCTGCCCGTCTTCGGCGACTGCAGCACCGTGGACAGCGCCGCCGCACAATCCTTCGCCATCAAGCTCGCCGCCGACGGCCTGTCAAACAACACGGTGCGCGGCGTGCTGCTCGTGCTTAATATGCTGCTCGATTACGGCTACCGCTGCGGCTGGACCGAACGCCCCGACCTCCGCGTCAGTCTGCCGCGTGACTGCCGGCGGCCGGAGCTGCGCGTCCTTGCCCCTGACACGCAGCGCGACTTCATGTGCTACCTCGTCAACCACCTCACACCGCGCAACCTCGGAATATACATCTGTCTGTGCACGGGGCTGCGCATCGGCGAGATTTGCGGCCTTCAATGGGGCGACATCGACCTGCGTCTGCGCCTGCTCGCCGTCAGGCGCACCGTGAGCCGCATCTACACCGATGACGGCGGACGCCGGATTACGCGCGTGGTGGTCAATTCGCCCAAGACGCCAAACTCACAGCGCGTCATCCCCCTGAGCGGTAACCTGACTTCCATGTTGAGACCTATGGCACGGTTTGCCGACCCCTCGGCTTACGTCATATCCGGTGACCTGAAGCCGGTGGAACCGCATCTTTACCGCATCTATTTCCGTAGGCTCACCGAACGCCTCGGCGTCCCCATCAAGAAGTTCCACGGCCTGCGCCACACCTTCGCCACCCGCTGCATCGAAAGCCAGTGTGACTGCAAGACGGTAAGCGCCCTGCTCGGACATGCCAACATCAGCACCACGCTCAACCTATACGTACATCCCGACATGGCCCTCAAGCGCAAGTGCATCGACCGTATGCTCCGCAACGTGAGCGGAAAGGCGAAGTGAAGCATGAGTTAATAAAATATGACTTGCCGGCCATGTTTTATCGGCAGGCATATTTCCTTAACTCTCAGTTATCACTTATTAATAAGAAACTGTTTTGAATTTATCGTGCGATGATTTGGGATGAGTTTTTGAGGCATTTCTGCTTCTATGATGAGGAAAATAGCGGGCTATCTGACAAAGAACAGAAGCGGAAAGGACAAATAAATTACTCAAAGCACACACGAAAACGAATACATCAAGCCAAGAAAAGCTTTTTGTAGAAATTCAAAACAGTTTCTAAAAAAAAAGTCCTTGCCGGGCTAAACCGCCCGCAAGGACTTTTTTTACTCTTGATTTCTTGATTCTTATTTCTTCATCACCTTGGTGGTCTCTCCGCCCTTCTTCACGATGAGCAGGCCCGTGGCGGGCACGTCGTCGATGCTGAACGAGGCAGCCGGCGCAGCATACACCTCCACTCCGCTTGCCGTGTAGACACGTGCCATGCCGTCGTCGGTATTGTCAGCCGCAACGACATTCTCGACGCCTGTGGTCCATTGCGGGTCGCCCGGGGTGATTGTGGCGTTGATGCCTTGTGACGTGTCGAGCGTGAAGATATAGTTGTTGTTGTTGTACTCGCTGCTGAGCACTGGTTGCCATTCGCTTTCCTTCTCGTCTTTTGAGGCGAAGTAAATCCTGTATTGGCCGTCCATAAGTCTGCCAAAACTTGCCAAAAGAGCACCATCTGTGAGAGTGAAACCGTAGCTGTAGACCACGTCTTTCTGCGGCATTATGTTGTCAAGGCTCGAAGACAGCGCCGTGATGGTGCCATCTTCCATATTCTCGGCTACGACAGACACCACGCCGCTAAAGTTGTCGGCGCAGGCGTTGAAGAAACCGGATTGTGAAGACAGCAGCGCTATGGAGATGTTAGTGCCGGTCACGCTCATGGTCAACGCGCCGTTGCACCCCCAGCGCGACTTGTAAGTTTCGTTGTAGCGGTTGTCATCGGCAAGGCGTACTACGACCATTTCTTGCTGGTTGGAAAAGCCGTTGAGAGGGGCTATATTAAAGTAGCCGTCAGACTCTCCTTCCCATCCCCAGTTGACGTGTACAAGGCCGTCTTCGTCATATCCATCTAAAACGAACGAGTGACCGAAGCCGTCGGCCCGCATTCCGCTGTAAAGTATGGGGCAGTGATCGTTAAGTTCTCTGTAAACAATCGACATCCATTCTTTTACTGGGGTTACGCTGCGGTTGTAGAGCTTAATGTTCTCGTCGTAACCGAAGTAATTGCGAAGGGCGTTGCAGGCGTCAACCGAGCGTGCACCGCTACCGGTCTCGTTATATTGCATCTGCACCGATACGCCGCAATGGTACATCAGCGTTGACACGGCTGTGGCGTTGGCTTCGCTGTATGTCCCTGTGTAAGAGTCAAGCATGTTGTCCCAGTCATACACTGTATTTTCGTAGTTGGCGTAAAGCATCTGCTGAGAGCCTTGGCCAGCGGGCGGTGTGAACATATATGATGATGAGCCTTTACCTTTCACTGGAGATTCGTAATAGTTCATTATCTGTGCCATTGCTGTAGCTACACATCCGGTGTAATAGTGTGTCTCGCCGGCATCGGATGTATAGACTGGAGTCAGCGCGTTGTACGGTTCTTCCTGTCCCCATGTGGTTGTGAGCAGAGGGGCTACGCTCTTTTCGTAACCTTCTGGAATATCAGAAGCAGCACGTGTCTGTACACCTTTGTCAAGCTGGGCTTCAAGAGAAGCATTGGCAGCCTCAAGCCACCACTGCATGGCTGGCGGCAGATTGTCGCCGGCTTTTTTGTCAGAATAGCCAAGTACGGGAGCAAAGCTGTCATCGTTGGCAATTACGGCAAAGCCGCCGTTATCATAGCCGAGCACTGTCAGCTGGTTCATCACCTTGAGCACTTTAAGCTCACCTCCGGATGTTGAACGTGCACTGGTCTGCGATGTCGGTATTGCCTTACGTGCGGCAGCCTTAATCTCGTTAAGACTTCTTGGTCCGGCCAATACAGTTAAAGGCAGAACAAGGAGTGCAGTCATTGAAAATATAATTTTCTTCATAAATGATATTTTTATTGTTATTTTTTCACTTTAGTAATATTGTCTCCATTCTTGATTATCAGCACACCGGTTGCAGGTATATCATTGACGTTGAATGCGTTGGCCGGTGCTGAGTACACCATAACACCTGAAATGTTGTACACGCGTACGATGCCGTCATCTTCGCTTGCGGTTTCTACGTTGGTTATGCCTGATGTCCAGTTTGAATTGTTCTCGGCGGTGAGCGTTATGCTTGTGCCATTCTTAGTCATTATATAACTGTTGTTTACTTTTTCGTTGCTGCGTACTGGCTGTGCCTCGTTTTCATAGAAAGATTTGCTTGCAAGGTAAACACGATATTTGCCATCGGGAAGCGAAGCGACACTGATGGGTAACGGCATTACTGAAGCTCCATTGCCATACTCAATGATTACAGAGTTGGCAACATTGCCGAGTTCCGTAGTTACATTGGTATCCATGTTTGTTGCAACTAACATGACATTGCCTTCGAAAATGTCTATGTCAACATTGGCTATCATAGTGTTTTGGTCACATGTGAGCGATGTTCCGTTGTTCGTGATTTTGAGATTGTCAATGAGGCATAGCATTGATTTGTATGGTTCAGTAAAGCGGTTGTCATTCTCTGTTCTTACGATAATCATGCTTTGGCCAGCGACAAATCCAGTAGGATAATTCTGCGGGTTAAGCATTGATATGTCATAATAGCCGTCATAAGCGCCGTCCCATCCCCAGTTTACGTGTACGAGGCCGTCTTCGTTGTATCCGTCAATGACAAATGAGTGGCCGGCACCGTCACGGCCTTCACCAGCCAGAGTGCTGCCACCATAGAGCAGCGGGCAGTTGTCATTAAGTTCCCTGTAAACGATGTTCATCCATTCTTCCTGTGGAAAATAATCGCGTGTGTACATTTTGATGTTGTCGTTGTAGCGGAAATATTCACGCAGGGCTTTGCACGCCATGTCTGGTCGTGCACCGCTGCCAGACTGGTTGTACTGCATCTCTACGGCCACTCCGCAATGGTACATTAGTGTAGCCACGGCCTCCGCTTGTGTGTCGTTGTAACCATTGTCATACGAGTTGAGCATACTATTCCAATCGTATGTTGTTTCGCCAAAGTTTGCGTTGAGATTAAGGCGATTGCCTCCACCTTCTGGTGTGAAGTAATATCTCTTCGAACCGAAGCCTGTGACAGGCCATTTGTAGTAATACATTATCTGTGACATTGCCGTGGCAACACAACCTGTGATGTAATTCATTTCGCCTCCTGCTGTCGTATATGTGGGACAAAGTCTGTTGAATGGCGCCTCTTGTCCCCATGTGCAAGTAAGCATTTGTGGCACGGCGCTCTTGTAGCTTGCGGGAACGGCAGATCGCTCGACACTCTGTCCGTTAGCCGTGGCTGTCTCAAGAGCCTCGGTTACTGCATTCATCCACCATTGTACGTTTGTTGGGATTTCGTCAGTCTGGGTTGCGTCTGAATATCCGAATACAGCCGGGAAACGGTCATCGTTGGCTATCACTGCGTAGCCTCCGCCTGCATATCCTAATACTGTTAGCTGGGCATTTTGATTTATAACCTTCATTGCAGCCACGCTGCGTGCTCCGCCTTTGTTGGTTATCACTTTACCGGCGGCAGCCTTCATTTCGTCAAGACTGCGCTGCTTGCTCCAGGCATTGCTTGAGAATGCAAGCAGGAAACATAAAGAGAATAAAAGTTTTTTCATATTTTAAGACTTTAAGATGTTCGTTTAACGGGAAAAAGGAAGCATGACGAACATGCTTCCTTTTGTTGTCAGAATAGTTATAAACCTTCCTGTTTCTGTATCACTTTTTTGTAAGAGTTATGTTGCTGTATCGACAGGCCAATAAATTCGCAGAAAGTGCTGCTATACCTAAGTCATTGGTATTGTTGGCGAATGATATTGTGCTTGGTGTGACACCGTCATCGCTAATTGACCACTGCCCAACATAAACGGTAGACATTTCTATCGTAGTCCCGTCAGTAGTCCCGCTCATTCCATACCATGAGGCTTGTGTTGTGGCTTCCTCGCCGGTATTTTGATCGGTATAAGTGATATTTCCTATCGGAGACGTGCAGACGAACGAGAGTGTTCCTGTATTTGATGCTTCGTCATAAGTCCAAAGGAAGTCCCAGTTAAATGTTTCTTCCTGGTTAAGCAGATTTGTTGACGTAGCATAGAGGCGGTTCTCGTAGTGCGGGCTGTTAGCATTTGTAGGTCCGCTTATTGTGATTTCTTTTGATATTGTACCGCCGTTGAGCACATCTGTTGCCGTTAGAATCCATGTACCGAAGAACCTTTCGTAAAGAACGTCGTCGTTGTCTTCTATTGTTATGGTTGTCTGTGCTGTTGTAATCTCTGCACCTTCAGCGTTGATTATTGAAATGGTCATTGTGCGGTCTCCGTCAACTTCGTTGTTGTCAAGCAGCTGAAGTTCCACGTTGATGGTTGCTGTTGACGACGAGTCTGTGTTGAGGTTGAGGGTCTTGTCTGTTATTTTGTAGTCTTCTCCTTCTACAGCTCCATTGTTGCCGACAGGTGCTGTTCCTATTTCGAGGCGCACATTGCCGTTGCGTAGGCCGCTTACGTTTATCGGGAGGTTGACGTATCTGTCGGTCTCGTTCACGGTTATGGCCGTGTTCTCAAATCCGACAGTGCATTCATTAGTGTTAGTGTTGCTGTTGTCATCAGAGCATGCGGCAAACAACGAGCCAACAGCCACCAACACAAAAATCTTCAAATATTTAATATATTTCATGATTCAGTTATTTTAAAAGTCATTAATTAATACCCAGGATTCTGTACAACCTTCGGGTTGGTGTCAGTCTCGTGTTTGGGGATAGGCCATACCAAACCGTTGTCGTCAGCATTCCTTGTCAGGTTGGTGGTGCTTTCGCTGCCAGGCATCAAACATACGTCTTCCTGTTGCGGCTCATAGCGTGTCAGATTGTCGTGCCAGCGTTTGATGTCAAAGAGGCGTGTGCCCTCGCCTACCATCTCGCGTTGACGCTCCTGCTTAATTTCCGTCATCAGCATCTGGGCGTTGGGATAAGTCGTTGACGCGTTGAATGACGGAATGCGGGCTGCCTTGAGGACGTTGAGGTATCTGCCGCCGTTCTCAGTATCGTTAAGCTGTGCGTATGCTTCGGCTGCGATGAGATACATCTCGGCTATTCTGAACACTTTGGGTTCGATTGTGAAGCGAGAATCTTCAGCTTGGTTGCCTATGCTGTTATAAATGCGGCTTCTGTCTTGGTACTTGTTGAAGAATGACACAGTTGCCACAGCACCTGTACTCCTGATAATGATGCTTTGGTTGTGCCGGAAATAGATGTTCCTGCGGATGTCATCAGAAGAATAGAGGTCAAGCAAGCCTTTTGTCGGAATGTAGTCAGGCGTTGAGCTTCCGTCGGTTGTCATAGGCAGATACCTGATGCCCGATTGGGGAGGAAGTTCTGATGATGAAGTGGAGACTAACTGGAAAATTGTCTCGTTGCCCGCATCCTGCTGCCAGAGCTGGCGGAAGTCACCTGTAGTTCCATCAAGCCAGTAGACATCGTTCTTTGCGATGAGTGCAGTGGCATTGTTGATGGCTGTTTGGTAGTCGTCCATCGCCAGCGCCACGCGTGCTCTGAGTGCGGTAATTGCGTTTTGCGTGATGTAACCATACGACGCCTCTTCTGTAACGTCATTTACATAAAGAGCCGCGCTGTCCATGTCTTCGATTATCTGCTCGTAAGTCTGGCGAAGAGTGTAGCGTGCCGGGTATGTGCTTGGCTCTGAAGACGGTACGTAATCAAGTCTGTAAGACACGCCGCTGTTGGCGTCGTCGGCCGTTTCGTCTTCATAGTCCTTGCAGAAATATTGTGCCAGCATGAACAACGAGTAAGCCCTTGTGAAGAAGGCCTCGCCTTTTATGTTCCTTATTGTCTGCACATCCTCGTTGGAAAACCCTGACATATCCAGCTTGTTGTATCCGTCTATGATGAAGTTGGCGCGTGCGGTGAGACCCTGGAAGTTTGCGTAGACACCGTCACAGATTGATTCTTGGTTAGTCTTCGTCCAGCGGTACACTTCGCCGAGGCTGTTTGAGAAGCCTATTACGGCGTTGAAAGCATCGCACTGCACCTCTACGGCAGCGTAAGTTTCACCGTAGATTGCGCTGCGCAAACCTGAATAAAGACTGTTGCGGTTTTGCTCGAAATCATTGACAGACTGTAACGCCTCATCGTCTGGAATAGAGTCGTATGGCTCTTTGTCCATGTCGCAAGAGGTGACAAGCCCTGCGGCCAATGCGAGAAGCAAATATATTTTTTTCATCTTCATGTATTTGTTTTCGTTGGGGTTAGAATGTTAATTGTGCGCCGAAAGAGTATTGGCGTGTATTCGGGTAGTCGCCCAGGGTCAGGTTTGTGCTCACCTCGGGGTCGTAGCCGGAGAATTCGGAGTGTGCTATCGTCCACAAGTTGCGTCCTACGAAGAACAGTTTGAGGTCTTTGATGAAATGAGTTGACTCGATCAGTTTCTTCGGGAACGTGTAAGACAGCTGGAGCATCTTGAGACGGACGAATGAAGCGTTTTCAAGCAGGTGTGAGTCCATGTGAACTTCAGCATCGGCCGCCGGTATGTTAGTGATGTCTCCGGGCTTTTGCCACATATTGAGCATGTCTACAGTTTGGTTGAAACGTGTGAGGTTTACCGGGTTTTCTGTGAAATAACGTTCATTGTTCATGACGTAGCGTCCGAACATACCGGTGAACTGGAGATCTAACTGTAGGCCTTTCCATGACACTGTGGTGTTAAAACCACCTGACCAAGGAGCTTTGAAGCTCTTGCCTAACATTACGGCATTGTCTTCAGAGTATACTTTTGTCTCGTTTCCGTTCTTATCCAACCATACGTTTTGTCCGTCAACGGGGTCAACATGGCTCCAACGTACCAGATAGAACTCGCCGTAAGGATGTCCTACTTCGAGACGTGTACCGGTGTTCGGCTCCGTGTATGCGTCTTGGTAAGCAAAGAGTTCGGTTATCTCGTTGTAGTTGTAGTTGCCGTTCAAGCTGACATTCCAATACCAATCCTTGTTGCGTATGATGTCAGCGCTTACTGTGAAGTCGAAGCCTCGGTTGAGCATCTTACCTACATTACCCCAACCGGAAGAGAAGCCTGTTGTGTAAGAATAAGGTATCGACATGAGCATATCAGACGTAACCTTGTTGTAGAACTGGAAGTCGAAGTTGATGCGGTTGAACACTCTACCGCTCAGGGCAAGGTTGAATGTCTTTACTGTTTCCCATGTGAGGTCATCGTTTGCCGGGTTTGCAATGGCAGTACTTGGATTGCCGTTGTAATTTGTACCAGTGCTGACAAGACCGAGAGCCATATATGGTGAGATACCAGAGTTACCGGTGGTACCGTAGCTGACTTTGAGCTGCAAATCGTTAAGCCACTTCTTTGCCGGAGCCATGAACTTTTCATTAGTGATGTTCCACATTATGGCTCCAGCGCCGAATGTAGCCCATCTGTGACCGTCGGCAAAGAGAGAAGAGCCGTCACGGCGGATAGATAGGTCTACAAAGTAGCGGTTGTCAAAGCCGTAGTTGAGCATACCGAACCATGAGTTCCTGACAAGTTCTTGTATTGTTTGCACCGGAATGTTCACGCCGTCTTGTGTTGCGGCGGAGAGCAGCATGAGGCGGTTGTCGGTGAGGCCTTCAACAGTTACACCAAAGCCAGTGTCTTTCTGTATGAGTGACTCCTGTCCGAGTAACACTGTGAAGTCATGTTTGCGCATGATGTTGAATTTGTATTCGGCAGTGTTTGTGACAGTCCAGCTGTATGTTCTGGCAAAAGTTTCTGAGCGTGAGCCTGTAGGGAATACTTCAGGATCTGTAGCTTTTGTATTGTATTGTTTTTGCCAAGCTCTGTTATCGGCAAATTCAAGACCTACAGCCGAGCGCAGGTTAAGTCCCTTGATGGGGTTAATGTTTACAAATGCGTTCTCGTTGATGCGCACAATGTCTTGGCCTTGCGGCTGGAGAGATGACACCCAATATGGATCGTATGCTCCCATCATGTCATAGAAATGCAGTCTTTCCCCGTATCCGTCGAATGTACTGTTGGCGTAGTCGCTGGTGTTGAGGCCAAGTATCTCATATTGCGACTGTGCGGGGTTAAACATATGTGCAGCGAAGGCCTTGTTGTATATGCTTGACCTGTTGCTGCCATCGGCACCGAACACCGTCTCTTGGAACTTAGTATATGCCAAGTTTGTGTTAGAGCCGATTTTCAGCCAAGGTGTTATGTTTGCCTCGATGTTGGCGCGTAAGGCCTCGCGTCGCATATTTGAGTCGTCCATTATACCGTCGGCATCGTAATGGTTGAATGATACGAGGTAAGAGACGGTCTCTGAACCTCCACGCACGCTTGCGTTTACCTGCCATGTGGGGGCTGTGCCTCCGAGAAATACATCGCGCCAGTTTGTGCCAATGCCGTATTTCTTATAATATGCCCTTTGCGCTTGATAGTTTGCATTGTCAGCAAGCGAAGGGTTGGCTATCTGTTGTAGCTCAAGCCATTGGTTCGCATTCATCATGTCAGCGAAGTCGCCGGCAATTTCAGAAACGCCATACTGTGCTGAGACGGCCACGGTGGGAGCCTCGCCGAACTTACCGCGTTTGGTGGTGATGATGATTACGCCGTTGGCCGCACGCGAACCGTATATGGCGGTTGACGATGCGTCCTTGAGCACAGTCATGTTCTCTATGTCGTTGGGATTGAGCGATAGGAACGTACTTTGTGTCACCTCGCTACCGTCAAGTATGATAAGGGGTTCTGTATTGGCGTATATGGAGCTTGTTCCGCGGATGCTCATCGACGACGTGGCCGAAGGCTCGCCTGACGACGTGAACACCTGGAGGCCGGCTACTTGACCTTGCATGGCGTCGCCTACGTTGGCAATAGGCCTGTTGGTGAGTTGCTCGCCGCCGACTGTTGCCACCGAACCTGCGATGGTGCCGAGCTTACGGGCTGAACCGTAACCTGTGACAACGAGTTCGTCAAGAGCGGTTTCTTCCGGCTCAAGGACGATTTTCATGTTGTCTGAGGCTTTTACTGTTACGGTCTTCATGCCGATGTAAGAGACCGTAAGGTCTTCTCCTTGTTTAGCATTGACAGAAAATTTTCCGTCAATGTCGGTCACCGTGCCGGCTTCCGAGCCGACAACCCTCACCGTGGCACCGATGACGGGCTGCCCGTCCTCCTGTGAAACCACGGTACCCGTGACTGACGTTTGGGCCAGCGCAATCCCCAATGACAGGAAGAAGCAGGCCAAAATCGTTGTTAGTCTTTTTTCCATAAATACTCTCTCTAAAAAATAAAATTTGGTTGTACGTTTATTAGATTTTGCAAAATTAAAGATAAATTCAACATGAACGAAATAAAAATGAAAAAAAAACGGTTAGCCATCCGTTTTTTAACAAAAGTATCAGTGATTTTCTGACGTTTTGTCGTTAAGTGATATTTTTACACTCAAATATCTTTCATTTTGTATCAATATATATTGTATAAAAAATGTATATTTACAATCATAAAAACGTATATGGGACATTGTTGTCAAGGTTTTTAAGACACGGGTGTCCGCATGCGTCGGGGCTGGCCGTTGTGCGCCATGCCGCGTGCAGGAAAGAACCTATTTGACACATTTTCTTAATTATTACCCCTTAATTTTTAATTATTTCTTACCTTTGCATCGGTTTTTTTAAGATTTAAAGATTATGGCAAAGAAAGCATTATTGATGATACTCGACGGATGGGGTATCGGAAAACATGGGGCGGGCGACGTGATTTATAATACGCCGACGCCTTATCTTGATTATCTTAACGCCGTAAGCCCGCATTCACAGCTCCAGGCTTCAGGCGAGGACGTTGGTCTGCCCGACAGGCAGATGGGCAATTCGGAGGTGGGACACCTCAACATCGGCGCTGGCAGGATTGTTTATCAGGATTTGGTGAAGATTAACCGTGCCTGCAAGGACGGCTCTATACTGAAGAACCCGGAGATTGTCAACGCTTACAGCTATGCCAAGGAGAACGGTAAGAAGCTGCACTTGATGGGCTTGACGTCTGACGGCGGCGTGCACTCGTCGCTCGACCACCTGTTTAAACTGATTGAGATAGGCAAGGAGTACGGCCTTAACGACGTTTACGTGCACTGCTTCATGGACGGGCGCGACACCGACCCGAAGAGCGGGGCGGGCTTCATCAGCGAGCTTGAAGGCGTCTGCAAGCAGAACGGCGCCCACGTGGCCAGCATCATCGGCCGTTTCTATGCTATGGACCGCGACAAGCGTTGGGCGCGTGTGAAAGAGGCTTACGACTTGCTCGTAGAGGGCAAGGGCAAGCAGGCCGTCGACATGGTTAAGGCTATGGAGGAAAGCTATGCCGAGGGCGTAACCGACGAGTTCGTAAAGCCTATCAACAACTCAACCGTTGACGGCACAATCCGGGAGGGCGACGTTGTGATATTCATCAACTTCCGCAACGACCGCGCCAAGGAGCTGACCCAGGTGCTGACGCAGCAGGATATGCCCGAAGAGGGTATGCACACGATAAAAGGCCTGCAATATTACTGCATGACGCCGTATGACGCCTCGTTCAAGGGTGTGCACGTGCTCTTTCCGAAGGAGAACGTGGAAGACACTCTCGGCGAATACCTCAGCAAGCAGGGCAAGAAGCAGCTGCACACGGCCGAGACTGAGAAGTACGCCCACGTGACGTTCTTCTTCAACGGAGGCCGCGAAGCCCCCTATGAGGGCGAGGACCGCATACTCGTGCCGTCGCCGAAGGTTGCCACATACGACCTGAAGCCTGAAATGAGCGCATACGAAGTGAAAGACAAGCTCGTGGGCGCGATAAACACCCAGGAGTACGACTTCATCGTGGTGAACTTCGCCAACGGCGACATGGTGGGACACACGGGTGTTTACCACGCCATCGCGAAGGCTGTGTGGGCCGTTGACAACTGCGTGAAAGAGGTGATAGAGGCTGCCAAGGCCAACGGCTACGAGGCCATCATCATTGCCGACCACGGCAATGCCGACAATGCCATCAACGCCGACGGCACGCCTAACACGGCCCACTCGCTGAACCCCGTGCCCTTTATCTACGTTACCGACAACAACAGCGCGACGGTGAAGGACGGCCGACTGGCCGACGTGGCACCCTCAATCCTGCACATAATGGGACTTGAGCAGCCTGCCGACATGACCGGCGAGAACCTCATCTGCGATAACAAGTAGCAGCAAGCAATCATTGTCACTAAGTTTTTAAGGTCTGAAAGCCCTCCACGCCGGCACCGGCGGCGGAGGGCTTTATCGTTGTTCCGGCGGTATTGTGTATGTATCTGTGTGCCAGACACTTACAGACAGCATTGCGAAAGGTGCCCTTTCGCTGTGTAAAAGGTGTCCTTTTGCTGTGTAAAAGATGCCCTTTTGCTGTGTGAAAGATGCCCTTTTGCATGGCGGGAGTATGCTCATGTGCCGTTTACCGCCGTATCGGCTGCTTGTATTAGGATTGTGACAGATGATAAGTCTATTTTAATATTATGTGAAATTTCGTATATTTTTTGTCTGTTAAAGATAACTTTTGTAGGATGTAATTTAGTACCTTTGCACCCGGTAAAGAAGGATTGTGAAATTCAAAGATGATTAGAATAGGCATAGACATAGGTTCTACCACGGCTAAAATCGTAGCCGTAGGTGAAGACGGCGGCGTGCTGTTTTCGCGCTACGAACGCCATAATGCCGACGCCGGCAGCGTAGTGTCGCGCGTCTTGACAGAGCTTTCAGGCGTTTGCGGCGATGCGCCGGTTGGCGTCAGGATAACCGGCTCGGTGGGCATGGGCTTCGCCGAGAAGAGCGGTTACCCGTTTGTACAGGAGGTGGTTGCGGCCACGAAAGCCGTGCAGAGATATTATCCGCAAACGTCGTCGCTTATCGACATCGGCGGCGAGGACGCCAAGGTGGTGTTCTTCCGCGACGGGCGCGCGGCCGACCTGCGCATGAACGGCAACTGCGCCGGCGGCACGGGGGCCTTCATCGACCAGATGGCGGTGCTTCTCGGTGTCGGCGTGGACGAGCTTGACGGCCTGGCCGCGCGTGCTGCCCACACTTATTCCATAGCATCGCGTTGCGGCGTGTTCTGCAAGACCGACATCCAGAACCTCATAGCCAAGAACGCTGACAAGGCCGACATCGCGGCTTCGATACTTCACGCCGTGGCCGTGCAGACGGTCGTCACGCTGGTCCACGGATGCAAGATTACGCCCCCCGTGCTGATGTGCGGCGGCCCGCTGACGTTCATCCCGTCGCTGCGCCGGGCCTTCAGGGATTATCTTTCACTCACTGACGACGACATCATCATGCCCGGACACGGCACGCTGCTGCCCGCCCTCGGCGCAGCCCTGGCCGCCGTTGACGACGAACGGCCGCGCAGTCTGGCCGATGTCGCTGCCGGCTTCGCCTCCGGGTGCACCAATGCCGGTGCCAATGCCGGCACGCTGAGTCCCGTCTTTACCTCAGAAAGCGACTATGCCGCGTGGAAAGAGCGTATGTCGCGCCACCACGTTGCCACAGCCGAGATAAACGGCGGGGCGCAAGACGTGCTGCTCGGCATCGACTCCGGTTCTACGACTACGAAGATAGTAGTCACCGACACTTCCTCGCGCGTACTTTATTCTTATTACGCCGCCAACAAGGGCAACCCCGTCGAGGCGGTGGAGCTGGGGCTGAGGCTGCTGCAAGAGGAGTGCGCCCGGCGCGGCGCCCGGCTCAATGTGGTAGGCTCTTATTCTACGGGTTACGGCGAAGACCTCATCAAGGCCGCCTTCCAGCTTGGCGGCGGGGTGGTGGAGACTATAGCCCACTACGTCGCCGCCCGCCATCTTGACCCCGACGTCTTATTCATCCTCGACATCGGCGGGCAGGACATGAAGGCGATATTCGTCACCGGCGGCGTCATCGACCGTATCGAAATCAACGAGGCCTGCTCGTCAGGCTGCGGCTCGTTCATCGAAACCTTCGCCAAGACACTCGGCTACACGGCCGCCGAGTTCTCGCGCGCCGCGTGCCTCGCCGCCGCACCGTGCGACCTCGGCACGCGCTGCACGGTGTTCATGAACTCTAAGGTGAAGCAGGCACTGCGTGAAGGGGCCACCGTGAGCGACATTGCCGCCGGGCTGGCTTACTCCGTGGTGAAGAACTGCCTCTACAAGGTGTTGAAGCTCAGGGACGTGTCACAGCTCGGCGGGCATATCGTCGTGCAGGGCGGCACGATGAGGAACGACGCCGTCGTGAGAGTTCTCGAACTGCTGACCGGCACCGAAGTGGCTCGCTGTGACATCCCCGAACTGATGGGAGCCTACGGCTGCGCACTCTACGCCAAGACCCGCCGCCATGCCGCCGTGCCCCTCGGCGATATGCTGGCCAAGGCTCATTACACGTCGAAGCCGCTCCATTGCAACGGCTGCGACAACCAATGCCTCGTTGTGCGTTACCTTTTCGACAACGGGCAGAAGTATTATTCGGGCAACCGGTGCGAGCGTGTGTTCACCAACGGCGGCGGCGACAAGCAGCAAAAGGGCCTCAACGCCTACCTGTACAAGAACCGCCTGCTCTTCGAGCGCGACGGCGTAAAGGGCGTGCCGCGCCTCACCATCGGCGTGCCGCGATGCCTCAATATGTATGAGGATTATCCTTTCTGGCACACGCTGTTCACCGCCTGCGACATAGAAGTGCGCCTTTCCGACAGTTCAAAGTACTCATGTTACGAGCAAAGCGCGTGCATGGTGATGTCAGACAACATCTGCTTTCCCGCCAAGCTCGTGCACAGCCACATACAAGACCTTACCGACAAGCACGTTGACCGCATATTCATGCCATTCGTTGTTTACGAACGGCACGGCGGCGAACAAAACAGCTACAACTGCCCGATAGTAACCGGCTACGCCGAAGTAATCAAGAGCGTGCAGGCCGGAGACATACCGATAGACTCGCCCACGATAAGTTTTAAGGATAAAAAGCTGCTCTTGCAGCAGTGCAAGAGCTATCTCGGACGCTTGGGCGTGCCCGATACCACTATAAACAAGGCCTTCAGTCTTGCCGTCAGCGCGCAGGACGCTTACGTACACGACATTGTTGACTATAACGAACGTGTATTCCACAAGGCCCGTGAGCGCGGTGCGCTCACGATATTGCTGGCCGGCAGGCCTTACCACGCCGACGCGCTGATACAGCACAAGGTGTCGGATATGCTGGCCGACATGGGCATCTGCGTCGTGACCGACGACATCGTGCGGGGCAAGCGCGTGGCCGTCAGCGATGCTCATTACCTCTCGCAATGGGCTTACCCCAACCGTATTTTAGAGGCTGCGAAGTGGAGTGCAGACCGTGAAGACGTCGAGTTTGTCGAAATGACGTCGTTCGGATGCGGCCCGGACGCATTCCTCGTTGATGAGGTTCGCGACCTGTTGATGCGCCACGGTAAGGTGCTTACGCTCCTGAAGCTCGACGACATCAACAACATCGGCTCGATGAAGCTGCGTGTGCGTTCGCTGATAGAGAGCCTGAAGTTCGCCGGGAAGGAAGCCCGCAGGCGGCAGTCGGCCGACGCTTTCGAGACCACGCCCGCGTTTGACGATGCCTGTCGGGGGCGCAAAATACTGATACCTTATTTCACACCCTTCATCTCTCCGCTCATCCCCGCTATCATGCGTGTGGCCGGATACGATGTTGACAACCTGCCGCTGAGCGACACAGAGTCGTGCGAATGGGGCTTGAAGTTCGCCAACAACGAAGTTTGCTACCCCGCGACGCTCATCGTAGGCGACATAATTAAAGCCTTCGAGAGCGGCAAGTACGACCCGGAGAAGACCGCCGTGGCCATGACCCAGACGGGCGGACAGTGCCGTGCGAGCAGCTATCTGTCGCTGATTAAGAAAGCATTGGTTGACGCCGGTTATGGCGGAGTGCCCGTCGTGGCGTTCAGCTTCGGCAGTTCGATAAAGAACGAGCAACCCGGTTTCCGCATCAACTGGTTCAAGCTGATGCCCATCGCGCTTTACTCGGTGCTTTACAGCGACTGCATCGCCAAGTTTTATTACGCCGCCGTAGTCCGCGAGAAGCAGCCCGGACAGGCCGCGAAGCTGCGCGATATGTATCTGCAGGCCGGCGAAGGTCTTATTCTCGAAGGCCGCCACGACAACCTTGTGAGCTATCTGGCGATGGCTGCAAGCGAGTTTAACCGCATTTGTGCCGACAAGACGTGCCCCAAGGTGTGCGTGGTAGGCGAGATATTCCTTAAGTTCAACCCCTTCGCCCAGAAGAATGTGACCGACTGGCTCATGTCGCGCGGCGTCGAGATAGTTCCGCCGTTGTTGCTCGATTTCTTCATGCAGAGCTTTGTCAACAAGCGCGTTGACGAAGAGAAGCACATCAGCCGCAAGTCGGTTGCCGGCTTCATTTACGGCTTGGCCTATAAGCGGATAATGAAATACGTGGCCCGCGTGAACAAGGCCGCGTCCGCCTTCCGTTACTTTACGCCGTTCAACGACATATTCGAGGAGGCTGACGAGGCCCGCAAGGTAATCACCTTGAGCGCCCAGTTCGGTGAAGGCTGGCTGCTGCCAGCCGAGATAATGTCGTGCGCACGGCAGGGTGTGCGTGACGTCATAAGTCTGCAACCGTTCGGCTGCATAGCCAACCACATAGTGTCTAAGGGCATCGAGAAGCGCATAAAGGCGTTTTTCCCGGACATGAACATCCTCTCGCTCGACTTTGACAGCGGCGTCAGCGACGTCAACATCACCAACCGTTTGCTTCTCTTCATCGACAACATGGAGACCGGTGACGGCGACAAGGGCGAACAAGTAGGCGAATAAAACGTCTCCCGGGCAGAGAAGCTCTGTCCGGGAGACGTTTTAGTATTTGAACGAGCTGCCCCCAAGAAATTCTCTTAGCAGCGACGTGGGCGGCAGTTGGCGGTTGGGTATGGGCGCGATGTACTTCAGGAATTTCAGCAGTCGGTACGCCTCGGCGTGCTCTTCGGTGTTTTCAGGCACGAGTTCGAGCAGCGGTTCGGCCTGGCTTTTTATCACGGCAAGCTCGAAGAGCAGTGCGGAGTTGAACATTGCGTCGGCGTTTTCCTGGTAGGGGAATATCCACTTGTTCTCCCCGGCGCGCACGCTCGGCCACCGTTTGATGGTCTCCGCCGCGCTCACTCCACGGTATTTATAGTCACGTATGATGCGTCGCAGCAGTCGGTTGTCGGTTGTCGGTATGTAGTTGTGGTCGTCAAGCAGGATGGTTGTCAGTGCCGACGCATAGACGCGGAACTTCCTCGCCTCAGGTATTTGCGCCGTAAGCTCAGGATTAAGGGCGTGTATTCCCTCGACTACGAGCACCTCGTCGCCCCCCAAGCGCAGGCGGTTGCCGCTGCGTTCGCTGCGCCCCGTCTGGAAGTTGTAGCGCGGCAGTTCCACTTCTTCGCCATTGAACAGGGCGTGGAGCTGCTTGTTCAGCAGGGGAATATTCAGTGCGTAGATGCTCTCATAGTCATATTCGCCGGCGGCGTCCTTGGGCGTTTCCTCCCGGTTTACGAAGTAGTCGTCGAGCGACACGGGTACGGGCTTTATGCCGCACGTGAGCAACTGTATCGACAGGCGTTTGCAGAAGGTGGTCTTGCCGCTCGACGACGGCCCCGAAATCAGCACCATCCTCACGTCGGGGCGTGCCGCTATCATGTCGGCTATCTGTGAAATCTTCTTTTCCTGCAAGGCCTCCGACACGTTGATAAGCTCTGTCGAGCGGCCCCGGAGCACCGCCTCGTTGAAGTCGCCCACGGTGCTCATGCCGAGGATTTTCTGCCAGCGGTGGTGCTCTTTGAATATTTCGAACATCTTGTCCTGTCTTATCAGGTCGCCCAGACGTGACGGATCGTTTCGCGAGGGCGTGCGCAGCAGCATACCGTCATAGTATTTTTCCAGTCCGAAGAGGTACAGCTGTTTCGTGTTGGTCAGCAGCGTGCCGTAGTAATAGTCCTTGTACCCGTCGATTTCGTAATACGTAGTGTAGAGCCGCCCCACGCTTTTTAGCAGCTTCACCTTCGACGTCATGCCCATGTCGGTAAACATCTTCACCACGTCCTCCGTAGTGCTTTCGTGCCGGCGGATGGGTATTGCGGCGTCGATAATCTGCTGCATACGTTCACGCACGGCGCGGGCGTCGGCCTCGGTCACGGGGCGCCGCATATTGATGTTGCAGTAGTAGCCGTTCGACACGGGGATGTCTATCACCACGTCGGCCCCCGGCCACAGGTCCTGCACGGCCTTGCAGAGCACGAAGAACAGCGTGCGCGTGTATGCTCTGGCGCCCGACGGCGACGTGATGTCCAAGTATTCAAGGTCCTTGTTGTGGTACACGCGGAAGTGCAGGCCCTCCACCTTGTTGTTAACCTTGACGCTCAGCGGGCCGTATTCCATTTTTAAGTTTAATTCACGGAAAACTTCAGAAAGAGTGCTCCCTATTGGCACGTTTAAAGTTTTTTTATTATTTTTGCAACGTATTTGTATCATTTGTTTCATTCTTCATGCGTTTTTAGGTTAAACGTTGGTAAAGATACTCCGTTTTCCCGACACCGCACAATGTTCGACAACAAATTAAATTAAAATATGTCGATTTGGATTTTTTTTAAGATTATCGGATCATTGGCCCTCCTTATCTACGGAATGAAGGTGATGAGCGAGGCCTTGCAGAAGATGGCAGGTTCGCAGTTGCGCCACATTCTCGGCACGATGACCAAAAACAGGTTTACCGGTATGTTCACCGGAATGTTCGTAACGGCCGCCGTCCAGTCGTCGTCGGCCACGACGGTGATGACCGTTTCGTTTGTCAACGCCGGACTTCTGACACTCGCCCAAGCTATCTCCGTAATCATGGGGGCCAACATCGGCACCACGCTTACGGCCTGGATAATGAGCTTGGGCTTTTCTTTTAACTTCATGGACGCCGTGTTCCCGGCTTTCATCGCAGGCATTTTGCTCATCTACACGCGCCGTCACCGCTACATCGGCGACTTTCTTTTCGGTATAGCGTTCATGTTTTTCTCGCTCGCATTGCTCAGTCAGACGGGCGACGAGATGGATCTCGGCCACAACGAGGAGCTTATACGCTTCTTCAGTACGTTCGACACGGGCAGCTACGCCACAATAATCGTGTTCCTGCTTATCGGCACCGTGCTCACGTGCATCCTGCAATCGTCGGCTGCGCTGATGGCCATCACGATGATGCTCTGTTCGAGCGGCGTGCTGCCGATATACCTCGGCATCGCCCTTGTGATGGGCGAGAACATCGGGACGACGGCCACCGCCAACCTTGCGGCACTGGGGGCAAACACTCAGGCGCGGCGTGCTGCGCTTGCCCACTTGGTGTTCAACGTCTTCGGCGTCATCTGGGTGCTTTGCCTGTTCTATCCTTTCGTCAATACCGTGTGCTCCGTCGTAGGCTACGACCCGCAGACCGACACCCTCGATCCCGCCCGCCTGTCGGTGGTTCTGGCCGCATTCCACACGGCATTCAACGTCTGCAACACGGCCATCCTGATATGGCTGATACCGCAAATCGAGAAAACCGTCTGCATGATCATCAAGCCCAAGGCCAATGACGGGGAAGACGAGTTCCGCCTGCGCTACATCGGCGGCGACACCATCATGAAGACGCCGGAGCTTTCAGTGCTCGAAGCGCAGAAGGAGATACAGCTCTTCGCTGATCGCACGCAAAAGATGTTCGGCTTCGTCCGCGAACTTCTCGGCATCAAGAACGATGCGGCTTTCAACAAACTCTTCAGCCGCATAGAGAAGTACGAAGGCATCAGCGACAACATGGAGATAGAAATCGCAAAATACCTTGACAAGGTAAGCGACGCCCATCTTAGCGACGAGACCAAGGCTAAGATACGCGCCATGCTGCGCGAGATTTCCGAAATAGAGAGCATCGGCGACAGCTGTTACAACATTGCGCGCACGCTCAGCCGCAAAGAGCGCGGCAAGGAGGACTTCACCGAGCGCCAGTACGAGCACCTGCACCAGATGTTCGAGCTTACGGACGACAGCCTCACCCAGATGAACGTAATGCTGGCGGGCCGCAAGGACAAGCTCGACGCCAACCGCTCGTTCAACATTGAGAACGAGATAAACAACTACCGCAACCAGCTGCGCAGCCAGAACATCAACGACATAAGCGCAAACGAATACTCTTACGCCATCGGTACGATGTACATGGACATCGTGTCGGAGTGTGAGAAGCTCGGCGACTATGTTATCAACGTCGTAGAGGCGCGCATGGGCACGAAGCAGCGCGAGGCGTAGCTGTTTCCTAAGTAGTCAAAGTAGTCAAAGAAGTCAACGCTCCCTGCGGTCGCCAAGCAGTTAAAGACAAATGTCCTGCCGCTTGCAGGCGGTCTTGTCAGGGCACGTCGGCACGGCTAATTTGCCTTGATTATTTGGCGTCTTTGCAAGCTGTTGATATTCAGTGTGTTACAAAAGGTGTCCTTTCGCGTCGTGAAAGGGCACCTTTTGCATTGTGATTTGTGCCTTTTTGTAAGGCGTTTGGATATGTCTTATAATACGGCGGGTCTTGTTATGGCATTTTCCTGTTCACGGCTTGTCTTTATATTGTTCAAACTTAGAAACTGTTTTGACTTTTTTGTTCGATGTTTTTAGATGTATTATCGAGACGTTTATGTTTGCTTTTTGAGAAAGTTTAGCGGGCTAAACGTTGAAAAAGGCAAACGGAAACGGCCGGTAAGACGCTAAAAACACGGACAAAGGACGTCGCTTAACAAAGAAGGACGTCAATCCTGTAAAAAATCAAAACAGTTTCTTGGTTGGCCAAACGTATTCTAACAAACTTGCGATAAGTATGCCCCACCATATCCAGGCGATATTTGTTAAGTCCATAGAGTAACTTACGATGAGGCCAGCAATACTGATTACGGCATAGCTTGCATTGTCGTTCATGTCGCGATAAGGATTTTCAGCCCCTCTTTTTTATCTTTTTTATAAATATGTATGGCATAAATTATTGACATTAGAAAAAGGCATATAATAGCGGCGGAGTTGGCATAAAACATCCATTCCTTGGTTTCCGTCACGGGCGATATGGCGTAAAGCAGCAGCGCCAGCCTCGGAACGGCCTGCATCGTCCCCCGCATCAACCTCTTTGAAGGTGTCTTTTGTCTCATAATGTCTGAATTTGCATTTTGTGCTACAAATATGCGCAATTTAATACAAATATTCAGGCATTGGCCAGAAACAGGCGATAAATCGTCACCGTAACACACATTTTGGCGGCATTGCCACATATTCCTAACGCAAAAAATGCAAATGGCATTGCAGGGGAACAGACACCGGTGTGTCCTTTTTGGCCTTAAAATTGTCCGCTTTAACGTTTTTAAACCAAAAACAAGTATAAAAACTATTTTCAATAAAAAAGTTTCCATATCTTTGTAACCGAAATGAAACGTACCGGCAAAATATTCATTGCGCTCATCGCAGGCTTTTTAGCGACGGGCGCAGACGCCGCAGGCAAGGACGTGCTCCTGCCCTACGGCGACATGAACCGTTGGACCATACGTCACGTGAAGGAGTCCGGCGTAATAGGCGGAGACACCAAAACTCTCTACGAGGTAGGCCCCAACCGCACAATCACGGGTAACAAACCCTACGTCAACGGCGGAGGCTCGCCCTGGGGCACGTCGAACGTCATGGCGAAAGTGATGGGCGTGGTGAAGACCAACAACTCGGTCTACCGCGACAAGCACGGTTCCGGCTACTGCGCAAAGCTCGTGACGCACATCGAAAAAGTGCGAGTGCTCGGCCTGATGAACATGAAGGTGCTCGCAGCCGGTTCCCTCTTTCTCGGCGACATGAAGGAACCCATCACTGGGACGAAGGACGGTCCCAAGGCCATGAACAACGGCATACCGTTCACCCACAGGCCGAAGGCCCTGAAATACGACTATATGTTCAAGGCCGCCGGCACGGCCAACCGCGTAAGGCAGAACGGATTTAGCAGCGGCAAGACCGTGGCCGGGCGCGACTACGCCATCACCGTGCTCTATCTCCAGAAGCGCACCGAAGACGCCAAGGGCAACATCACCGCCAAGCGCGTGGGCACGCTCGTGGTGAAATACGGCAAGAGCACCGGCGGATGGGTAAACGGCGCGACATACGAGATACTCTACGGCGACATACGCCACAACCCCCACTACGACGCGGCGACAATGGGTCTGCGCTCTACCGACTACGCACGCAACAGCAAGGGCAAGAGCGTGCCCGTGAAGGAAGTAGGATGGGCCTCGGCAGGCGAGGCTCCCACGCATCTTGTGCTGCAGTTCTCATCGAGCCACGGAGGGGCTTACATCGGGTCGCCGGGCAACACGCTCTGGATAGATAACGTAAGGTTAGTGTACTGACCTGCTTAAACATACATGGAATGACAAGACTGCTACTCGCCGCCTTACTGATGCTTTGCACGGCCAAGGCAGCGGTTGCTGTGCCCGTAACCGAACTGCCTGACACTGTCAGCACGCCGGCGGACACGGCAACGATGACGACAGAGCAACAGCCTGACACCGTAAAGAAGAAAAAAGGGCTGATTAACTGGGTGCTCAACTACATTAACAACACCAATAAGAACAGGAAACACAAGAAGTTTGACTTCAGCATACTGCCCGGCCCGCACTTCAGCTCTGACACAGGTTTCGGCATCGGCATCATGGGTATGGGTCTTTACCGCGCCGACCGGCGCGACACCACGGCTCAAATGTCCGACGTGGCAATCTTCGGCGACATAACGACGAAAAGCTCATACACCGTCGGCGTGTTCGGCACCCACTTCTTCCCGTATGGCCGCGGGCGCATAGAATACGACGTGTCGGCCAACTATTTCAAGGAGAATTTCTGGGGAATGGGCTACGAAATGGGCAACGATGACTCTAACGAGGGCATGATGAAGAGGTGGAAGATAGCCGCCAAAGCCAACTTCCTGTGGCAGGTCGTGCGCAATGTATACGTCGGGCCGTCGTTCACTTACGACTACGCCCACGTCAACGAGATAGACCGCCCCGAACTGCTTGACGGACAAGACGGCAACGTCTGGAACCTCGGCGTGGGCTTCACCATAGCTTACGACACCCGCGACATCATCACACGCCCCACGCGCGGCGTCTACGCCACGGTGTCACAGCTGTTCCATCCCAAGTTTATGGGCAGCGGCTACGCCTACACCACCACCGACTTCCGCTTCAACACTTACGCAAAACTGTGGCGCGGGGCCGTCCTCGGCGGCGACTTGCGCGGCACGCTCAACTTCGGCGACCCCTCGTGGGCCACGATGTCGCTGCTGGGCAACTCGTCAACCATGCGCGGATATTACAAAGGCCGCTACCGCGACAAACACAAGATGGAGGCCCAGGTGGAGCTGCGCCAGCACATCTGGAAACGTAACGGCGTGGTAGTCTGGGCGGGCGTGGGCACCGTATTCGGCAAGTTCAGCGCCATACACTTCGACCGTCTGCTGCCCAACTGGGGCTTCGGCTACCGCTGGGAGTTCAAGAAAAACGGCAACGTGCGCCTCGACTACGGCTTCGGCAAGAGCGGAATACAGGGCTTCGTCTTCAACATCAACGAGGCTTTCTAAGGCGTGTGTCGCTGAACAGCTCAGTTCTCCCGGTATTCCCGCCCTTCAATCCTTTCCAATAACACTATCGAATGAAACGACTGAAAACCATACTCAAGGGCTTCGCCTCGGCGCGCGGCCTTTTTTTTATCACCATTTTGGTGCTGGCCATACCCAACGTGGCACTCTGCGTCACGGAGCGGATGGCCCCGGCAGCGTGCGCGGCCAATGTGTTGCTGCCCGTGGGGGCCGTCTGGCTGCTGATGACGCTTAACCGCTGTCCCGGCAAGATGGTGTGGGCGTTGTTCTTGCTGGTGTTCTTCGCAGCCTTCCAGATGGTACTGCTATACCTTTTCGGCAACTCAATCATCGCCGTGGATATGTTCCTCAATCTTGTGACAACCAATCCCGGAGAGGCCGGCGAACTGCTTGGCAACCTGCTTCCGGCCGTCGTGGGCGTCGTCATTGTGTACGTCCCGGTGCTCGTTTGGGCAGTTGTTTCCATAAGAAAGGGGGACCGCCTGTCAGACGGCTTCATGCTGCGTCAGCGGCGTGTGGCCGCCGTTGTCGTGGCGGCTGGTGCCGTGTCGCTCGGCGTGAGTTATGCTGCTTATGAAGATTACCGTGCCGAACTCGACCTTTATCCAATCAACGTATTCTACAACTTAGGGCTTGCCGTTGAGCGCACAGCCGACACCGACGCTTACGCCGACACTTCAGCGGGCTTCGCTTTCAACGCTTCGGCCACTCATCCGGCCGCAGCCCGCGAGGTGTATGTGCTCGTGATAGGCGAGACGGCGCGTGCCTGCAACTTCGGCCTGTACGGTTACGGGCGCGGCACAACACCACTGTTGGGCAAGACAGAGGGCCTTGTGGCGTTTACTAAGGCTGTCACACAGTCGAACACTACGCACAAGAGCGTGCCCATGCTGCTGTCAGCAGTGTCGGCGGAGAATTTCGACAGCATCTATTTCGAGAAAAGTATAATCACCGCCTTCAAGGAGGCGGGCTTTCATACTGTGTTTGTTTCAAACCAGAGACCCAACCATTCGTTCATAGACTTCTTCGGCGAGGAGGCCGACGAGTGGACGTTTCTAAAAGAACGCAAGGGCGGACGGCCCGACACTCCTGACGCCGCGCTACTTGCGGAGGTGCGCCGGGTGCTGGCCAAGGGGCGCAAAAAGGAGTTCATAGTGCTCCATACTTACGGTTCGCACTTCAACTACCGTGAGCGTTACCCGCGCTGCGCGGCCCGCTTCACGCCCGACAACGCTACGGAGGCGAAGCCTGAGAACCGCCCGCAGCTCGTCAATGCGTATGACAATACGATACTTTCCACTGACGCACTGCTGCACGGCATCATTGCCGAACTTGCCGCTACGGGGGCACAGTCGGCCTTGGTGTACACGTCTGACCACGGTGAAAACATCTTCGACGACAGCCGCCGTCTCTTCCTGCACGCCTCGCCCGTGCCGTCATACTACGAGCTTCACGTGCCGCTCATTGTCTGGACGTCTGACGCCTACCGGTGTTCGTGGCCGCAGACCGCCGTCAGCCTTGCCGCCAACCGTGCCAAGTGCGTGGCAACAAGCGCGTCAGTGTTCCATACGATGCTCGGTCTTGCCGGCATAGCGACACCCCTGCGAGCCGACGCTCTCTCAGTGGCCAGCACGCAATACAGGCCATGCCCGCTGCTCTACCTCAACGACCACAACCGCGCCGTGCCCCTCGGCAAGATGCTGCGGAGCGAAAAAGATTTCGAGAAATTTAGGGAAAAGGGGATAGAACTTCTACGAAATTGAGAATTGAAAAATGAGAATTGAAAATTATGATTACCCCTTTAATTAAGAATTGAAAATGGAGAATTGAGAATTATGATTACCATTTCAGGTCTTATTAGCAAGTACGTAAAAAGGTAATCATAATTCTCAATTCTCCATTTTCAATTATCAATTAGAACTCAGCGGGCTTGCCTGCGTATAGGTGCGCGCCCCAAGCTCCTTGTCGAGCATATATATGCCGTAGCCGTTGTCCTTTATCATCTTGATGTTGTCGATGATGTTCTGGGCCGTCTCTTCCTCCTCAACCTGCTCGTCGATGAACCATTTGAGCATACTCTGCGTGGCAAAGTCGTTCTTCTCGTGCGTCAGGGCGTAGAGGTCGTTGATGAGTGAAGTCACCTTCTGCTCGTGCTTGAGCGTGCTCTCGAACACGTCGAGGATGCCGTCCCATTCCGTAGGCACTTCGTCTATCTTCTTCAACGTAACGCGGCCGTTGCGCTGGTTGATGTAGTTGAACAGGATTTTGGCGTGATCCTGCTCCTCCTGGAACTGCACCTCGAACCAGCTTGCCATGCCCGGCTGTCCGATAGAGTGGCAGTAAGCGGCCATTGACAGATACAGGTAAGCCGACCACATCTCGGCGTTGATTTGCTCGTTGAGAGCCTCTTCAATCTTCTTGTTTAGCATAATAGTTCTGTTTTTAAGTTATGGTTTTATTTATAGGTAATCAAAAACCGTGCCAATGCGCGCCGTGTCAGCACCCCGTGCCCCTTTGTCAGGCATTGTCGCAAGGCAAAAATACGCAAAAAAGCGATACGCCGCGCCCCAGGCGGCGGATAATTATCATTTATTAGCAAAGTAATTTGCAGCCTCGCCGCCACTTGTTTTCAAGTCTGCTTGTAACTGCCTGATAGTCAATGTCTTCACAAAAGGTGCCCTTTTACCCCGCAAAAGGGCACCTTTTACAATGCAATAAGGCACCTTTCGCCGTGCAAAAGGTGCCTTATTACGGCTCATCACCGTACATATATGAAAAGAAACGCCACATATCCGAGATACGCAAGCATAAGGACCGCCATGCCTGCGCCCACGGCCGCCATTAACGACAGCCCCCACACAAGCTGGCAAAACTTGACGGCGAAGGTCAGATAGGCTATGCCCATCACCGTGTCAACAATGCCGTACTTCTTCTTACGGTAAGCCCTGACGAGCATCGCCGCCAGCGACGCCACGGCCACGGTGACGGAAGTTGTTGCCCATGACACTTCAGGCAGGAGATGGATGCTGTCGGCTAAAGCAATGACTGCCATCATCGCCACTATCGGCAAGACAAGTGCGGACACGCAAAGTATGTTTTTTTTAATTCGTGTCGACGCGCTTTTTTGTGATGCTGAAGATTTAGCAGTATGGTTCATTATTTATTTCCTCCCATGTTCGTGATTTCATTTAATGAATGTCCGCTTTGCTCCCCTTCGTCAGTAGTTAGAGGCGTTAAAGCAGTCAATCGCTCCCTGCGGTAGCTGAGTAGTTAAAGACGGAACACCCGCATCTTGCGCATGGCGTCGTTGTCGCCCGTGAGCAACACCACGCCTTGCATTACCGACTGTTGTAAACATAATGTCTTGCCCATTATAGTGTCTCCTTTCAGCGACAAATTTAAGAATAAAATTTGATTTATGCGTCGTTATGCCGTGAAAAACAGTATTTTCAGCGCCAACGTTGGTGCTGACTGCGCCATGAAAATAAAAATAATCGCCCGTTACTCTTGTTTTTATTTTGCACTTAATGCGGTTTTCATTATCTTTGTGCGGAAAAACAGAATAATTAATGGGAAATATGGAACTGACTAACTCGTCGATAGCCGACATAGTGGCACGCGGCAACGTGAGCCACATTGATAACGACCTGCTGCTGTTCGACGACTTCACGCGGTTTCCGATGCCTACCGGCGCACGCCGCACCAACGATATAATCGTGGGCCTCTGTCTGCAAGGCGTGTCGCGATATACGTCTAACACGGTGTCGCACATCGTCCACGCCAACGACGCAATGATAATACCTGACGGCCAGGTGGTTGACGCCTATGTGCCGGGCAGTGATTCCGCAGGCTTGGTGCTTATGATGTCGAGGGAATTTTTCTACGACGTCGTGAGTGACATCCACGAGCTTTCGTCGCTCATCCTCTTCTCGCGCAGCCATCCTGTGTTCAGCCTCACGGCTGACGAGAGCCGCAACATGGTGAGCTATTTCAGACTCATCAGGGAGAAGGTGGACGACGCCGACAACCACTTTCGCCGCGACGTGGCGCGCCATCTCATAGCCGCCATGATATGCGAGCTGGGCAGCGCCATCGACAGGATATATTCGGGTTATGACAAGAAGCAGACCCGCGCCGAGATGATATTTACCGACTTCATCCGCCTTGTGGAAAACAACTATAAGCAGGAGAGGCGAGTCTGCTGGTACGGCGAGCAGATGTGCATCACGCCGAAGTACCTTTCCGAGACGGTGAAGCAGGTGAGCAAGCGCACGCCTAACGACTGGATTGACTCTTATGTCGTGGCGGAACTGCGCGTGCAGCTCAAGAACACCACGAAGAGCGTCAAGGAGATAGCGCGCGACATGAACTTCCCTAACCAGTCGTTCCTCGGCAAGTATTTTAAGGAACACGTCGGGATGTCGCCCCTCAGTTACCGTAAGTCGTGACGGCAGCTGAGGGCGGAGGCCGCGTGTTGCCGTCCGCCGCCGGCATGGACACAAGCCTTGCATTATGAAAGCCACACTCTCAGTCTTGCGTTTTCTGCGCCACGCCCTGTCCGCAGTTGCGGTCATGGCGGCCGTTGCCGCTCTCTCGCAGCCTTATTGCCGCGTGAGGACGTTCACCATTGCCGACGGTCTCGCAGCCAACAATGTCTCGGAGTTCTGCCAGTCGGCCGACGGCATCGTGTGGGTGGCCACGTGGAACGGCCTCTGCTGCTACGACGGTTACGGCTTCAGCAAGTTCAGGGATACTCCGGGGGCGTCCTCCGTGCTGTCGTCTAACAGAATAAAGCTCATCCGTCCCAACTCACAGGGCGACATCTGGCTGTCGCTTTACGATGGTGCCGCATATATTTTCGACCGCAGTTCGTGCTCGTACATCGGCATGGACGAGGCCTTACGCAAGGTATGGCCACACCGTTTCACCACCCGTAACATCGTCACCCTCGGCAACGGTAATGCCTGGCTGCTCGGCAATGGCTACGTCAACTTTCACATAGACGAGGCCAAGGCCAAGACGGGAGGCGGCATAACGCTGGTTGACACGCGCCGCCTGCGCCATAAGGGTCACATCCGCAAGGTAATGGCTGACAGCCGTGGGCGCGAGTGGATGTTCGTGGGTGGCGGCGTGTTGCTTTACGGCGGCGGTCTCGCCCTTGACTATCCGTTTGAATATATGTGCGAAGCCGGCGGCCAAGTCTACTTCGCTTCGCGTGACGGACTGTTCGCCCGCTACTCTCCTGAGTCGCCCGGCCGAGTAGAGAAGATTGCTCTCGGCGGCGGGGTGGGGGCCGTGAGTCAGCTTGAACACGTTGGTGACGGCCTCATTGCGATAGCCACAGACAAGGGCGTGGCCATGTATGACACCCGCACCGGGCGTTCGCGGATGATTGAGATAGCACCGTCAGGACGGCCTGTCGCCGTCAGGTTTATCTTCGCTGACAGCCGCCGGCGCGTCTGGGTGTTCACCGATGAGCCGGGCGTAAGCCTCGTTGGTGTGGGCGGCAGTGGCGTGACCTACCTTAATTCGGCACCTCCCGGTCTGCACGGCACGGCAGCCCGCAAGCCCGTGGTACACGAAGACGGCAACGGCGTGGTGTGGTTAGTGCCGCGCGGCGGCACTTTTTCTTATTTCGACGAAGCCACGCAGCGGCTTGTCCCTTACGACCTTAACGGTCATTTCGGCATGAGGCTTCCCGTGAGAAGCATCGTGAAGTACGCCGGCGACAGACAAGGCAACCTCTGGCTCACGGGCGACCACAACCTCACACTTGTCTCCTTCAAGTTCCACAGGTTCCGTTTTGTCCCGTCGGTGCCAGGCGACGACACACGCTCGGTGATGGTTGACGGTGGCGGCAATGTCTGGACGGGCACCGTGGGCGGTCATCTCATCATGCTGCCGGCCGGCGGCGGTGCACTGAGATATGTCGGGGCGGACGGCAGTGTGGGTACGGAACCGGTGGTGTTCTCGCCTAACGGTGTCTACGCCATTCATCACAGGCGCGGCGGCGAGGTGTGGATCGGCACCAAGGGAGCCGGCATTTACGTATTGAAACCTGCCGGCAGACGTTACGCCGTAAGCCATTTCACCCACTCCGGCACCAACCCTGCATCGCTGAGCAACGACAACATCTATGATTTCATGGAAGAACCAGGAGGCCGCCTGTGGGTCGCCACTTACGGCGGCGGGCTCAACATAGCCGCCGATGACGGGCGCGGCGGAGTGCGATTCATTAACTCACGCAGCGGCCTTAGCCCCTTCAGGCGGGGCGGTTTTGATAAAATCAGGAAGCTGACCATCACTCCGCAGGGTGTCATCATCGCTTCCACAACGGGCGGCTTGGTCACATTCCCGGCCAAGGCGCAGTCTCCCGGAAAGATAAAATATTATTATTCAACCCATGTGCGTGGCGACACGACGTCGCTGTGCGCCCCCGATGTGCTCAATGCCTACGCCTGCAAGCGTTCCGGCAAGGTGTATGTCACGACTATGGGCGGCGGTTTCCAGCAGACCGACGGCGGCGCGTTGCTGCGCAACGGCGTGCGCTTCAGCAGTGTGGCGGGACTTGAGCCCGACGAGGGCATGGTGCTCTCGATGGCCGAAGACAGCCGTGGCAACCTGTGGCTCGTGAGGGAAGGCTGCCTGAATGTGCTCGACAGCCGCAGCGGAGAGATAGATGTGTACGGCCCGAACGACTGGGACGACGATATCGAATTTACCGAGGCGGAGCCTGCCACGTTCTCCTCCGGCGGAGAGATAGTGCTCGGCGTGGTGGGCGGCTATGTGCGTTTCAAGCCCGAAACGTTGGAGAAGAGCGCCTACAAGCCCGCCATCGTGTTCAGCGGAGTCAGGTTCCAGGGCGAGCAACACGTAACTCCATTCCTCGGCGGCGGCGCGCTCGTAATACCGCCCGACAAGCGTGGAGTGACCGTTTACTTCTCGGCGTTGGACTATTCAGACAACCGCCAGATACGTTACGCCTACCGGATAAAGGAACTTGACGAGCAATGGAGCTACACGGGGGCGGAGCACAGCGCGCCGCTCGGCCACATACCGCCGGGGCGTTACACGCTTGAGGTGAGGAGCACCAACTCCGACGGCGTGTGGACGGCCAACACCCGCGAGCTTGAGATACACGTGTTGCCCACGTTCTGGGAGAGCGGTTGGGCGTGGCTGATATACATTGTGGCTGCCTTGTTCGCCGTTTTTGCCCTGCTTTACGTGTGGAGGCTAAGGCAGAACGCTCATCTGGAGCGGCGCATGAAGGAGCGGCAGCTCAGCTTCTTCACCGACATATCCCACCAGCTGCGCACGCCGCTGACGCTCATCGGAGGCCCTGTGGGACAAGTGCTCGACGAGGAACCGCTCTCGGTCAAGGCACGCACTTACCTTGAATTTGTGAGGAAAAACGCGCGGCGTATGCTCGAATTGGTTGACAAGGCGCTCGACCTGAACAAATTGCGCGCCCTGAACAGCGAGATGGAAAGCGGTCTGCCGCCCGACGTGCGCCCTGCCGACGACGCTCCGGAGGCCGCCTTCGCCGCTGCCCCGACAGCCCCTGTTCCGCCCGGCGAAGGCACGCGGATGCTCGTGGTGGAGGACAACGACGAGCTGCGTTATTTCCTCACCACCACGCTCTCGGCCGACTACGCTGTGACGGAGGCGCGCAACGGTCTTGAAGGTCTTGAGAAAGCCAAGGCCGTTCAGCCCGACTTCATCATCACGGACATCATGATGCCCGTGATGGACGGCATGGAGATGGTGCGCCGCATAAAGGCCGACGCCTCGATATGTCACATCCCCATCATCGTGCTCTCGGCGCGCACGGCCATGAATTATCGCATAGAAGGCCTGAACGAAGGCATTGACGACTATATCACAAAGCCCTTCAGCATGGATTATCTGAAGTCGCGCGTGGCCAACATCATCAACCAGCGCCGCCGCTTGCAGCAGTCGTGGCTCGACAAATTGAAAGAAGGCGCCGACGGCAACATCGTCATCACGGCCGGCGCACCGGGCATGGCCGACGCCGACAAGCAGTTTGCCGACGGCCTGCTTGAATTTATCGACGGGCACATATCAGACCAAGACCTGAAAATCGACGACCTGGCCAGGGCTATGGCCGTAAGCCGCACGGTGCTTTACGGCAAGGTGAAGACCCTCTCCGGGATGTCGCCCGTCGACTTCGTGCGCCACGTCCGTATGGTGAAAGCCGAGAATATGGTGGTGCAAACGGGCATGACGCTCGCCGAGATAGCTTACGCCGTGGGCTTCACCGACCCCAAATATTTCAGCCGCACGTTCAAGCAGAAAACCGGCATGACGCCCTCCGAGTACCGCCGGCGCCACGCCCGAAAGAGCGGTTTGCCGCCACGTCCGTAACATCTTGTTATTCAACGCATTATGAAAGGGCATCTTTTACACGCTAAAAGGTGCCCTTTCGTCGTCTAAAAGAGCACCTTTTGCGATGCGAAAGGTGTCCTTTCGCGGCCCGTCCCGGTTCGGGCGGATGGCGTCTGAAGGTTATCCTTGACTGTTTTAACTCCTTAACTTCCGGATTTTTACTGCGCAATAAACCAATTAATCCACCTTTTCCGCTAAAAAATACCCCATTTCATCGGTGTTTTCAGGCTAAATTTGCAGCCGTGAAGAAAACTTTAAGATAGCCGTGACACAATTTACTAATAACCTAAAACAATAAAAAATCATCATGGGAAAATTAAAATCACTTATGGTTGCGGCCGCCATGTTGGCATCGACGGCCATGTCAGCCATCACCGTACACACCATCGGCGACTCGACGATGGCCGACTACGATGAGAACACCACGCCGAAGCGAGGCTGGGGCATGATGTTCCAGCAGTTCTTTACGGGCGACCTGACTGTGAACAACCGTGCCAAAAGCGGCGCCAGCAGCAAGAGTTTCTATGAAGAATCGGCCTACTGGGAGTCTGTGAAGAAGCAGATAAAGCCCGGAGACTACGTGCTCATACAGTTCGCCCACAACGACGAGAAGACTGACGGCATGGACGGCGACGAACTGATAGCCTACTATAAGAGCGTGGGCGATGAGGCCGGTGCCGCCGCCACCGACTATCGCGGCACCACGGCCGCCGGCACTTACAAGGACTATCTGCGCAAATATATCGAGGAAACGCGCGCTCTCGGCGCGACGCCCGTGCTCGTTAGCCCCATCTGCCGTAACTATTTCACCGGCTCGACGATACGCCGAAACGGTATGCACGACCTTGGTGACGACTTCTCGGTGCTCACCGCTGACGGCATAAAGACCGGACAGAGCGTCCCCGCCGACGACCACAGCCAGGATTATCCTTACCAGATGAAGCAAGTGGCCGATGAAATGGGCGTTTCTTTCATCGACATCACCACCGCCACCAAGCAGCTCTATGAGGGCTACGGCTCGGCACAGTGCAAGGCTCTGCTCTTCACACCTGACGACAACACGCATACTTCGGCTATGGGCGCGACGCTCGTCGCCCGCCTCGCAGCACAGCTGTTGCAGGAGCAAGGCATACTGGCCGGATACATTAACCTCACGAGCGAGCTCTCCGTGAACCCCTCCGCCTGCGACCTCGGACAGGCTTACGCCGGCATGACAGTCACTAAGGAGATGCAGGTCAGCGGCTTCGACCTGCAGCCTGAGAGCGGCACCGTGACGGTAACGGCGTCAGATGGCATACAGGTTTCAGCCGACGGTAACGACTATTCAAGCTCTTTGACACTGCAATACGAGGGCGGCACGATGATAGGTTCGTTCTGGGTGAAGTGTGAGTTTGCCGGAGAAGGCGCGATAAACGAGACCGTCACCGTGACAAGCGGCGACAAGACAATCACCGTGCCGGTGACAGGCACAGTGGCGACGCTGGCCGAAGGAGCCGAGACCCAGGCCTACTGGCGCCTTGAAAGCAACGACGAATGCGAGACCACCGGGCCCGTTAACCCCATGCGCCAGACGCTTTCAGGCATGGTGGTGCAGAAGTATTCGGCACCGAACGCAAATACCACATGGCCTGACTGGACAGGATTTACTGCCGACCGCAAGACCCAACGCTGCGTAATCGAAGGCGAAGTATGGCCCGAAGGCGATATTGACGAAGTGTCAACGCGCTACATCGAGTTCGCAGTACAGGCTGCCAAGGGCACCACGCTCAATGTTGACAAGCTCTCGCTCTTCGTCTGCGGGTGCGGCGGCAACGGTATGTGCTGCAAGATTTACTACTCAAAGGAGGCCGACTTCGCCAACCCCGTGCAGATATTTGAGATGACCAAGATGCCCTCCAACAATATGCAGTACGTCGAGGCTACGCCGGTGCTCTCGTTGAACGAGGGTGAGACGCTCCGCATCCGCGTATATCCGTGGTACAACGGAACAGCCACCGGCAAGACCATCTGCCTCAGCGACGTGACAGTACACGGCGTGGCCGTTGACTCAACAGTCGGCATCGACAACGCCGTAGAGCTGAAAGCCGAGCCCGTGCGCACGCTCTATTACGGTCCGGACGGCACGCTGCGCAGCGGAAAGCAAAGCGGTCTGAACATCGTCAAGAAAGAGTATGCCGACGGAAAGGCCACAACTGAGAAAATAATCTACTAATTAATATATATGAAGAACCTAAGAAACATCCTATCCTGCATCATCGCCGTGCTGACAGGCCTGTGCCTGCCGACCCCGGCCTTTGCGCAAGAAGACGCGCAACAGCAGGAAATCAACGCCACGGACGCTACTGTGGCATGGCCGTTCGACGCCGCATCGGAAGGGCAGACGTCGGCCGTAGTGTCAGTTCCTGAGGCTGTATCGGCAGCCAGCTTCTCGCTTGGCGACAAGCTGTTCGTTAAGGAATACCGCAAGGCCGGCACCGAAGAGGTGGCCACCTTCGAGCCTACGGAGAACATAGCGAAGACGCGCGACGAGGCGTCTTACGTCAGTTTCAGCATCGTAATGAAGAAAGGCGTGACGCTTACGCCCAAAAAGCTATCGCTCAACGCATCGAAGATAGGCACAGGCGGGGGCACGTTTGATGTGGTGGCCGTCACCGGAAGCACGCAAACGGACATAGCCACGGCCGTAGATCCTACCAGGAACAACAGCGGCGAAGGCTTCTCGACACATGAATACGACATCGCCGGCCTCGGCAACATCAGCGACAGGATGGAGCTGAGGGTGTATGTCTACAACCTGAACGCCGGGAAACAGCTCGGAATAAGCGACTTCACGGTGACTGGAGACTTCACAGGGACGCCTGTTTCCGTGCCGTCATACACACTGGAGGTGACGACCGGCGACGCTGAAGCCGGCACGGTAAGCTCAAATCCCGCGGGAACGGAGTTTGACGAGGGCACGAGCCTGACCTTGACAGCCACCGAAAACTTCGGCTACCACTTTGCAGCCTGGGTTGACGAGACGGGCGCAACCGTATCTACGGACAATCCCTATACGTTTGAAATATCACAAAACACAAGCCTGAAGGCTACCTATACGAAGAACAACGTCTACGCCCTGAACGTGGAACTGGAAGGAGGGGCCAATCCGAACTTAGTGCAGTTCACGCCCGAAGGTAACGTCGTTGACGGCGTGCACTACTTCGAGGAGGGCACGGACGTGAAGCTCACGGCCCTGAACAACCGCATATTGACCTTCACCAACTGGGAAGATAACACGACAGAGGCCGAACGCGACGTCAAGATGGACGGCGAGAAACACCTCAAAGCCACATTCTCGTGCGCCGACTACATCGTAGGCTGGGACTTCTACAACGACAACCCGACGTCAGAACGCGCCGCCGACTACAAGGCGGAGACCGAGAACGCCGGTCTGTTGTCGCTCCGCAAGGAGGACGGCACAACGTCGTCGTGGCTGGCGTGCGGCGTGGAAAAGGGCGGCCAGAACGGTAAGTACGCCGCACGCTCTTGGCGTCCGCTGGCCGATAAGTATTACTTTGAGGCTTCATTCTCTACCGTAGGTTACCAGAACATCGTGCTGTCGGCCGCCCTGGGCGACGACTTCAACGCTCACGAGACAGTCTACGCGCAGTATAGCACGGACGGAAAGGAATACAAGACGTTCGGCACTTACACCCTGCCTTACCGCGCATGGACGAGCGGCGAGTTTGCCCTGCCTGAGGAGGCCGGGAACCAACAGCTGCTGTACATCCGCTTCATGCCCGACTGGGAGTCGCCTCTCGTGGGCAGCGAAAGCGACTATGACGGACTGGCCGTGGCCGGGCTGTTCATCCTGGCGGACAAGGAAATCGTCAATGACGACATCGCTCCGAAGCTCGTATCCACCCTCCCGGCTGACAAACAGGAGGGGGTGACGGCCAACGGCTCTGTTGTGTTGACCTTCGACGAGAAGGTGCAGACGGCCGGCGACGGCAAAGCCACGCTCGGCGGCGAGACGCTTGAGCCTACGGTGAGCGGCAAGACAGTGGTGTACAAGTACGCCGGGCTTGACTATTCAACGCAATACACCTTCACGCTGCCCGCCGGTGCCATAGAGGACCGCAGCGGAAATGCTTTCGAGGGCGTAGAAATCACATTCACTACGATGGCCAGACAGCAGCCGGAGGCCCGCGTCTACGATGCTGTTGTGGCACAAGACGGAACGGGAGACTATACCACCGTGCAGGCCGCAGTGGACGCCGCGCCTGCCAACCAGGTAAAGCCCTGGCTGATATTCATCAAGGAAGGATTGTACAACGAGCACGTTGACGTGCCCGAAAACAAGCCATACCTGCACTTCATAGGCCAGGGACGCGACAAGGTCAAGATAGCCGACGACAAGCTCTGCGGCGGCGACAATGCCCTGCACGTGGATGTAGGCGCAACGTTCGTGGCCAAGTCTTCAGACCTGTACTTTGAGGGGATAAGTTTCGTCAACACGTATGGCGTTGAGCAGAACGACGGTCCGCAGGCTCTCGCCCTTAACACGAAGAACGACCGCGTGGTGTTCAAGGACTGCGGAATGTACAGCTATCAGGACACGTGGATTACTCCGAGCGAGTCTGACTGCCGCGGATACGTCAAGAATTGTTTTATCGAAGGTGCTGTGGACTTTATCTATAACAACGGCGACTATTTCTTTGACGGCGACACGTTGAATATCGTGCGCAAGTCGGGAGGCTACATCGTTGCGCCGAGCCACGACGCCGACTCAAAGTGGGGCTACGTCTTCATGAACAACGTAATCACAGCTCCGGGCGTACCGTCGGAGACCGACGTATGGCTGGGACGCCCCTGGCACAACCAGCCTAAGACCGTATTCATCAACACCAAGGCCGAAGTCACCATACCCGCCGCCGGCTGGTATGACACTATGGGAGGCATTCCGGCCGTGTTCGCCGAGTATAACACGATGGACGCCGACGGCAACCCGCTCGACCTGACACACCGAAACAACTATTACTGGTACACCGACGACAGCGGCCGGAAGGTGGAAGGCTACGCCAAGAGCGTGCTCACCGACGAGGAGGCAGCCACATACACCATTGAGAATGTGCTGCGCGGCGATGACAACTGGCAGCCGGAGCTGATAGCCGAGGCCTGCGCCGCTCCTGTGCCCGTGGCCGACAAGACCGGTGGCAAAATATCGTGGGAGGCCGTGCCTTACGCCATCTGCTACGTCATAACCAAGGACGGAAAGGTGGAAGCCTTCACGACAGAGACCTCATGCACCTACGAGGAGGGGGCTGAATACACCATACAGGCCGCCAACGAGTTCGGAGGCTTGAGCCGGGCTGCCGCCGTGAGCGACACGCCCTCAGGCATCGACGCCGTTGAAACCCTTGAAGGCGCAACTCTGCAAGGCATATATTCTGCCGACGGCATGAAGCTCGGCGGCCTGCAGAAGGGGCTGAACATCGTGGTGTACACCACGGCCGGCGGCAAGACCGTTGTGCGCAAGGTGATGAAGTGATATTCCGGCGTTTTGTAAAAGATGCCCAAACGCCTTGTAAAAGGTATCGGATTATAACGTAAAAGGTGCCCTTTCGCGAGCCGAAAGGACACCTTTTGTTTTATGGTTGCTAAGTTGTTGAAAATCAAGCAATAACGGCTTGTGAGAAATCGCAGTCATCCGCTTTGCCGAATTAGCGGTCAACACGTGGATTTCAGGAACTGTTTTGATTTTTTTACAGGATTGACATATTCTTTATTAGGAGATATCCTTTGTCCGTGTTTTAGCGTCTTACCGGCCGTTCCCGTTTGCTTCTTTCGACGTTCAGCCCGCTAAACTTTTTTTAAAAGCAAATATAAACGTCTCGATAATACATCTGAAAACAACTAACAAATTAATCAAAACAGTTTCTTAAACAACGCAAGGGGTGTAGCATTCGTCTTAACTCCTTATCAGCCGTAAGGAGCGATAACAATCTTAACTGCTTTAACCGCTTGTGAAATTGAGATTTTGCGGGCATTTATTTAAGATATTCATACCCTATTCTGCATCTCAGGCAGTCCTTCCTGTCGCAATACTCGCGCTTGAGCTGGATTAACGCCTGACTGTCGCCTGCGTTGTCGGCCTGCAAGCCGCACTGCCGCCAGAGCCGAACGATGTGGTTGTTCTCGGCCTTCAACTGCGCAAGGATGTCAAAGGCACGGCCGCACAAGGTCTCGTCGTTGCGGTGTCGGCCGTAGGCGAACAGCATCGGCACGGCCGTGTTGATTACCAACAGGTCTAACGACGTGGCCGAGAGCCCCTTGTGCGAGCGGCAGCTCGTGGAACCGAATGTATAATGTGTTTCCCAATAGGGCGTCACCTCGGTGGCCAACAGACTGCGCATCTGGTCGGCCGTGGCGCATTCGGCCAGACGGCTGAGGTCGGCACGGCGCGAGTGGTACAGCCTTGCGAGCTGCGAGAGGCGTATGTGGGGAAAGTTCTGGGGCCTCATGCGTAGGAATTTCCACGCCTTCCAGTCAATCGGCTGCAGCCCGAACTTATGGGCCAGATATTCGTATTCGGCCTTCAGCTTGCCGAAGTACCCCTCGCTCACGGCGGCGGCGCGGTAACGCTCCGGCACGGCTTCAGGGCAGAGCAACCCCGCCTGGCCCATAAACATGGCCTCTACAAGGAAGAGATCGTCCCTGTGGCGGGCAGCGGCCGAGAGCGGCACGGACAGCGCCCAGCGCTCGAAAGCGTCGCCGTTGACGCCGAAGCCGTAGTTCCTGGCCATCGTCACGAACAGCGCGGTCTCCCAAGAGCCGCCGCAAAGCTCCACGCGGCGTGCTATGTCGGCGGTCTTGCGCTCTAAGCGCTCGGCCAGCAGGCGGCTCATCCAGCCATGCACCGTAAGGCGGTCGAGCTTGGGCACGACGGCGCGGCACGGCGGGTAACGGTCTTCGTGCAACAGTGCGGCATAGTTGTCGCTGACGCTACGCGGCACGTCCATCTGCACCTGGGGCACACGGCGGCCGGCCGAC
>CALUGX010000004.1 GCA_944320285.1 uncultured Prevotella sp.
CCATAAAACTCTATTATATCACCGTCAACAGCCTTATCCAAGGCTTCGGTGAAGGCTTCCAATGTGGCAGAGCGCACTGTGTACGTCGTAGCTGTTGCATTCCCGTCTGCGTAACTTGTCCTCGCCTGTTGGCGCGGGACGCCTTGCACGCTTAATTGCTGGGCAAACGATGCTACGCTGACTATCAGCGAAAGCATCAGAAAATAAATTTTCCTTTTCATAAACTTTACTTTTTGTTAAACATAAGGTTATCTAAAAACATTATTCTCCTTTCCTTGCAGATGCCGACAGGCTTGCCGCAGCGGCCTGTTCCACGTCTACGTGCAGGTCTTGCGCACGCGCAATCTCGGTGGAAGTCTCGCCAAGCCAGCCGCAATACTGGTTCACGCCGGTGTAGACGCGGATGAAGTCAACGCCCGGCAGGCTGACGGGATTACCATTGCGGTCTACCGCCCAGTCGATGTCGAAACTGTTGAGGGCAATGGAGTCGTTAGGATGATTGTCGGCGTAGCCCCACGGATACGAATAAAGCACGTAGTAACTGCCGAAGCCGCTCTCGTCGACGCCGTTCTGCGGGAGCAGCGTTCCCGTGAACGAAAGCTCATCGTCGCTTAGCCATTCGGGGTAGTAGCTCTGCGTGTGATACATGTTTTGGTATATGTGTCCGCTGTTTCCGCGGCTGTCGGTCCACGGTATGTAGAGCGTGTCGGTAAGAACGCCGGTCTGGTCGGCTACGGGCGTGTGGTCATCGGGCCGGCTGTATGTGATTGAATAGTCCTTCAGCGTGGCGTCCTTGTAGTACTCGCTGCCGGCCAGCTCGTACCACTCGTCATCATCGGGCACGCCGTTCATGTTGCGGTCGAAGGCTACCATCACTATGCCCGGCTCACTGCTTCCGCCGCGCCGCTCGGCGTAGGCCGGTATGTCGGAATAGAACGAGTTGCCCTTCAGGTAGAAGTCGTACTCACCGGGCACGTTCACTACGGTATGGTCGAAGGCGAACGTAACGTAACCCCCGTATGCGCCGAGGGTTATCATGACGTCGTTCACGAGGTCGTCCTCAGCCTTCTGTCGCATCGTTTCCTCGTTGTCGCCTTCCTCGTAGTAGGGCATCGTGTTGACAAACTGCCCCGGAGCGGGGCGGTATTCGTACACGCTGGCGGTGTAAGGGCTGTACTCCACGCCCTCGTGCACCACCATGACGGGGAACGACTGGGTGTAGCCGCGCCCGCCGTCGTCGAGCGTAAAGGTAAGCTCGTATGTCCCCTCGTCGCGCGCGAGGAAGATGTACTCACGCTCGGTTGACACGAGCGAGTCTCTGCCCGAGGCCGTCTTCATCGTCCATCGGTAGCCCGTGCCCGTGTAGGCCGGTGACAGGCGCAGCTTCTTCATGCGCTCGATGTAGTAATAATCGTCAAGGCCGGAGCTTACGTTCTCGGTGTCGCGCGTGCACGACGGCAGCGACACGAGCACGAACAAGACTACGACGGCCATACCCACGGCGCGCGGCAACGTCCTCAACGCCATATTCCTGCGGCATGAAAGGCGTGTCGCACGGCGACCTGATGTCGCCATTTTCGAGATATAATCAGTTATTTTCATTGCCAAAATATTTGCTATTAACGTTCGTCGGCAGGCCGTCCGTTACCACTTCCAGCCCTCTTTTCATTGTTATCGGTAAGCACTTGATATTCAACCCATTACCACCAGCCTTGCAAAAGGCCGTCTTTCGCAGTGTAAAAGATGCCATATTGCGAGGTAAAAGGTATCCTTTCGCAACGCAATATGTGGCATTTTGCATCGCACCTTGCCAAATTCCATTCATCATTTACAGTCTAAGCACATCTACTTATTATTTTGCTCCTCCCCTACTTACTACTTCCTGATAAAACACATATGCGCCGGAATGTCGCCCGTGCGCACGCTCCACTTCTTGAAGCCGTCCTTGGAGTAACAGTGAAGCACGCCGCTCGACACGTAGTTTTTTGCGTCGGTGACGAATATGTCGCCCGTTTCGGGATGTATGGCTATGCCGTAAGGAATGGTGATGTCGGCCTCGGTGCCGTCTTGTATGAACGAGTCGCTCACCTTCTGTTTCGTCACCGTGTTGACTATTCCGTAGGTTATGGTGTTGCTCTGGGTGTAGTTGTTCCACTCGGTGCTGTAGTAATAGAGCGAGTCTCCGCTGATGCAGAAGTTCGAACAGGGTATGTCGAGCGTGTCGGTCACTTCCATCTCATTCCTGCCCTGCTTCTTTTCAAGCACGTAGAGGTTAGAGTGTATGCCGTTATAGTCGCCGCGCGACGTCACCCACAGCTTGCCCTCGTTGTCCGCCTTGATGCGGTGCAGGTTGATGCCTACGGGGATTTTCTCCACTTGGCGGAAGCCCTCAAGCTCTATTACGGACACGGTGTAGTCATAGTTGGGCGCCATGTATCCGCCGGAGTTGGCCACATAGAGGTATTGCCCCAGCACTTCAAGCTCGTCGGGCTGGTAACCCACGGTACACTTGTCCACTGTCTGCAATGTAAGCGTGTCCACCTTGTACACCGCCCCCTGCACGGCGTCGGGGTTGTTGAGCTGCACCGGGCCTACGTATGACGTAACGTAGGCGTGCCCACGGTAAAAGCGCACGTAGCGGCAGTTGGGTATGTCAACCTGCCCAAGACGTATGCCGGTGCGCGCATCGAGCACTTCCACCTTGTTTGAGCAGTTCACCACGACATACAGTTTTGACCCGTACACCTGTATGTCGTTGCCTACATCGCCCAGTTCCTTCACCACGTGCGGGTTACGCTCGGCGTAGAGGTTGCGCACGTAGTAGCCCTGCACATAGTCGAGGTAGTCAAGCGTGCACTTGTTGCTGCCCATATTGCCCTCGTTAAGCAGGTACATCCCTACGACGCCCGTGCCGCCGGACAGCTCCACGGGCAGTATGTCATACTCCGTAGGTACAACGACCTCGTCCTCACGGCATGAACATACGAGGATTAAAGGTAAAAAAGTAAAAAGGTAAAAGGGTAAAACGCGCACAAGGCAAGGAACAAACCGCCTGATGCCCACGCCTTTCCTTGACGCAGGATTGACACTACCGGCAAGGCTATTGTCTTTAACTCCTTTAACTTCCTTAACTCCTTTAACTTCCACAAAAGCACCTGTTTTCATCATATTTCAAACGTTAAGGTTACACGGTAGTTACGTTTCGGCATGGGATAGTTGAGGATTACGTCGTAATCCTGGCTGAAGAGGTTGTTCACTTCGAGCTGAACGCGCGCGGTGTAGCGGCTCCAGCTGAATTCCTTTGACAGCGAGAGGTCGCTTGTGTACCACGGTTGCGTGTGGTTGTAGACGATGTTTTCCTGCTGGTTATACCGCTCGCCGGTATAGATGAAGCTGTAGTTCAGGTTCCATGAGCGCCACGTTGCCTGCACCGCAGCCGACCCGCTGTGCCACGGTATGTAAGGTATCTGGTCGCGGTAGTACGTGTCCGCAGGGTTGGTTACGTCGATGGCTTCCTGGTATGTGTACTGAAGGCGCGTGGTGATAAACAGTTCGCGCACGGGGTTTACGGTCAACGAGGCCGTGGCGTCGATGCCCGTTATGTGCACGCGGCCAAGGTTAAGCATAGTCCAACGGAACTGCGCGCCCTTGGGATAGGCTACGATTTTGTCGTGAACGGTGTTGTAATAGCCGTCCACCTGCACCGCCCATTCCGTCAGGAAGCCGCGGCGCGCGCGGCTCTTGTAGGCCAGTCCTACGTCATATTGGTTGGTATATTCGGGCCGCAGCTGCGAGTTGCCCATCTCGGCGTAGTACAAATCGTTGAACGTTGGCATACGGAAGCTGCGCTTTACGAAACCGCGGACGGAGAAACCGGCGTCGCGGAAGGGAGCGTAAGACACGAAGAAGGCCGGTGTCCACACAGTCTTGTCACCTGGGGAGGCGGCTAAGCGCACGCGGTCACGCACGTAGTTGAACACCACGCTGCCCTGCATCTTCAGCCGTCCAAGGCGCAACGCCGTGGCCACGGAAGCAAAGTGGTGCCAGCGCATGGGGTAAACGAAACCGTACATATCGGCATCCATCTTGTTCCACTGCACGTCATAGGCCGCCGACACGTCCCAGAATGACGTTATATTATATAGGTGTGACGTGGAGAGATAGAACTCCTGCTGGCGGTAAACGTTGTCAATGGCCATCACGGTGGTGTCGCGGTTGACGTATTTGGTGAGGTAATAGGCGTACTTGGCGGCCAGGCGGGCGTGATACTTGCCACCGAACGACCTTTCGACAGTGCCCTGCACGAACGAGTTATTATCCCAAATACGTTCGCCGCGTCGCCACACGTTGTTCACTATGGCACCGGGCACGCCACGCTCCGACGTGTAGTTATAGGCCTTGAGCATCCACTTGCCGCCCGTTATGTCGCCGAAGAGGGCTGCCTCCATGCGCGTTGCACGTATGTCTCCGTTCTGTCGGGTGGCCGTTGTGTCGTACATTATCTCGTCAGTCATTACCGCCTTGCGCCTGTAACGAAACTTATACTTACCACTGCTGCTGACCCATTCGCCGCTGAACGACGCCTTAACCTTGTCGGAAAACTTAAGTTCGATGAGCAAGGCAGGGTTCACCAAGTCGAACGAACCGGCCTTGAGCGTAGCCTTTACGTGGAAAGTCTCGCCCGGGGCGAACTCCGGACGGCGCGTCCACATATAGATAGAGCCGGCCGAATTGAAGTCCTTGGCCGACTGGAATATCTGGCTTTTCTGCCCATTGTAGAGCGATATGGCCTGCATGTTGTCAAGAGAGAACATACCGAGGTCAACCTGTCCGTTCTGCGCATTTGACAGCTGGATGCCGTCATAGAACACTCCTACGTGGTTGGTGCCCATGCTTCGGATGTTGACGGTCTTTATTCCGCCCACTCCGCCGTAGTCTTTCAACTGCACGCCGGCGAAAAACCTCAGCGCGTCGGCCACGCTAAGGCTGTTGAGACGGCGCAACTCGTCGCCCTGAAGCCGCTGCGACGGGATGACACTCTGGCGGCTGTCAGATACGACAACCACCTCTTGCAGACGCTGCACGCTGTCGAGTGGCGCCACGCCAGTCTGGGCATGAGCCGACAAGACAGCAACGCACAGCGGTGCGATGACTGCTTTCTTAATCATAAGTGAAAATGTTTAAATGTCTCAAATGCCCAATCCCACGGGAACATAAGAGATAACGCCACAAGGCAGGTCTTCTGACTTACCGCCCGGACGCAAACGCCTTCCCGAAAAAATGTCAGTGGCTTAATGTTTGCTCCATATAAGGGCGGCTCACAGCAGCGGGACTGTCCGGGACTTACACCCGGTTCCCTTTTAATCACCTGACGGTGAACCGTTGCGTGGGCAAAGGTAATGCTTTTTGCCAAAAACAAGGCATATAATTGCAAAAAATAATAAAAAACATATAAAGTTGCGCCTAATGCACGCTTCGCCGCACGCCAACGACGAAGGCATCAGAGGCCAACGGCTTTGCAAGAGGTGGCGTTTTGCAGGACGAAAGGGCACCTTTTACAGTCCAATACACCACCTTTTGCAACGCAATATGCCATGAACGGCAAACTGACTGACTGTCAGCAAGATGCAGACTTGTGCCGGGAAGACGCCTAAACCGTGGTTTGTACATTGTAAAGCAACGCCTTTCGCGCCTTTCGGGCAGGTAAATAATAGTTAAAAATATACGCCCATACGGCACACAACGAATAAAATTGTTACCTTTGTAATCAAAAATAGAGAAAGACGTCAGTATGAATGAAAAGACTACAAAAGGACAACGGATAAATCCTTTTTTTGAACCTTACAACACTCCGCACGACACCGTACCCTTCGACAAAATCAAGCTGGAAAACTTCGAGGAAGCCTTCATGGAGGGCATACGCCGTGACGACGAGCAAATAGAGAAGACCGTCAACAATCCCGACAAACCGACGTTTGACAACACGATAATCAACGCCGAGGAGGACAAAGACGGGTATTATGACTTGCTGTCACGTGTGTCAACAGTGTTTTCCAACCTGCTAAGCGCCGAAACCAACGACAAACTCGACGCGCTGGCGCAAAAAATGCAACCGATACTGACGAAACACGCCAACGACGTAAGGCTTAACAAGCGGCTGTTCGAGCGCATAAAAGCCGTACACCGCCACCACCGCAAACTGACACAGGAGGAGAAACGGCTGCTCGACAACTGTTATGACGGCTTTGTGCGCAGCGGCGCGCTGCTCGACGACGAGGGAAAGGAACGCCTGCGCAAACTGACTGAAGAAGCGGGAATGCTGTCGTTGCAATTCTCACAGAACCTCTTAAAAGAAAATAAGGCTTACAAGCTGCACATCACCGACGAGGCACAACTTGACGGACTGCCCGACACGGCACGCGAGGCCGCCGCGGCAACGGCCAAGGAGCAAGGCGTGGAAGGATGGGTGTTCACACTTGACTATCCAAGTTACAGCCCTTTCATGACATACTCCACCAACCGCGAACTACGCCGGCAGATGTATATGGCGCGTAACACTGTATGCACGCACGACAACGCGGAAAACAACATCGAGATATGCAAGCGTCTCGTCAACCTGCGGCGTGAGATAGCGCAGCTCCTTGGATATAAGACTTACGCTGACTACGTGCTGACACACCGCATGGCGGGCAACGCACGCAACGTCTATAAGTTGCTCAACGACCTGATTGACGCATACAAGCCTACGGCTGAAAAGGAGGTTGAGGCGATAACCAAGATTGCCCAAAAGACAGAAGGCAAGGACTTCAAAGTGGAGCCGTGGGACTTCAGCTTCTACTCTCACAAGCTGCAACTTAAGAAATTCAACTTAGACTCGGAAATGCTGCGCCCGTATTTCGAGTTATCAAACGTGATAAAAGGTGTGTTCGGCCTTGCCAACCGCCTATACGGAATTACGTTCAAGGAGAATAAAGACATCCCCGTGTACCATCAGGACGTCAAGGCTTATGAGGTGTTCGATAAGGATGGCTCGTATCTTGCCGTGTTCTATGCCGACTTCTTTCCCCGTAAAGGCAAGCAAGGCGGGGCATGGATGACGGAGTTCCAAGGCCAATGGATCGACCGAAAAGGTGAAAACGTGAGGCCGCACGTCAGCGTGGTGATGAACTTCACCAAACCTACCGACGAAAAACCGGCACTGCTGACACTCGGCGAAGTGGAAACTTTCCTCCACGAGTTTGGCCATTCACTTCACGGAATGTTCGCCAACACGCGGTTTGAAAGTCTTTCAGGCACAAACGTATGGTGGGACTTCGTTGAACTTCCGTCACAATTCATGGAAAACTTTGCCATCGAAAAAGACTTCCTGCGCACGTTCGCCTTCCATTATAAGACCGGCGAGCCGCTGCCTGACGAACTCATCAGCCGCATAGTGAAAAGCCGTAACTTCATGGCGGCATACTCCTGTCTGCGTCAAGTCAGCTTCGGATTGCTTGACATGGCTTATTACACCAAGAAACAACCGTTCAGCGACGAGATAATTCCGTTTGAAAAGAAAGCATGGGCCAAGGCTATGGTAACGGAGCAGTTACCCGACACGTGCATGACGGTGCAGTTCAGCCACATCATGTCTGGAGGCTATGCCGCCGGGTATTACAGCTATAAATGGGCGGAAGTGCTTGACGCCGATGCATTCAGTGTGTTCAAGAAGCACGGAATATTCGACCGAAAAACGGCGCAAAGTTTCCGTGACAACATCTTGTCAAAAGGCGGCACGGAACATCCGATGACGCTCTACAAGCGTTTCAGAGGCGGTGAACCAACGATTGACGCCCTGCTGAAAAGGAACGGGATAAAAAAGACGAAAAAGTAAGAAAGTTGAAACAAGAGAACTAAGACAAAATATTTGTCTTCAAATTCCTTAAATTCTCTAACTTCCTTAACGAAAGATGTATGACCGAAAAAGATGATAAACAACTGCTGTTAGACCTCCGCTACCTGCGTATGGCACGCATCTGGGCAGAGAACAGTTACTGCGAACGCCGCAAGGTCGGCGCACTCGTAGTAAAAGACAAGATGATAATAAGCGACGGATATAACGGTACGCCGAGCGGATTTGAGAATGTGTGTGAAGACGAAAATAACATAACCAAGCCATATGTACTACACGCCGAGGCCAACGCCATAACTAAATTGGCGCGAAGCTCGAACAACAGTGACGGCTCTACGCTCTACGTAACGGCCGCACCGTGCATCGAGTGCTCAAAGCTCATCATTCAGTCAGGCATAAAGCGCGTTGTCTACGGAGAGAAATACCGTCTTGAGGACGGCATACAGCTCCTAAGGAAAGCTAACATAGAAGTTGTTTACTTAAACTCAGACGAATATGAGACCAAATAAGTCAAACCGCCTGATGCCCCTGCTCATGGCTCTGTGTGTAGTCATAGGCATTGTGATCGGTACGTTCTACGCCAACCATTTCTCCGGCAACAGGCTCAACATCATCAATTCTGGCAGTAACAGGATTAACAACCTGCTCCACTTAATCGACGACCAATACGTTGACAAGGTTAACATCGACTCCCTCGTGGATGTCGCCATACCGCAAATCCTCGCCGACCTCGATCCACACTCTGTTTATATCAGCGCAAAGGATGTGCAGCAGGTGGCCGACGACCTCAAAGGCTCATTCTCAGGCGTAGGCATCGAGTTTGTCATACGCAACGACACTATCCACGTGCAGGGCGTAATAAAGAATGGCCCGGCCGACCAAGTTGGCGTGCGTGCCGGCGACAAAATCGTCAGCGTTGACGGCAAACCGTTTGTCGGAAAGGAGGTTACCAATACCGAAGCCATGCGCCGACTAAAAGGGCCGAAGGACACGAAGGTGAAAATCGGCGTGATACGCTACGGAGAAAAGAAGGTGAGACAGTTCACCATCACGCGTGGCGACATTCCCCAAAGGAGTATCAGTGCGGCATACATGATAGACAAAAACACAGGCTATATCAAGATAAAGAACTTCGGTGAAAACACTTACGCCGAGATGCTGATAGCCTTGGCCAAACTGTCGCAGGAAGGTTTCAGTAACCTTATTGTTGACCTACGCGACAACACGGGCGGCTACTTGAAGTCAGCCGTGCAGATAGCCAACGAGTTTCTGCCCAAGAACCGCCTCATTGTCTACACCGAAGGGCGCAAGTCGCCACGCCAGGACTACAAGAGCGACGGCCGCGGCAGCTACCAACATATACCGCTCGTAGTGCTAATCAACGAAGGCTCAGCCTCGGCGTCAGAGATATTAGCCGGAGCGATGCAAGACAACGACCGCGCAACTATCATAGGCCGCCGCTCGTTCGGAAAAGGACTTGTGCAACAACAGCTTGAATTTCCCGACGGTTCAATGATACGCCTCACCGTGGCGCGCTATTACACACCGTCAGGCCGCTGCATACAGAAGCCTTATGTTGCCGGCGACAACCAAGACTACGAGGAAGACTTGCTGTCACGCTATCAGCACGGAGAATTTTTCTCACAAGACAGCATCAAGCACACCGGTCCGGCTTACCACACCAGCATAGGACGCACAGTCTATGGCGGCGGTGGAATAACGCCTGACATATTCGTGCCAGAAGACACTCTCGGCATGACGTCTTACTTCAAGGAAGCCTCGATGAGCGGCCTAATCATACAGTTCGCGTTCAACTACACCGACAACAACCGCCCCAAGCTGAGCAGCTTTGAGACTATGCCGGAGTTATCTGAATACTTGGAAAAGCAGAACACTGTGGACAAGTTCGCCACTTATGCAGACAAAAACGGACTGAAACGACGCAACCTCTTGATAAAGAAGTCGTACAACCTCCTGAAACTGTTTATCAACAGCCGCATAATATACAACATTATGGACGAGGAGGACTGGATTGAATACCTCAACCTCGACGACGACGTTATCAAGACTTCCCTTGACGTTTTCAAACGCGGCGAGGCATTCCCGAAGAAAACCCATTAAAAAAAATTAAGAGTTAAGAACTAAGAAAATATGCGCTGCCTATGAAGTATTTTCTTAGTTCTTAACTCTTAATTTTTAATTTAGCACATTCCTAATCACACCGTTATGATTGACAAGCGTTCACTGCGAAAACAGATAAGAGAGCTGAAGCAGCAATTCACCGGAGCCCAACTCATTGAAAAGTCACGCCCCATAATGTCACGGCTACTTGCCCACCCAGCCGTCGCCAAGGCAGAGACGATACTAATGTATTACTCTCTGCCAGACGAGGTATGCACCCATGAGGCAGTCTGCCGGCTCTGCGAAAGCGGCAAAACAGTGTTGTTGCCGCGTGTAATAGACGGCGAGAACATGGAAATCCGCATTTACAGCAAGCCCGCAGACCTCGCACCCGGCCATTATGACATTATGGAACCTACAGGCACACTGTTCACTGACTACGCCGCCATCGACGTCGCCGTCATTCCAGGTATGGCTTTCGACACCGAAGGCCACCGTCTCGGCCGCGGCAAAGGTTATTATGACCGCTTCCTGCCGAAAGCAACACACGCCTACAAAATCGGAGTATGCTTCGATTTCCAAAAACAAGACTCCATACCAACCGACACATACGACATCACGATGGACTGTGTGATTTAACTACCAAACAACCCGGTACCACACCCTCTGCACACTTCCACATACCACACAACCTTAACTTCAAGCAGCCCAAGCCACCATCCTCAACAGCTGCTCGCGCCTTCAAAACGCCCAAGGATCTGCAACAACCTGTCAAGCATCTGTAAGACTCTGACTTCCAACGACATACATTCGCAATAAGAGTTACAGACAGAGCAGAATGTGGCAAAACCGGATATTTGTAACACAAATGAAACATCTGTTTAAAAAGTCTGTAATATATGTTTTCTACCTTTGCGGCAAAATTCAAAACTTATAAAACAACAGTCTTTTTATGACAGAGATTTATTTTTTGATAGTCGCATTCCTGCTGGTCTTGGCGGTGTTCGACTTATTCGTGGGTGTCAGCAACGACGCCGTAAACTTCTTGAATTCGGCCATCGGAGCCAAGGTTGCCAAATTCCGCACGGTGCTGTTCGTGGCATCCATCGGCATCTTGATAGGAGCCGTGATGAGCGCCGGCATGATGGACGTGGCGCGCCACGGCATCATGAGGCCTGAGAACTACTCGTTCTCCGAGGTCATGACCATTTTCCTCGCCGTGATGGTGACGGACGTGGTAATCCTCGACGTCTTCAACACGCTCGGCCTGCCAACCTCAACCACAGTGTCGCTCGTATTCGAGCTGCTCGGCGGTACGTTCGTGCTGGCCATGCTGAAAATGGCCGCCGACCCATCGCTCACCATCTACGACCTGCTCAACAGCGATAAGGCACTGAGCGTGATTATAGCCATATTCGTGTCAGTAGCCATAGCGTTTTTCTTCGGAGTATTCGTGCAATGGATTTCACGCCTTATCTTCACGTTCAATTATAAAAAACACCTGCGCTACACCATCGCCATATTCGGCGGCATAGCGTTCACCTCGCTGGCTTACTTCATTTTTATCGCCGGCTTAGGCTCATCCCCATACATCAGCGAGGCCACACGCGGCTGGATTGAGACCAACACCACAATGCTCATGGCCGTGACGTTCGTCGCCTCCACCGTACTCATGGAGGTGCTCCATCTGCTGCGTGTCAACATTTTCAAAATCATAGTGCTGCTCGGCACGTTCGCCTTGGCAATGGCCTTCGCCGGCAACGACCTCGTGAACTTCATCGGCGTGCCCCTCGCCGGTCTCGACTCTATGCAGGACTTCCTTGCCAACGGCAACGGCAACTTCGACACCTTCATGATGACTTCACTCATGTCGTCGGCCAAGAGTCCCCTGCTCTATCTCGTGCTGGCCGGCATAATAATGATTGTAGCGATGACAACGTCGAAGAAGGCGCAAAACGTCGTAAAAACAAGTGTGGACCTCAGCCGCCAGGATGAGGGCGACGAGATGTTCGGCTCGTCACGCGCAGCCCGCAGCATCGTGCGCTTCACCCAGGACATGAGCGAGGCCGTGGCGAAGGTGATGCCGCAGGGCGCACGCAACTGGATTGACAAACGCTTCAACAAAGAGGAGGCCATACTGGCCGACGGAGCCGCCTTCGACGAGGTGCGCGCAGCCGTCAACCTTGTACTTGCGGCCATGCTCATCATCATCGGCACAAATTACAAACTGCCGCTCTCTACCACTTACGTCACGTTCATGGTGGCAATGGGTAGCTCTTTGGCCGACCGCGCCTGGAGCCGCGAGAGTGCCGTGTTCCGTGTCACCGGCGTAATCTCTGTCATCGGCGGCTGGTTCATCACTGCCGGCGTGGCCTTCGCAACGTGCGCCATTGTATGTGCAATGATGCACTTCGGCGGAATTGTAGTAATGGTGGCGTTCATGCTGCTCGACATTTATCTTCTCTGGCGCAGCAACCGCCAGTTTGCAAAAAAGCAACGCGAGGAGAAGAAAGACGACGTGTTCCAGCTGATGATGCGCACACGCGACAAGGAGATAGTCTGGGATTTGCTCTCTAAGCACGTAGCACGCACACAGAGCTTCGTCACACGCTTCGCCCTTGAGCAATTCAACCGCATAATCGACGGCATCAGCAACGAGAAACGCAAGGAACTGCGGCACTGCGGCAGCGCCATAAAGGATGAGCAAGGCAAGCTGAAAAAATTCCGCCGCAAGGAGCTGCTGGCCATGCGCCGCATACCGGTACAGATTGCAATGGAGCGCAACACGTGGTTCCACCTCGGCGCAAACTGTAACCAGCAGTTCATGTACTGCCTTAAGCGTATGCTCGAACCGGTGAAGGAACACATTGACAACAACTTCAACCCCCTGCCGCAGGAGTATATCGACAATTTTGAAGGAACACGCCGCAAAATCAACGAGCTGATGAGCCACACGGAGCAGATGATTTCAACCAACAAATACGATATGTATGACGAGACACTCCGCATCGCCGACGAGTGCAAGGACGAGCTTTCGGCCATGCGAAAGGTTGTAATCGACAGGATATACCGCGACAATGACAACTCTAACCTGAAAGTGTCGCTGCTCTACCTGAACATCCTGCAAGAGAGCCAAGAGTTCCTCAGCATCATGCGCCATCAGCTGCGCGCCGCCAACAAGTTCCTCGGCGACAACAGAAGATAATGCTAAAGACGGAATTGCGAGTGGCAATCTGACAAGCTCGCTGTGACAAGTTTACAGGCGGCAAGCAGCCAAGGCATCTGGGCCAAGCTGCTTGCCGCCTGACATTTTTATCTAAAAAAAAGGCTACAAGATGCAACATTCCAACACGTTTTTACGTCTTATCAATAGGAACCGTTAATTTTTGAAAAAACATGAACATTAAAACAACCTCAATCATCATCGCGGCGGCATTCGCCGCAGCTGCCTGTACCAACGGGAAGCAGAGCGGCATGGCAGGCAATACGGCTCAAACCACTGCGGCGACACCTGACGACGCGGCAGCAAAGGGCTTCACAGAAATTGTGTCAAAAGGCAGTTTCGACCTCTATTACACACAAGGCGACAACACTACCATACAGTTACGGGGCGACGACAAGGCCGTAAGCCACACTGTGATAAAATCTGACGGGCACACGCTGACAATATCGGGCAAAAACAACGGCCCCTTCAACAGTGGCGGCACGGGCGATGTTGACGTCTACATCACGTCACCTAAACTTAACGGGGTAAGCATCAACGGAGCCGGCGACTTCAAATCGGAGAGCAATCTCACCGCCGATAAAATGAGCATAAGCATCGCCGGGAGCGGCGACGTGGAGCTGCGCTCGCTCGACTGCGGAGAATGCACGCTGACCATTGAAGGCAGCGGCGACATCGGCGTAGACCGAATCAAGGCCGGGAAACTGACTGCTGCCATTGCGGGGATTGGTGACATCGACCTGTCGAACGCCGACATCAAGAACGCCGAGTGCTCCATAGCGGGAAGCGGCGACATCGACATAGACGGGCGCGTAGGCTCATGCGAGAAGCGCATAGCCGGTTCGGGCACGATAGACATCCATCCCTAACGCCCCGACAACATCTGTACAAATAGCGTATCATAACGTATAACACGCTGACACCCAGTACGTTACAAAAGGGCATCTTTTGCGTTGCAAAAGGTGCCCTTTTACATTGCAATATGTGCCCTTTCGCATCGCAATAGATGGCATATTACAATTTGTCCGAAGTTCATTTGGATACCTGACAACATAGTTTGTGGAAATATCCTGCCACACCCCATACAGTAAACAGCGGCAAAACAAAACATAAAGTAACGACTTCAGAACGGCGAAAAGGCAGACAAGTGTAAACCTTTTGTTTACAAACAACGAATTTTTATATACAAAACCATTCATTGTGCTTGTAATTTGGAATAATATTAATACATTTGCAACGCTACAACCTATAAAAAATTAATGACTGTCCGCAAAGCTACCAGTCATCAGCAGTTAAAGGAATTAAAGTAGTTTTTCGCCTTGCTCAAGGAAACTTCGCTCCCTGCGGTCGCCAAGGAGTTAAAGACAAATGCTTTGTTGGAAAAGTCCAATAAAAAGCGGATAGGCTGATTGCGGTATTCATAAAAAATTAACAACAAATAAAAACTGAAAGACATGAAAATCACCAAATTCTTGGCCATGATGCTTATGGCGTTCACTGTCGGCGCGTTATGCTCCTGTGGAAGTGACGATGACGACGACGGCACCGGAGGAGGCGGCAGCGGCAGCGGCAAAGCACCCACAAGCATACGCGGACATAAGTTCAACTTCTTCTATGAATACGGCGGCGAACTTTACCGCTCGGTGTCGTTCTTCCAAAACGAGGACGGAACGTTCGGTTTCTTAAGCTATTCGGCCGTAGACTCGTATGGGGCTAAATTAGAGGAGTGCACCAAGACATCGGCCAACACGATGCACATAGAGATTTTATCGACACACCTCAACGGAGACATAGGCGACTACTGGGACGACTCCTACTACCAGGACTTCGACCATTCCTACACGTTCGACCTAACGTTCACTGACGACGACCAAGGAATTGCCTACGTCACGGAAACAAAATACGCCCTTGACGCATGGGGAAAGTGGGGCAAACAGACAACGGAAGCCACGTGGTACTTCCGCATGGACTCCGACGTCAAGCCCTCTTCGCCGCTGATTGACGCCGCAATCAGCGGCGAAGAGGGCGGAGACGAGCCGTGGGAAGACAATGACGAAGATGGCAACGATAGCGAAACCGTGCAGCCCAATGATGACGGCCTTAACTTTAAAATATCCTCAGTGGGTAAAACATACCTCAATTACAGAACAGAATCGGGTGTAAGCGGCATTTGCTGCGGCACGTCACCACGCCCGACAATCTACGACATAACAGGAAGGGCCAACCCGTCAACTTCCACATATATAAACCTTGAAGGCCTGTCGCAAAACACAAAATATTACATACGTACTTTCAAAGAAGAAAATGGGAAAATCACATACGGTAATAAAGTGACATCCATAACAACGGTAGGCAGCACCCCGAACAGTGAAATCATGCTCAACCTTGAATGGGTAAGCGGAGGACTACAGGCTGAATATGCCATAAACAGCACAAAGACCTTCCTGACATATTTCGGTACTTCATACAGCGAAAACGCCGGCCACGACTTTGGATATGAAACACAAGGCGGTTCCGGGGAATATTTTTTAAAGTTTGACGGTCCGTGGAGCGGGTCGTTAATGTTCTATCTCGCGGCAATGGATATTGAAACAGATATCATTTATGAAGAGAGAGTTACAAACAAAAAGTAATGGACCCATTTACAAAAAATAAAGTCATTAGCAACAAATAAAACTGAAAGACATGAAAGTAACTAAATTTTTGGCTATGATGCTTATGGCGTTCACGGTCGGTGCGTTGTTCTCATGCAGCAGCGACGATGACGACGACGGCCCAGGAGGAGGCGGCAGCGGTAGCGGCAAAGCGCCATCGAGCATACGCGGACACGAGTTCAACTTCTTCTACGAGTACGGCGGCGAACTTTACCGTTCGGTGTCGTTCTTCCAGAGCGATAACGGAACGTTCGGTTTCCTTAGCTATTCAACCACAGATATGTTGGGGGCGAGATTGGACGAATGCACAAAAACGTCAGCCAACTCACTGCACTTGGAAATCCTATCCACACATATCGAAGCCGGCGGCACAGGCGGCTATTGGGATGGCGCACAATACCAGGACGCCGACCACCGTTATACTTTCGACCTGTTTTTTGTCACCGACGACCAAGGCATTGCTTACGTCACGGAAACGAAAGGTGGCCTTGACGCTTGGGGACATTGGGGAATACAGACCACGGAAGCCACGTGGTACTTCCGCATGGACTCCGACGTCAAACCTGACAAAGCCATGATTGACGCCGTAATCAGCGGCGAAGAGGGCGGAGATGAACCGTGGGAAGACGACGAGGAAGACCAAGGAGGCAGCGGTGACATCGGACATGGAGACAGTGACGGAACATCTGTGAACGACCTGCTGGTTGACATCAGCGCAGTTTATCCTACTTACCTTTATTATCATGTTGAATACGCCAATCCCGGCAACTACACCAACCCTGACGACTATCTCACGGCAGGAGTATGCTATGGGACATCGCCTAACCCTACCGTGTTTGACGAAACCACAACTTTAGAAACTGTCCGCCCCAACAGCGACTCTTACGCCGTGATGGACGGACTGAAACCTAACACAACTTATTATATGCGACCGTTCAGGGAAGTAGGCGGCTCGATAAAATATTACCGTGAGACGTCTGTCAAGACACCTGGCACAGGTGAGGACAGCGACGTGATGCTGAAACTGACTTACCTGTATGACAACACAATAAAGATGGAATACAGCATCAACACTGAAGGGACGTTTAAACTGGAACTTTGGACATGGGACATAAGCGGCACCTTCAGCCCTTACGACTTAGGCTATAAGACTAAGGGAGACAAAGGTGTCGAAACCTACAGATGGCCAATAAACTGGGACAAGAGACGTTATTTCCACCTCTTAGCCACAAACGTTGAAACCGGTGTGTCATACAGGTCAAACATTTTATATAAAGGTACCGATTAACGGCAAGCTGCATTTCAAAACATAGCGGTAAGTAAACAGAATATCCGTCTTCAGCTCCCTTAACAAGCAACAGCGCGTGATTAATGCCGTCACGCGCTGTTTTCCATTTTCCGCACACAATGTCTCATATTTCTTTAAACAAACAGTAAAAACTAAAAATAGCATAAAAAGTTTTCTTTTATCGACGATAATGCCTAATTTTGCCGATTGTAAACAAGGCTTGACGCAAATGAAATACGCAATAATAGCAGGCGGCGAGGGCTCGCGCTTGGCGCAAGAAGGCATCAAGGCGGCTAAACCGCTGGTGGAAGTCAACGGCGAAATGCTGGTTGACAGGCTCGTCCGCGTATTCGCCGACAACGGTGCCGAGTCTGTCACCATTGTCTACCGCGACAGTATGGCAGACGTTGCCGCGCACTTGAAGACGTTGCAAAACTACGGTATCAATGGACGACATACTCCTATTACGGCCGTCGAAGGCCATACGCCCAGCTCTATGCACAGCCTATTCGCAATAAGCGAACACCTGGAAGACGCCCCATTCTGCCTCACAACGGTGGATACTGTATTCAGCGAAGATACTTTCAAAAGCTATATTGACAGTTTCACGACGGCAATAAGCAATGGAACGGCAGACGGCGTGATGGCTGTAACCGAGTATATTGACGACGAACGGCCGCTGTATGTAGCTGTTGACGGCGAAATGAACATCACCGGTTTCCTTGACGAAAAATCCGGGTGCAATTTTGTTTCGGCCGGCATTTACGGACTGAAAGCGGAAGCAATCGATGTGCTACGAGGGTGTATAACCAAAGGCGAGAGCCGTATGCGCAACTTCCAGCGGGCTTTGCTAAACCACGGTTTCCGCCTGAAAGCCTTTAACATAGGCAAAGCCTTCGACATAGACCATGCCACAGACATTGCAAAGGCGGAGCAATTCTTACATTCTGCAATATGACACGCATACTGAAAGTGTATCGCGCCGAGCGCTTCTCGCCTAACTCCGTAGAGCGAGATTGTGCCATAATTGACGCCGTAGGCAACGTTCTAACAAGCCACGGACACGAAGTTAGTGGAATTAATGAAGACGAACTGACGGAAAGCATTGACACTGAAGTCGTTATATCGATGGCGCGCACCCGGCAAGCGTTGACAATATTAAAAGCAAAAGAACGCGAAGGGCATATTGTTATCAATTCCCCTACCGGCGTAGAGCAGTGCAAAAGGAGTACAATCGACAGCCTGATGAGGAGTAACAACATCCCTGCCGCACCACTTGAAGACATTTACGGATACTGGATAAAGCGCGGCGACGAGGCTGCACAATGCAAAGATGACGTAGTATTCGCAGCCGACAAAGACGAGAAACTCCACATATTGTCGCATTTCAGGCAAAGAGGCATCACCGATGTCGTGGTTACAGCTAATGTAGTTGGTGACCTTGTAAAGTTCTACGGAGTGGCAGGAACAGGCTTCTTCCGTTCTTTCCACCATGCAGAAGGAGGTTATTCAAAATTCGGCGACGAGGCTGTCAACGGACAACCGAACGGATACAGTTTCGCTAAAAACGACTTACAGGCCGACGCCGAACGCTTGGCCGCGCTTACAGGTATTGACATTTATGGCGGCGACTGCATAGTGCGTAACGACGGCACGTATGCAATCATTGACTTCAACGATTGGCCGAGTTTCGCCGTATGCCGTGACGAAGCCTCAGAAGCGATAGCCGCTGCCGTGGTGTCAAGAATTAACGACAAACAAAGAAAAAGGTAAAAAGCAAGTAGCAAGACAGCAAAAAATGGGTAAATTCAAAGAAGCACTTAACGCATCGATAAAATCTGAAGACACTGAAGAATGGCTTGATATGCATTTCAACCGCCCTGTCGGGTTGGTGATGGCACTGGCAGGCAAGCGTCTCGGTATACATCCTACGGCAATAACCGCAGTGTCAATTGTACTGGGAGTGGCGGCTGCGTGGATGTTCTCATACACGGACATACGCCATAACGCGCTCGGCGTGGTGTTGCTGATGCTCGCAAACTTCTGCGACTCTGCCGACGGACAGCTTGCACGGCTGGCAAATAAAAAAACACTCGTTGGCCGCGTGCTTGACGGATTTGCCGGGGATATATGGTTTTTCTGCATTTACGCCGCACTGTGTGTCAGGATGACTTGGCAGGAAATGCCCGGCACAGACACCGTGTGGGGGCTATGGATATGGGTACTGGCCTTCATTGCCGGCGTGCTCTGCCATTCGCCACAAAGCTCGTTAGCCGATTATTACAGGCAGATACACCTGCTATTCCTTAAAGGAAAAGCAGGAAGCGAACTTGACACTTACGCCGCACAAAGGGCGATTTACGACAACCTGCCCAAAGGTAGTCCGCTGATAGAGAAGATGTTTTACTTCAACTACGCCAACTATTGCAAGAGCCAGGAGCGGCGCTCGCCGGAGTTCCAAAGATTAACAGCCGTCATCAAGAAGAAATACGGCGACGTATCACACATACCGGAAGAACTGCGCAACGAGTTTCTCGAAGGCAGCCGACCGCTGATGAAATACACAAACATCCTGACGTTCAACGTCCGCGCCATCTGCATTTACGCCACTTGCCTTGCCGGTTGTCCGTGGCTCTATATGCTGTTTGAAATATCCGTCCTCACCATATTATATATCAATATGCACAAAAGGCACGAAAGCCTATGCAAGGAGATAAGGAGAAAAATGGCATGACGAAAGGCTACATCTTTGATTACGGCGGCACGCTCGACACCGGAGGCCGTCACTGGGGCAAAGTGTTATGGCGGGTTTACATCCGCCACGGCATCACTGTGAGCGAAGAACTGTTCCGCGAGGCTTACGTCTTCGGCGAACGCACTTTGGGTTCACAACCTATCGTAACGCCTGATTTCACCTTCAGACAGACACTCAACGCTAAGTTGCACCTTGAATTGGAGCATCTCGCTTCCATCGGAGCCATCGATTACAACAAAACGAAACTCGCAAAAATGCGGCAAGGGATGCTCGATGACATTTACGAAGGTGTGAAACGCGAAACATCCAAGAGCCGCAAAGTGATTGAAGCCATTGCTGCGGAGCGGCCGTTAGTGCTCGTAAGCAACTTTTATGGCAACATCGGCACGGTGTTAAAAGAGTTCGGCCTTGACGGATTGTTCAAAAACGTGATAGAATCAGCCGTAGTAGGCATACGGAAACCCGACCCGCGGATATTCATACTCGGGGTAGAGGCGTTAGGATTAAGGCCGGAAGAGACAACGGTCGTGGGCGACAGTATGGCCAAAGACATAATTCCGGCGAAGCTGGCAGGCTGCCGTGCCGTATGGCTGAAAGGCGAAGGATGGGACGACACGCCGCAAGACGAAACACTGCCTGACGCCGTTATCACGGAACTTAGCCAACTGTTAGACAAAGAAAGGAACGCTTAAGGAATGATGAGAAAACTTATCATATTGTTACTACTTGTCGCCGTGCAGACTGTTTGCGCACAGTCAATCAGCGGCATTGTGGTAGACGAGGATACCGGAGACACCATCCCCCACCCTTCTGTACAATACAAGGGTGACAAAAAGGCCGTTTCCGGCGATGCATCAGGACGTTTCACAATACAACGAAGAAACGATAAATACCTGACATTCAGTGCCGTGGGATACAAGGATTTGCGGATACTCATTGGACAGAACACGCCCGGTGAAATGCGCATAACGATGAAATCGGACACCAAAAGACTGAAAGGCATTACCGTAAGTGCAAAGCGCGGCAAGTACAGCCGTAAGAACAACCCCGCCGTAGAACTGATGAAGAGAGTGATTGCGGCGAAGAAACGCTCTGACCTGTCAAACCATGACTACTACCAATACGACAAATACCAGAAGCTGACGCTGGCCGTAAACAACATAAGCCCGGAAGAATTAGAGCACGAAAAGATGAAAAAGCGGCAATGGCTGCTCAACCAAATAGAACTGTGCCCGTACAACAACAAGCTGATTTTGCCGCTTTCAATCGACGAAACGGTGACTAAAAACATCTACCGGAAAGAGCCGAAAAGCGAGAAGACCATCATCATGGGGCAAAACAAATCCGGCGTGAACGACCTTATCCAGACGGGAGAGATACTCAACACGATGCTGAAAGACATCTTCACAGACGTGGATTTGTACGACGACCAGATACGCCTGTTACAATATCCGTTCACCAGTCCGATAGGAAAAGACGCCGTGGCGTTTTACAGGTTTTACATAGTTGACACGGTGATGGTGGACCGCGATGAGTGCTACCATCTTGAATTTACCCCGAACAACCCGCAAGACTTCGGCTTCAGGGGCGACATATGGATACTGACAGACTCTACGTTGCACGTAAAAAAATGCCAGTTGGCATTACCGAAAAAGAGCGACGTGAACTTCACCGACAACCTGAGCATACTGCAAGAGTACACCAAGCTGCCCAACGGAGAATGGGTGTTGACAACCGACGATATGCTCGTAGAGATGTCGGTTGTGGACTTTCTGACAAAAGCAGTGGTCATACGAACCACCCGCCTGACCGACTACTCGTTTGAAGAGATACCAGACAAGATGTTCAAAGGCCGTGCGAAAGTGAAATACGACCCTCGCTCGAAGATGCGCGACGAGGCTTTCTGGAACGAAAACCGCACCGTAGAGCTGACAAAAAGCGAAAGTTCGATGGGGTCGTTCGTAGACAACCTGTCAAGCACAAAAGGTTTTAAGTATATACTGTTCGGACTTAAAATCCTGATAGAGAACTATGTTGAGACCGGCGGCAAGGAGCATCCGAGCAAGGTGGACATAGGCCCTATAAACACGATGATAAGCTCAAACTTCATCGACGGCACGCGAACGAGAGTAAGCGCGCAGACCACGGCCAACCTGTGCCCGCACCTGTTTCTGTCAGGCTATTATGCGCGCGGCTGGGACAGCAAGAAGAATTACTACAAAGGACAGATAGTTTACTCGCTAAACAAGAAAGAATATATGCCGTGGGAGTTTCCGAAACGCACGCTGACCCTTACCTCGACGTATGACGTATGCGCTCCGTCGGACAAGTTCATGCCCACCGACAAGGACAACGTGTTCACGTCGCTGAAGTGGACGGACGTGGACAAGATGATGTTCTATAACCGCCAGGAACTGGCCTTCGAGTATGAACAGGACTGGGGCTTCAAGACCACTGTCAAGCTGAAGGCCGAAGAAAACGAGGCGTGCGGCAAGCTATACTTCACGCCCATGTCGCTCTACGACGCCGACAACCCGCCCGCCGCGCCGGGCAAGATACGCACGACAGAGGCGTCGATAGAACTGCGCTACGCGCCGGGCGAGACCTTTGTGAACACCAAGCAACGCCGTGTGAAAATCAACTACGACCCGCCCGTGTTCACGCTCAGCCACACCATTGGCGTGAAAGGCGTCCTCGGCGGCGACTACAACTACAACTTCACCGAAGCATCAATCTACAAACGCTTCTGGCTGAACAGCTGGGGCAAGTTAGACATCACGCTCAGAGGCGGCATACAGTGGAACAAGGTGCCCTTCCCGCTGCTGATAATGCCGGCCGCGAATATGTCATACATCGTAGAGGAGGGCACGTTCAACCTCATCAACAATATGGAGTTCCTCAACGACCGCTACGCCTCGCTCGACATAGCCTGGGACTTGAACGGAAAGATATTCAACCGCATCCCCCTGCTGAAGCATCTGAAATGGCGCGAGTGGCTCGGAGTGAAATGTCTCTGGGGCACACTCACGGACAAGAACAATCCCACTCTGCCCGGCAACGCAAAAGATTCGCTGCTGATGAAGTTCCCCGAAGGCTCTTACGTAATGGACCCACACCGCCCGTACATCGAGCTTATCGCCGGGATACACAACATTTTCAAGGTGATACACGTGGAATACGTGCACCGCCTGAACTACAACGGGCTGCCCACTGCGACGAAGAACGGCGTGAGGGTGATGCTTGACTTTTCATTCTAATATAAACGGACGCAGCAACACACCATGCCGACCGGCAATAAGGACTGGGCGGCAACAGGTGTGGCGTCATGCAAAAACAATAAGCCATGAGAAAAATAAAGAACCCCTTTTCACACCGCAAAGGCTACGACTGCTTCGGTTGCAGCCCCGCCAACCCCATCGGGATACACATGGAGTTTTACGAAGACGGCGACGAAGTGGTAAGTTTCTGGAACCCCAAGCCACACTACCAGGGGTGGTTTGACACCATGCACGGAGGCATCCTTGCCACAATCGCCGACGAGACGGCTGCCTGGGTGGTGTTCCGCAAACTGCAAACCACAGGTATGACGACAAAGCTCGAAATTAAATATAAAAAGCCCGTGATGACCACCGAGGGACAGATAACCGTGCGCGGCCGCATAGCCGAACAGCGGCGCAACCTCGTGACACTCGATGTCTGGATTGAAAACTCCAACGGCGAAACGTGCGTTGAGGCCCGCGCCACATACTTCGCTTTCGACAAGAAAAAAGCACTGGAGATGGGCTTCACGTCATGCGAGCTTGAAGACGACGGAGCATCGCAAGCATAACCCGCGACTGACAGGCTGGCAGTCACGGCAAGCCGCGGGACTCGCTGATTTACAACGCTTTATGAAAGGGCGTCTTTCACGCAATGAAAGACGCCCTTTTACGTTGCAAAAGGCCGCCTCTTGCAAGCCAGGCGACGGCCTTTAAGCACGCCTTCCACAAGACATGACAACATGACAGACCGACGAGGACAACCAATTTTACTGTTTTTCATGTACCCAAGGCAAAAAAGGAACGCAAACGTTTGCGTGTTCGGCTACTTTTAGTAATTTTGCACACAGTATCTTTAGTATCAATGTAAAATGGGACAACGCAGGACATCTTTAAAAGAAATGGCCGGGCAGTTGGGCGTAAGCATTGCGACCGTATCCCGCGCACTCAGGGACAGCCACGAAGTGGGAGAAGAACTGAGGCGCAAAGTGCAAGACCTTGCAAAGAAACTCAATTACCGCCCAAACCAGTTCGCCCAAAGCCTACGGCAACAAAAGTCGAAAGTGATAGGCGTCGTGGTGCCCAATCTCGTAACACACTACTATGCCGCCGTACTCGACGGCATAGAGGACTACGCTTCGAAAGCGGGATATGCTGTTATCGCTGCAAACAGCCACGAAGACCACCTGCGCGAGGAGAAAGCCATCGACAACTTTGTTGGGATGTATGTAGAGGGCATCATAGCCTGCTTAGCGCAAGACACTACCGACTATTCACACTTTGTGGAAATCAACAATATGGGCATCCCGCTCGTGTTCTTCGCTCGGACGTGCCTGCCTGAAATGTTCTCCTCCGTAACATCCAACGGCGACGAGGCCGCAAAAGAGGCAACGCTGCACCTGATAGACACGGGCAGCCGCCGCATAGCTTTTATCGGAGGACCGCAACACTTAGACATGATGAAGCGGCGCAAGCACGGATACCTTGAAGCCCTGCGCGAACGCAACATCGAAATAGACCGCTCGATTATCATCAACGGCAACATCGACTTCAACTACGCACGTGAGGCTACGATGCAGATGCTCATGCGCGACGACCGCCCCGACGCCATCCTCGCCTTCAACGACATCATAACCTACGCCGCTTTCGACGCCATAAAATCACTCGACTTACACATACCTGAGGACGTGGCGATAATAGGGTTCACCGAGACAGACACTTCATTCTTCGTGACACCGAAACTCTCGGCCATAATGGATCAGGCCCACCTGACGGGTGAACGGGTGTGCGAACTGCTGTTGAGGAACATCTCCGGGGACAAGAAGATATACAAAGAGGTGGTGCCGATGACGCTTAAAATAAGAGAAAGCTCGGACAAAAAGACAAACAGATAAAAGTTAAAAGAACTTTATATCCGTAATAATCCTTGCGCCTACCTCAACGTTCAGATTGTTGACAAGTCGCTCGCGCATCATAGATAGATCAGCCCGCAATGCGGGGTTTAGGATCTTCACAAACAGCGTCTGGTTACGGATAAACTTCTCACCTGTGTATTTCACGATGCCGCGCCCCGCAACCTTGTCCCACGCCTCAACTAAGCGGCGCTCCTGCAAGGGCGTTTCCAATCCGTCATGCCTCAGGCATTGGGCTATAATGTCGGCCAAAGATTTCACCTCACGCTTAAACATCACTCCCCTCCCACTGTTTTATTTCGCCCTTTTCAACCAAAAAGAGCTTATAGTCAAGCGTGCTCCCGCGCAGAATCTGGTCAAGATGCTCACGGTTCGTGTCGGTCATGAATATCTGACCGAACCCCTCACCGCCTACTATGCGGACAATTTGCTCCACGCGCCCGGCATCCAATTTATCGAAAATGTCATCCAAGAGCAGTATCGGGCGCACATTGCTGCGAATGCGTTTCAGGAACTCGAACTGAGCAAGTTTCAACGAAATAACAAACGTCTTATTCTGCCCCTGGCTGCCCTCACGCCGTATCGGATAGCCGCCGATAAGCATTTCGAGGTCGTCGCGGTGTATCCCGTGCAACGAATAGCCCACGGCGCGGTCCTTAAAGCGGTCGCGCCGTATCACGTCGAGCAGCGGCCCGCGCTGGCAGTGAGACTGATAAGCAAGGGAAACACTCTCCTTTTCTTGCGATATACTGCCGTAAAAACTCTGAAACAGCGGCACGAGCTCATCAACGAAAGCCTTACGCTTACCCGCCACAATCTCCCCCTGCACGGCCATCTGCTCCTCCAAAAGCCCCATCAGGTCGGCGTCAGGCTCGGCTTCGGCGCGCAGCAGCGAGTTGCGTTGCTGCAATGCCTTGTTGTAACGGCTAAGAGCTTCGATGTATGTGACATCAAACTGCGAGATCACCACGTCCATCAAGCGCCGGCGTTCCTCGCTCCCGCCGTCTATCAACACCGTGTCAGCCGGCGAGACAAGTATCAGCGGGATAAGCCCTATGTGCGCCGACAGCCGCTTATATTCCTTCTTGTTCCGCTTGAAATGTTTTTTCAAGCCACGCTTCATACCGCAGGTTATATCCTCGTCGCCACCCTCGTCGTTGACGTAACGCCCGTCAAGCATGAAAAAGTCTGTGCCGTGGCGCATCACGTTGGAGTCGGTAACAGAGCATGAACTGCGGCAAAACGACAAGTAATACACAGCGTCGAGCAAGTTAGTCTTACCCTCGCCGTTATGTCCGATGAAACAATTAAGTTTGGGAGAGAAGACAAGGCCCGCCTCGCAGATATTCTTATAATTTACGATTGACAATTTATTGAGAAACATGAGCTTGCCGTTCAAGTTTTAGTGCAAAGTTACTCGATTTGCCATTGAAAAACAAAAAAAGTTGACGATAAATTTCAATATTCAGGATAAAATCCGTAATTTTGCCACGCTTTATAAATAAGTAAATTAAAAATCAAAACATAAATGGCAAATCTTAATGAAAACAAGGGCACAATGGACAATGCCCTCAACCAGAAAGAGGCCGTCTTCATGAAGCACAAGAAGGCAATCTCTATCGCTATTGTCGCAGTCATCCTCGTTATCGCGGGTGTGCTTTGCTACAACACTTATGTGTCAGGCCCGCGTGAGCAAGAGGCCAGCACCGAACTGGCTAAAGGCCAAAACTATTTCATGAACCAACAATTTGAAGTAGCCCTCAAAGGCGACAGCACAGGATACAGGGGCTTCATTAACATAGCTTCTGATTACAGCAGCACCGACGCAGGCAACCTTGCCAACCTCTACGCAGGCCTCTGCTATGCAAATCTCGACAAATGGAAAGAAGCCGTGACATACCTTGAGAAGTATTCTCCTGCCGACGACCAAATGGTAAGCCCGGCTGCGATGGCTGCCTTGGGCAATGCTTATGCACATTTGGAGCAATGGGACAAGGCCGTTGAATACCTAAAGAAGGCCGCAAGCATGGCCGACAGCGAGGCTGCCGACAATACGAACAACAGTCTCTCGCCGTCATTCCTTATCCAAGCTGGTGAGATTCTCGAAAACAACAAGAAAAAAGACGAAGCCCTGAAGATTTATCAGGACATCAAGAAGAAATATGTCAACTCTCCTGTTTACGGCGAAATTGACAAATATATCGAACGAGTTTCAGTAAAATAATGGCCACAGCACTGCACAACTTGTCTGATTACGACCCGGCAAACGTACCCGACGCAAGCAATATGTGTTTCGGCATCGTGGTTGCCGAGTGGAATCCTGAAATCACAGGTGCGTTGCTTGACGGAGCAGTTAAGACGCTCGAAAAGCACGGCGCACTGCCTGAAAACATCCATATAAAGACTGTTCCCGGCAGCTTCGAGCTGATTTACGGTGCCCACCAGATGACGCTCAACGGCGGATATGATGCCATCATCATACTCGGCAGCGTAATCCGTGGCGAAACCCCACACTTCGACTACATCTGTCAGGGCGTCACTTACGGCATTGCCAAGCTCAACGCCAAGAGCGAAATACCCGTAATCTACGGTCTGCTCACCACGAACGACCTGCAACAGGCCAAAGACCGTAGCGGCGGCCGCCTCGGTAATAAGGGTGACGAATGTGCCATAGACGCCATAAAGATGGCGAAATTCTAACGTTTAAAACACCTACCCCAACCCTCCCGAAGGGAGGGAGCTTAATTACCTGCCGTGGTTTGTATTACATCAAGGCATTCCAAACTCCCTCCCTTCGGGAGGGTTGGGGTAGGTACTAAAAATCATCATGAAGCTAATCTCATGGAATGTCAACGGCCTACGCGCCTGTGAGGGCAAAGGTTTCAGCGATGCTTTCAGAATGCTTGACGCCGACTTCTTCTGCCTTCAGGAAACCAAGATGCAGGAAGGACAACTCGACTTGACGTTCGACGGATACAAATCATATTGGAACTACGCCGAAAAGAAAGGCTATTCGGGCACGGCCATATTCACCAAACATGAACCTCTGGGCGTAACTTACGGTCTCGGTATAGACGAACACGACCACGAAGGGCGAGTAATAACCATAGAAATGCCTGACTTCTATTTAGTTACGGTGTACACTCCGAACTCGCAAGACGGACTGAAAAGGCTCGACTACCGCATGAAGTGGGAAGACGACTTCAGAGAATATCTGTTGAAACTCGACGCCGTGAAGCCTGTTATCGCCTGTGGCGACATGAATGTGGCACACAAGGAAATAGACCTTAAGAACCCGAAGACAAACCGCCGCAACGCCGGCTTCACCGACGAGGAGCGCGAAAAGTTCACCGTCCTGCTATCTTCCGGCTTCACTGACACCTTCCGTCACTTCCATCCCGACCTCGAAGGCGCATATTCGTGGTGGTCGTACCGTTTCCATGCCCGCGAGAAGAATGCCGGCTGGCGCATCGACTACTTCATTGTCTCCAACCGCCTTGTGCCGCAAATAAAGTCGGCAGCCATACACAACGAGATTTACGGCTCCGACCATTGCCCGGTGGAGTTAGTATTGTAATACAGTAGAATATTCTTGAGACCAAACGATAACCGTGTTCTCGCTATTCGAGAACGCGGTTTTGTTTTATCAAAAACAGGTCATTAAAACGTATATGACTGAATATTACCGTATTTCACATAATCAAACCGTAGTTTAACGACCTATTGGAACTTAAATAAACGTCCGAATTTAATTTGCCATAGTTTTCTTGTAACTCAATATCGCGCCGCCCCATGATACAGTGGCGTAGGCAGCCATAGCGAGGAACTGCGGCTGTAGGTCGGCCAAGGTACTGCCTTTCAGGTAGAGGGCACGGAGCGTTTCGATGTAGTAACGCAATGGATTAAGATAGGTTAAAGCCTGTGCCCAGTGCGGCATACTGGCAACCGGAGTGAGCAGACCGCTCATAAGTACGAATATTATGAGGAAGAAGAACATCAAGAGGGCGGCTTGCTGCATGGTGGAAGAATAGTTGGAGACTATCAGGCCGAGACTCGACGCTATGAGGAAGAACAGCAGAGAAGAGAGCACAACCGGCCAGACGCCGCCCTTGGGAGCCATGCCGTAGAATACGTAAGCCCAGAACATCGACCAAAGAAGCATGAAAAGGCCAATGGCCCAATAAGGCACGAGCTTTGAGAGGATGAAATCGCGGCGTCTTACCGGCGTGACGTTGATTTGCTCGATAGTGCCACGCTCCTTCTCGCCGACGATGTTCAACGCGGGCAGATAGGCTATGAGCAGCGTCAGGAGCATGGCGATGATGCCGGGCACCATGTAGACTTTATAGTCGAGCGAAGGATTGAAAAGGAAACGCGGACGGACGTCAACGCCGCCGGTTGCGGCCGAGCCTACGCCGATGCCGCGGCTGCTGCGCTGCGCCACGGCAAAATCGGATATTATGCCGAGCATATACGCCTGAGCCAAAGCCCCCTTTACGCCGTTGACGGCGTTTGCGTGCACATTGACTGACGCTGCCCCTTCGCGCACAATGTCTGCCGAAAAGCCGTGCGGAAGCTCAAGTATAACGTCAGCGCCGCCACGCTCTACGCACTCAAGCGCATCCTTGTAATCAGGAGATACGGCGGCCAGGGCGAAATAAGCCGAGGCGTCCACCTCGCTGACAAGACGGCGCGAGACGGTGCTGCGGTCGTTATCAACAACGCAAAACTTCAAGTCCTTCACCTCCTGGTTGGCCGCGTATGGCACAACGAGGAGCATAATAATCGGCAACACGACGAATATCTTTGGCAGAAAAGCGTTGCGCATAATCTGCAAAAACTCTTTTTGGATGAGGAAAGTTATTGTCATAGCTCTTTTGTTTTGACGTTAAAGATGTTATGATAGTTACAGAAGTTCAAGCCAAATGCCATGTTTGTGGCATACTCCGGCAATAGCTTTGACTTCTATAACTATTTTCGCTTCTCTAAATCCTTATCTTAAACTTCTTCAGCGACACAGCCAGCAGCACCGCCTCCATGACGAGCAGCGGCCACACATCGGATAATATGTAACGGGCCTCGACGCCCTGAATCATCAGTCGGCGGGCAGCGTCAATATACCAGCGGGCGGGGACTATGGCCGAAAGGTACTGCAACACTTCTGGCATACTCTCCAACGGGAAGGCGAGACCTGACAGATAGACCGTCGGGATGATGAACAACATCGAGACAACCATCGCCGCCACCTGCGTACGGACGAGGCACGAGACAAGCAGACCGAGCGTAAGGGCTGTGAGTATATACAGCAACGTGATGCCGAGAAACGCCCACAGGCTGCCGGCCACAGGCACGTCGAGGACGCAACGGGATAGCACAAGCACCGTGGCGACGTTGAATGCCGAGATGACGAAGTAAGGCACGAGCTTTGAAAGGATGATGACTGCGGGCGAGAGCGGCGACGCCAGCAACACTTCCATCGTGCCGGTCTCCTTCTCGCGCACTATCGAGATACTGCTCATCATCACGCACACGAGCATCAAAATCATGCCGATGACACCGGGAACGAAGTTGTATTCACTCTTTTGCTGCGGGTTATAGAGTATCCGCGTGACAGGAGTCACTCCGCTGACCGACGCCTCCGTCATGCCCCGCCCTGCGTCTTGCAACGCCGCAGCAACAACCCGGCTGACGTATTGCTGCCGCATCGTGGCCTGGTTGGGTTCGGTAGCGTCGACAAGCACCTGCACGGCAGCCCCGCCACCGTGGAGGAGGTCGGCAGCAAAACCGTGGCCGAATACCACCGCAACGTCTGCCCCGCCCCTGCGGAACAGTTCGTCAACTCCGCCTATGCCGGCCGGCGCGCTCACCAAAGATATGTAGTCGTTAGCCGAAAGGCGGTCGCAAATCCTCATTGTCACCACGTCATGCGAATAGTCGAGCACGGCCACGCGCACGTTCTTCACCTCAGTTGAAACGGCATAGCCGAACAGGAGCAGCAGCACCACCGGCACACCGAGAAGTATGAGAACGCTGCGCCAGTCGCGGACAATATGCAGAATTTCTTTTTTAATAAAAGACAGGTGCTGTTTCATACATCAATTTCTTTTTGCACTACGCGCAAGACTGAAAAACACATCATACAAACTTTCCGTGCCGTAACTACGTTTCAGGGTCGCCGGCGTGTCAAGGGCCTTAATCTCACCGTCCACCATGATAGACACCCGGTCGCAATACTCCGCCTCGTCCATATAGTGAGTAGTCACGAAAACCGTCGTGCCACGGTCAGCGGCGCGGTAGATTTGCTCCCAGAACTTGCGGCGCGTTACCGGGTCTACGCCTCCGGTAGGCTCATCGAGGAACACTATTTCAGGCTCATGGAACGTGGCCACGGTAAAGGCCAGCTTCTGTTTCCATCCCAGGGGAAGCGCGCCTACGAGCGCATCACGTTCGCCTTCGAGCGCAAGCTCACCCAGGCATTCGTCGGTTTTGCGCCTTATCGTGCGGCGGTCCATGCCGTAAACACCTCCGAAGAGGCGCAGGTTCTCGGCCACGGTAAGGTCGTCGTAAAGCGAAAACTTCTGGCTCATGTATCCTATATGGCGCTTCACCTGCTCCGGCTGCCGGCCGACATCGCAGCCAGCAACCTCGGCACGCCCGCCCGACGGGCGGCTGAGGCCTGTGAGCATACGCATGGCCGTAGTCTTGCCGGCGCCGTTGGCACCGAGAAAACCGAATATCTCGCCACGTCGGACGCTGAACGTTATATGGTCTACGGCGACGAACCGGCCGAACACTTTTGTCAGGCCGTCTGTTGTTATTACGTATTTATCATCCATAAATTTTACGACTCATTTATCAATAGACATCAATACAAAAAACAATGTCAAAAATCCAAGTTCGCCAAAAGCCATCTTTTAGGCCGCCATTAACGCCCTTTCAGGCCGTCAAAAGGCACCGTTTAGGCCGTCGAAAGCCACCGTTTGCACGGCTGTTCGCAAGACACTGAATATCAGCACATTACGTTTGTATCAAAATTTAAAGTTTTATGAATGGCAGCAAAGCTACCATTCATCTTAAACTCTTCATCAGCGACATGAAGCAATCTTCCACCGACGGCTCTATCTTCTCGGCCACTACGCGGACGTGGCCGAGCTGTTCAAGGTGTTCACACAGCCTGCTGACAGTCACGTCCGCCTGCAACGTGACATGGAAACTGTCGCCAAAGGCGTATGTCGACGCCACGCCGGGGCACGTCTTCAAGTCGGTCATCAGGCGGTGCATATCATCGCTGCGCACGGCGTAAAGGCTCTTGGCGTAACGCTTGCGTATGCCATCGGGCGTGTCTGTCTGCAACAGCCGGCCGTTTTGTATCAGCGAAATGCGGTCGCACCAAGAGGCCTCGTCCATATACGGCGTTGACACGAGTATGGTTATGCCATAGTCCCTGCGCAGCGTCATGAGCATTTGCCAGAACTCCTTGCGCGACACCGGGTCTACGCCCGTAGTAGGCTCGTCGAGCAATAGCACGCGCGGGGCGTGTATCAGCGCGCAGCAGAGAGCCAGCTTCTGCTTCATTCCGCCTGACAACTTGCCGGCACGGCGCGCCTTGAAGGGCTCTATCCGACTGTAAACACCGCTTATCAGACCGTAATTCCGCTCAACGGTAGTGCCAAACACCGAAGCGAAAAATCGCAAATTCTCCTCTACCGTGAGGTCCTGGTAAAGTGAAAAACGCCCCGGCATATAGCCTATGCGCCGCCGCAGGACGCGGTAATCCTTTTCCACGTCGAGACCGTCCACCTCGGCCCGCCCGCCGTCGGGCAGCAGCAGCGTGGCCAGTATGCGGAAAAGCGATGTCTTGCCCGCACCGTCGGGACCTATCAGTCCGTATATTTCGCCCTCGGCAACGTCAAGCTGCAAGCCGTCGAGGGCCGTAACCTTGCCGTACTTCTTATGTAAATCGAAAACTGAAACCATAATTTTAAAGGTAAAACGGTAAAAACAATAAAAGCATTTATCCTTTCCCATCCCCCCTTGGAGAGGTTGGGAGGGGCTTTCACTTAAAAGTCCACCTCACCGTACATTCCTATTTTAACCAGTCCGTCGGCGTTCACAACCTTCACCTTCACTGCGTAGACGAGATTGGCGCGTTCATCGCGCGTTTGTATCGTCTTGGGTGTAAACTCTGCCTTGTCCGCAATCCACGTCACCACGCCCCGGTACTCACGGCTGCCGTCCTCGCCGATGTCTGCGTACACCTTTACCTTCTGCCCGATTTTAATGGAAGTGAGCTGCGGCGCTGTGACGTATGCGCGCAGCATCATGTCGCTTACGTCCGCCACCTTGAACAACGGCTTGCCAGGCGTGGCGTATTCGCCCGCTTCGGCATATTTGTCGAGCACCGTTCCGCCGATTGGTGACGTTATGTGGCACTTGCGCAACTGGTCCACCACCTGCCAACGTTCTATCTCAGCCGCGTCCATCTGTCGGTTCAGACTCCCCGTGGTGTTGTTCAGCTGCGACGTCTGGGCGGCTAATTGCCGGCGCAACACACGCACGTTGTTCTCCGCATCATCAAGTTGCTTGCGGTTGGCGGCGTTGTCACTCACGAGTGCGGCGTACCGTTCCACCTCAAGCTCTGCCTTCGCCAGCTGCTGACGTGTCACCGCGATCTGCGCCTCAACGTCCGGCCGCCGGCTTGCATAAGCCTCTTTCGTGGCCCCAAGCTGCATAGCCCGCAAATGCAACTGCACGGTGTCGATAAGCCCGACCTGCTGCCCCTTGGCGAGCTTGTCGCCCTCTTCCACGTCGAAATACATCAGGCGTCCCGTCTGTTCAGCCGACACTATCACTTCTGTCGCCTCAAACACACCCGTGGCGTCATGCTCTGCGTCGCCGCCCGAACAGGCGGAAAACATGACAACGGCCGACGCAAACAGTGAAATAACAATATTCTTATTTTCCATATCACTATATTTTTAATCTTCAAAAACAAATAATTACAGGCTTTTTTATTCCTTTCATGGACTTATTCAGAGAAATGTTTTCATGTATGCCGTCCGGGTTTAATGAGGATTATAGCCGGCTATTTGGCGAATTAAATCCGGGACGCAGACCTGAAACTGTCTGAAAAAAGCCTGAGAAAATCACTTTATGACAAATTTTGAACAGGCTCTTAAACTTACCGTAAAACGGTATGACCGCAATACCGCACGACCTTAAATATTATTCAGATACTTGATTTTGTAAATCTCCTGCAACAGTTGCACCTCGTGCAGCCGCTTGCAGAGCTGAGCCTCGCTCACGGCGTTGATGTCCCTGAGCATCTCATTCACGGTCTCCGTGCCGTTGGCCACTCTTACTTCAGCCTTGTTGCGTATGCGGCGGCGCAGCGTTATTATCTCGTCGTCTTGCCTTATCTGCTCTTTCAGATTGTCGATGACTCCGCCTTGTAGTTCGATTTGCAGCCTTGTATTGAACAGGAAGGCATCGCGCTCAGACTGCACGGTGCGCCGCTCCACATCTAATTTGCGGCGGTCGCCGGACCGTGTGTAGAGCGAACCGAAGTTCCACGTCAACGTAAGGCCTACTTTATAATAGGCATCGAAGCCATCGTTGAACATATCAAGGCCGGGATTGCCATAGCCTCCACGGGCGAACACTCCTACACGCGGACGCAACCCTGTGTCGAGAGCGTCCCGCCGGACGTCTAAAAGGCGGTCTTGCGCAGCGTAGAGGGCCAGCTCCGGACGGCGGTTTGCGGCCGTTACGTCATAATCCGGCGACGGCCTGACAAACGTAACGCTGTCGCCGAAGTCAACACCGGCAAACGTTTCAAGCATACACAGGTATGTCTTGCGTTGCGTCAGCAGGCTCGTTTCCTTCTGGCACGCCTTCACCTGCTCCACCTTTACGGCGTCAATGTCGGTCTGATTGGCCACTCCGCCCCTAACCATAGCCTCGACCGAGGCCAACGACAAAGCCAAATCATCCTTCAGCACACGCACTTGCGCTATCTGTTCGTCAAGCACGAGTATGCCGAAAAACAACTCGTCTACACGCCGGTTGACGTCATACATCGCCACACTTACCTTCTCACGACTTACGTCGCCTTGCGCCTCGGCCATGCGTTTGGCCGAAGATACGGCGCCTCCGTCGTAAAGTTGCTGGCTTATAGTTACGTTCACGTCATACTGGTCTTTACCTATCGCCGGGATGTCGATGTCAGGCAAGTTGACGGGTATGGCCGTCACGTCGCTCTGGTAGGTTGCCGTGCCGTTGACGCCAACCTGCGGCAACCAGGCTTTTGCCGCGTTCGTCACGGTCAGACGGCGGCTCTGCTCCACCAAATCGTACTGCCGTATTACGGGATAGTTGTCACGCGCCAAAGCCTTACACTGCTCCAAAGTCACCTGGGCGGTGCATACGCCGTGGCACAAGGCGGCAAAAAAGCATATAAACAGATGTTTCATATCATTAAGTTGAATATTGTTTTCGGGTGCAAAGATAGCAGGCTTTGCCGCTTGAGCGTTTCCTTATACGTCAATATAATGTCCCTTTTGTATTATCATATCGACTTATAGCACATTTTAGACCATAATATATTGGCAAAACAAACTTTTTGGGGTAATTTTGCAAAACAACAATGAAACAAAAAAGGATGAAAAACAAATCGCCCGAAAGGTTCTCATTCCACGAATTAAGCATACTGCTGGGCTGCGCCAACAACGCCGACGCACCTGAAATATTCATTGGCAAGGGCCTGGCAATGCTCTATAACGGGCACAGGGAACTTCAGAAGATTTTACAGACAGACACTCCTTACCTTATGGAAGATTTAAGGATGGGCTACGTAAGGAAAGGTAAAATAAGGCTTACGGTAAACCTTATTGAACGCGAATACGGCGCGGGGACGTTCGCATACATATCCGCCGGCAGCATAATGCAAATCAACGAGATGTCGGATGACTTTGACCTGTGCGGCATTATGATTGGCGACGAGCGTCTGCGGGCCGCACTCGGCCAAGCCACGCCGACACTGTGTAACGGCGACACGCCGTTTTTCACGATACGCCCGACAGCCGAAGACGCCGCCACGATAAGCGGGATGATCAGCATCATATGGGAGTTGATTAACAAAAAGAACGTCCCCGACGAGACGCTTAACAGCATGATTTCGGCCTTAATACATTATTACAATTATCTGAAACGGCTCGAAAGCGACACCGTGGAAGATTGGACACCGCGCGGCAAGCAGTTGTTCAACACATTTATCAACCTTGTGAACACTTATGCAAAGAGTGAACGAAAACTGCAATTCTACGCCGACAAGATGTGTGTGACGGCCCGTTACCTTAGCACTGTTGTCAAACAAACAACCGGAATAACGGCAAAGGAGTGGATTGACCGTGCCGTAGTCACCAATGCCAAGGTGATGCTGAAATACAGCGACAAACAAGTGGCCGAAGTTGCTTACGCCCTTGATTTCCCAAACGTAAGTTTCTTTTGCAAGTACTTCAAGCACGCAACAGGCCAGACTCCACAAGAATACAGAAACAAATAAGAAGTTTTACCAATTAAGAATTAAGAAAAACACCTTTTGTAATCAAAACGACAAAGGATATTTTCTTAATTCTTAACTCTTCACTTAAATCATCCCTGCACGGCTGAGTCGAACCTTGTGTCTTTACTCAGGCTCATTTGTCCTGACTGAGAAACTGTTATAAGCATCGGCACTTGGTCGTCGCTAAGCACGTCAGGATGGCCTACGCTGGCCGCAAAAACGATATGGTTTCCCTCAATATGGTCGAAAACGATACCCAACAGCGCACTTCTCTCAAGGTATTTCTCTGTTACCTGTGACGCAAAATCCTGTTTGTTGAACGTCTTTTTAAATATCGGCTGTCCGCCGCCGGTGATTATGGCAACATCTATCACGTTGTCGTAATACTTCGCTCCGGTATCGTCCGTGATAACCGGCAGCGACGTATCGGCATGACGCATGATGCTCACGCTACAGTCTTTTCCGTCCCATTTCACGTTTTCCATATATTTTGAGTCCTGCATCTTTACAGGTCCCGACGGGGCTTTGGGCACAGGCTTCTTTGCAATTATGTCGTTTGTGGATTTCTTCTCGCCGCAAGCTGAGAATGCGAACGCCGCCACGACGGCGATGAGCAACAGTTGTAATGCTTTCATTTACGTATTATTGGTTTAATGGCGCAAAAGTAGTATAAAATGATTAAAATGCAAAACAAAATGCCGTTTCACATCTCTTTTATTTTGAAATTCAAACCTTTTACGCTATTTTTGCCACAAACAGGCGCGCAGCGGTTGCCAAAATAACTGCATTAAGCAACCGACCGCACGGCAGAAAAATACTGATATGGGAAAAACAACATTACTAACCATCATCCTGGGCTTGGCTTTGGCGGCGTGCACCGGTGGCAAAACGCCTCCTAAAAAGACTGAAACCGTTGACACTGTACCCGTCATGGTGATGCAGATACGCAAATGCTCAAAGCTCTACACCGCCGAATACAAGGTACACAAAATAGTGACGCACGACGACAAAGTGGAACTTAAAGGGGCTTTGTTTAACCAGAAATTCAATATCGCGGTGCCGATGTCGCAGCGCAAAATAGCCATTCCCATAGAAGCAAAGCTGAAAGCGTACATCGACTTCGGCGTGTTCAGCGAGAAAAACGTGTCCGTCAACGGCGACAAGGTTGAGATAATACTTCCCGACCCTAAAGTGGAACTGACATCAAGCCGCATCAACCACAGCGAGATAAAGAAACACGTGTCGCTCGTGCGCTCCAATTTCACCGACACGGAAATGGCCGGCTACGAACAACAAGGGCGCGAAGCGATAATCAAGAGCATACCCAAGCTCGGCATAATAGAAATGGCCAGAGAGAGCGCGGCGCACGCCTTGATTCCCATGCTGACACGCCTCGGATACAAGGAAGAGAACATCACGATTACATTCCGCAAGGATTTCACCTACGAGGACTTACCACTGCTCCTCAATAATAAAACCATAGAAAATGGGAAACGACAATAACGGCAAAGCAAGAAAGGGCAGTATGGCGGCAGGAGTGTTGAAGAACTTAGGCCGGCTGAAGTTTGCCGTCATAGCGGCAATAGTGCTCCTGGCCGTAATCTCGGCTGCTTACTTAGTGAGGTCGTGCCGCAACAACAGCATGACAACCGTTGTAAACGACAAGATAAACATAACGCCCACGCAAGTAAGAGCTATGAAGGAAATCGGCGAATGGGAGTTTCTGTCGATAGAAGACGAGGAGATGATCGACACCACAAGGCGAAAACTCTTCGGTACGGACGAGCTGATACGCATCTACTCTGGCACGTTGCGCCTCGGCATCGACCTTGCCGAGGCCAAGGACGACTGGCTGACGGTGACCGGCGACACGCTCACGGTGACGTTGCCGAGAGTGAAACTCTTAGACGAGGACTTCATCGACGAAGCAAAAACACAATCGTTCTTCGAGACCGGCACGTGGAACGATGCAGCACGCGAGGCCATGTACCAGCGTGCAAAAGAAAAAATGAAACGCCGATGCCTGACGAAAGAAAACATAACAAGCGCGAAGAATAACGCCGAGAAGCAATTTTTCCAGATGTTCAAGGCTATGGGCTTCAAGTTCGTAGTGGTAAGATTTGAGAAGCAAAGCAATTAAGTTAAGAGTTAAGAATTAAGAGTTAAGAAAATATGCCTTGCTATTTGTTTACGAGTACACAAGTTCTTTGCCCTTTAACCAACAAAGCATATTTTCTTAACTCTTAATTCTTAACTCTTAATTAAATAAGCAGAACACTCCCGCTCCGATGAAAAGCACCCCCACAACAACGTTAATCCACCGCTGCACGGCGCTCATACGCGTCCGCATGGCATCCGTGCAGCCAATGCCGTAAGCCACGGCCCACGCCAGAAGCACGGCGGGAACCGACGTAGCCACGGCGAAAACCACGGGCAGCAGATAGCCGCCGGCCGAGCGGACTGACAGCGGCATGAGCATACCAAAATACACTATCGCGCTCTCCGGGCAGAAAGACAGGGCAAGGAGCACGCCGAGCACCAGGCTGCCCCACACGCCGCGGAAGCGGTGCCCATGCGACGCCACGTCAGGGCAATGCTCATGTTTGTGGATGAAACGCTCAAGGATGAAATAAAGGCCTACGACTATCAGCACAGGGGCGAGCACTCTCTCGCCCCACTCGGCAAACCAACGGGCCACGGCCTCGACGCCTCCGCTGCCCCGGAACACAGCTATCAGGGCTACGCCGAGCAGCGAATAGGCCAATATCCGGCCTGAAATGTAAGCCAGACAGTTAATGAACACACTGCGGCGATGGTGCGCGTCCTTGGCCAGATAGCCCATAGCCGCCACGTTGGCGGCAAGCGGACAGGGATGCAATGCAACCATCAGTCCTAGCAGAAAAACCGTAAGCGCGGGAACGCCGCTGTTATCTATAACACCTTGAATGAAGTCCATATTATCCTAAAATGTGTTATGCAAAGTTATCAAAAAAAACGTCAAACATACTTCAGACCATTTATTATTTAAGAAAACTTTACACTTCGCCACAGCGTTCGGCTGCGTATTCACAACGGCGCAGCGCGGCTTTGTAACCGACTGACAATCAGCAACTTTGCAATATACCACATTTTACATCACAAAAGGGCACGTTTTACGACGCGACACGAGACCTTTTATCTTACAAAAGACCTCTCCCATCGGAATTTATCCGTATCCACTCGGCACGCAGCCCACTCTCTATTCATTCCAACAAGAAACAAGCAAACAAATAATGATGAAAATAATCAGGCCTGTCACACACTACAAAAGACATTTTATATTAATCTGGCATGGTGACGGAAATAAAATGTTTTCCTTTTTTTCTTTGATGATTTATTAAAATTTTTCGTATGTTTGCATTATGCAATGCAACGACAACAGTTCAACTGCCTCAAATACGGCAAAACCGTTTTTAAAATGGGTTGGTGGTAAAGGAAAGCTCTTGACCACTATTGATATGTTATTGCCGTCAAAGTTCACAGAGAGTGACGGCATTACTTACGTCGAGCCATTCATTGGCGGCGGGTCGGTAATGTTTTTCATGCTGCAAAAGTATGGGAATATTAAGAAAGCTGTAATCAACGACCTCAACGCCGACTTGATATTGGCATATAAAACAGTAAGGGATATGCCGGAGAAACTTATAAATAGGTTGTCCGAAATACAGAAAGAATACATCGGAATACCCGAAGAATGCAAACGGAAAGAATTTTATTTAGCCGTGCGCAAGCGATTTAATTCAAGAGGATTGTCGGATGTTGACAATACTGCATATCTTATTTTCATGAACAAGACTTGCTTCAACGGCCTTTACAGGGTTAATTCAAAAGGTGAATTTAACGTCCCCTTCGGGCGGTATGAGAACCCTACAATATGCGATGCGGAAACGATTTATGCCGATAGTAAGATTTTACAGAGAGTGGAAATACTGAACTGTGACTTTGAGGAAACCGAAAAATACGCTTCGACGGACACTTTCGTATATATAGATCCACCCTACAGACCGCTTGACGCAACATCGAATTTTAATTCTTATACAAAGGAAGCATTTGGAGATAGCGAGCAAATTCGTCTGAAAAAATTTGTAGACCGATTGTCCAAAAAAGGAAGCATGGTGATGTTAAGCAACTCAGACGGAAGAGGGCGCAACCCACAAGACACTTTTTTCGACGACTTATACGCGGACTATTCCGTGAAACGTGTATATGCTTCGCGCTCCGTCAATGCAAAAGCCGACAAACGCGGCAAACTGACCGAACTGCTTATCAGGAATTATGAAGACACTGTACAATGTGTTCAGTTACAACAAGAAAAAACTATTACATATTTGGACATTGATTATCCAGAACGATTATCTTACCAAAAAAGCGTTTAAGGTATACATACCGCACGATTTTAAAATTTAAAAACAATCTTATTATGGCGTCAAATAATGCTTGGAATAAAATATTTAATGACTTAAAAATTGGCGAACATGATTTCAGTAAAGCTCCTTTCGTCCTATCTGCAAAACAAATAAAGGTATCTTGTCAAAATTTTAAAGACACATCTGACAAAGAGCCGCGGATATTATGCAAACAAGACAGCAGGGAGGACAGGCCGCAAATATTCAAAGACAACAACTTGTTCATCCTTCCAAAACATAATGGTTCATATTACATAATCCAAGGCGAAGGTTATGTAGATATACCTGAAATTACATCTCCCATCATTTCATACAAGAGCAAACTTGATTTTGATTTGAAAAGTTCATGTGCAGGAGATTCTGAAATGCAGCATTTAGATTACGCATTTGCTAATTCGTTGATAAGAACTTTTATGGGTGATGACTCTTTAGTGCTCACTATCAGGGGACGGAAATATACTCCGAATTTTACTTTCCGCACCAATGGATATACCCTGCCAGTGTCAAGCGTTCAAACGGAAGTTGACGCAGGGTATGAAGGACGTCATTCTGTCGTATTAATTGAAGCGAAAAACGCCAACACGAAAAATACAATAATACGGCAATTATATTATCCGTTTAGGCAATGGACGGAGGTGACGAGAAAGACCGTCCATCCTGTATTTTTTGAAAAGCGCAACATAAACAAAGAGGATGTTTTTTACATTTGGCAATATAAATTCTCAGACCCTAACGATTATGACAGTATTGTTTTGGTAAAATCTAATAGATACCGAATTATAAAATGAGCATCAAGCCGTTTTTCAAATCATACGACAGAACGTTTACATTGTTGCTGGGCGACAACCTGCAACTACTTAAACAGTTCGACTTCAAGTTTGACATGATTTTCTCCGACCCGCCTTATTTCCTTTCAAACGGCGGCATAAGCGTGCAAAGCGGCAAAGTTGTATGTGTTGACAAAGGCGAATGGGACAAGTACGGTTCAGCCGACTATGTTGACAAATTCAACCATGAATGGCTTAGATTATGCAGAGACAAACTGAAAGACAACGGAACTATTTGGATTAGCGGCACTTATCACAACATCTTCTCCATAGCCCGCCAGCTCACAGAGCTGGGTTATAAAATACTGAACGTCATAACATGGGTCAAGACAAACCCACCACCAAACATATCATGCCGCTATTTCACATTCTCAACGGAATTCATAATCTGGGCAAGAAAGTCACACCAAAAAGCACACTTCTACAACTACGAGCTTATGAAAAAGCTCAACGGAGGCAAGCAAATGACCGATGTGTGGCAACTGCCGGCCATAGCACGCTGGGAAAAATCTTGTGGCAAGCATCCTACACAAAAACCTTTGTCGGTGCTTGCGAGGATTATTCTTGCATCAACAAGCAAAAACGCATGGATTCTCGATCCCTTCACGGGCAGTAGCACAACGGGCATTGCGGCGAATCTGCTTGGCCGCAGGTTTCTCGGAATAGACAAAGAAAAAGAATACCTGTCATTGAGTGAAAGCAGGAAGCATGAAATCGAGAATATAAAAAATGCCATAGAATTCAGAAAAAAAATAAAAGACATTACCTGTACCGAAGATAACCATACAGAAATTTTAGGTGAAACAGACATTGAAAGTTACGATTTACCATTTTAAAATTACACACAACAAAACCTTTCAGCACATACTCTTAATAAAATTAGGTAATAATAGGCAGACAACCAAACACTTACCCATTATTATATCAATCACCTTGCAAAAAAATCTTTCATGCAGCCACACCACAAGACAACCTGCGACATGGGTACTGGTATAGACTGTCACAGCAGCAGAACGAAAGGAATAAAAGCGAAAAAATTTGGCTCGTAACGATAAAACGATTAATTTTGCAGACAATATAGATTTAACATTTGATGAGTACCGAACACTTGACGCAAATTCTCGCCGAGACAACTGAAAAGCTGTCACAGCATGAGTCGTTGAATGAGCTGCGCCACCAACACCGCGACGGCGACCCCCTGCCTTCGGGAAAGGCACTGAAAGAAATTATCGAGCTGGCACGCTCGGTGCTTTTCCCCGGCTTCTACGGCAAGTCTACGGTAAACACAACAACCCTGAAATACCACATCGGCGTCAAAATAGAACGTATGCACCACCTGCTCACGGAACAAGTGCTGGCCGGCCTGTGCTTCATGGACGCCGAGGGCGTGGCCGCAGGCATTCCCCTCTACCGCCGCCCGCAGGCCGAAGAGACGGCAGCCAAGCTGATAGAGAGCCTGCCGGCGATACGCAGCGTGTTAGCAACAGACGTAGAGGCGGCATACAACGGCGACCCGGCCGCCGAGAGCAAGGGCGAAATTATATCGTGCTACCCCGTCATCAAGGCTCTCGTGAACTACCGCATAGCCCACGAATTAGTGAAGCTCGGTGTGCCGCTGATACCGCGCATCATCACCGAAATGGCTCACTCCGAGACCGGAATAGACATTCACCCCGCGGCGGAGATTGGACACCACTTCACCATAGACCACGGCACAGGAGTAGTGATCGGGGCTACGTGCATCATCGGCAACAACGTTAAGCTGTACCAAGGCGTAACATTGGGAGCCAAGAGTTTCCCGCTCGACGACAACGGTAACCCCATCAAGGGCATACCGCGCCACCCTATACTCGAAGATGACGTGATTGTCTACTCTAACGCAACCATCCTCGGCCGCATAACAATCGGCAAGGGTTGCATCGTGGGAGCCAATATCTGGGTGACGGAAGATATGGCGCCAATGTCGAAAAAAGTAAAAAAAGGAGAGAAGGAGTAAGGGAAATAAAGAATAATGAGAAATGCCACCGGCCGCATGAAAAGCCGTATGGAGTTTCATCACATTCAAAACAGAATGTCGAAACATATATCCTTACACCTTCCGTCTTACTCCGTCCAACCTGAAAAACGAATAATCACAAACACAATAATGGAACAAGAATTTGAACTCATCGCCAAAACATTCATGGGACTTGAGCCCGTCTTGGCAAAAGAGCTTACGCAATTAGGAGCTAACAACGTGCAGATTGGCCGCAGGATGGTGTCGTTCACGGGCGACAAGGAACTGATGTACCGTGCGAACTTCAGCCTGCATACGGCCATAAGGGTAATAAAACCCATCAAGCACTTCAAGGCACAGTCGGCCGACGACGTGTATGAAGAGGTGAAGAAAATCGACTGGAGCCAATACTTGGACCTGAAAAAGAGCTTCGCCGTTGACTCCGTGGTTTTCTCCGACGAGTTCCGCCACTCTAAGTTCGTGTCATACAAGGTGAAAGACGCCATCGTTGACCAGTTCCGCGAGAAGACCGGCCAGCGCCCCAACATCTCCGTGGCCAACCCTGATATACGCCTGAATATGCACATAGCCGAAGACCGCTGCACGCTCTCTCTTGACTCAAGTGGCGAAAGCCTGCACCGCCGAGGCTACAGACAGGAATCTGTGGAGGCTCCGCTCAACGAGGTGCTCGCCGCCGGCATGATACTCATGACGGGCTGGCATGGCGAAACTGACTTCATCGACCCCATGTGTGGCTCAGGCACGCTGCTTATCGAGGCCGCGCTCATAGCCCGCAACATGGCTCCGGGCGTGTTCCGCAAAGAATATGCCTTTGAGAAATGGCCCGACTTCGACGCCGAACTGTTCGACCGCATATATAACGACGACTCGCAGGAACGCGAGTTCACACACCACATCTACGGCTACGACATCGACCCGAAAGCCGTGCAAAAAGCCAGTCTGAACGTGCGCGCCGCCGGACTGACGAAGGATGTCAGCGTAGAATTGGCCGACTTCAAGAACTTCAAGCAGCCTGTCGACAAGGCAATTATGGTGACCAACCCGCCATACGGCGAACGCATATCCACCCCGGACCTGCTCGGCACTTACCGCATGATCGGCGAAACGCTCAAACACAAGTTCAAGGACAACGACGCCTGGGTGCTGAGTTACCGCGAAGAATGCTTCGACCAGATAGGCCTGAAACCGTCGATAAAAATACCGCTCTACAACGGTTCGCTTGAATGCGAGTTCCGCAAGTACCAGATTTTCGAGGGTAAGTTAAGCGATTTCAGAGGCGCAGGCAACATCCTCAAAACTGAAGAGGAGAAGAAGGTGATGGCCGAGAAGCACCGCTTCAAGGAAAACCGCGACTTCAAAAAACGGCTTGCCGAAGCTGAAGACAACGAAGAGGGTGACATCCGCACATTCAAGCTGCATAAATTTGAATTTGACGGACGTGGCTCACGCGACCGTGAACGCAGACGCGACGACCGCGACAGACGCGATTACGGACGCGGACGTCGTGACGACCACGACCGTGAAGAGCGCAGCTACAGTCGCGGCCGACGTGACTTTGACGACCGTGGAGGGAGGAACGACCGCCGTGGAGGACACGACTTCAAGGGTAGCAGGAACAGAAAGGATTACGGCAAGAAAGGCAGAAGATATGACGAGTAAAGCAAATAACGGCATATTACAACGCGCCAAGATATGCGTCTTGGTAATGTTGGCAACGTTCACAGGAATGACGGCAAACGCACAGAACCGCAAGTTTACGCTCGAAGACCTCAACTTCGGCGGCAATAACTATCACAACATGATACCGGGGAACAGGTATTTGGCGTGGTGGGGCGACCAACTTGTGCGCCTTGACGTGGAAGAATGTTACACCGTGAACAAGAAAACAGGCGAGGAGAAACTGCTATTCACACTCGACGACGTCAACAAATGGGCCGGGACAAAAGCTGACAGCGCAAAAATCCACCACCTGTTGTACGCCTCGTTCCCCTACCCCGACAAGCCCATTGTGCTCATCGGACGTAAAAATGAGCGGCTGCTCATCGACTTCAAGGCAAAGAAAACAGTCTGGAAACAAAAGGCCGAAGGTGAGACGCACGCCGACTGGAACGCACATTCTCGCGCCGTGGCTTTCGTAAAGAATGAAAATCTCTATGTAACCGACGCTGAAGGCACCACCCGCAAACTGACGACCGACGGCAGCCACGACATAGTTTACGGGCAAAGCGTCCACCGTGACGAGTTTGGTATATACAAAGGAACATTCTGGAGCAACAACGGCGAGAAGCTCGCCTTCTACCGTATGGACCAAAGCATGGTGCCCGACTATCCCCTGGTGGACATCGACACGCGCATAGCCACACTGCAACCGACGAAATATCCTATGGCGGGAGAGGCCAGCCATAAGGTTACCGTGGGCGTCTACGACCTGACGACAGGCAAGACTGTCTACCTGAAAGCTGGCGACCCGACCGACCGTTACTTCACAAACATAGCATGGAGCCCCACCGATGAGGCGGTTTACATGATAGAAGTCAACCGCGACCAGACCGATATGGAGCTGGTGAAATACGACGCAACAACAGGCGAAAAGCTGTCCACTTTATATAAAGAGCACCACGACAAGTACGTGCATCCTGTCACCCCGATAACCTTCTTACCGTGGGACACCGACAAGTTCATACTGCAAAGCGAGAAAGACGGCTACAACCACCTCTACCTTTTCAACACAAAAGGCGAACAGCTGAAGCAAATCACAAGCGGCAAATGGGTTGTGCTGGAGCTTGTCGGCTTTAATCCTGAAGCTAAAACAGCGATTATCGTTTCAACGGAATGCAGCCCGATACAGAATAACATATATGCCGTTAACATTGAGACAGGCAAGCGGACACTTCTTGACGACGGCCTCGGAATGCACGCGGCAGCGTTCGGCGACGGTCGACACCGCACAGCAATGCTTTCAGCTTCAGGCAAATACGCCTTTGACAAATACTCAGAGCCGGATGTTCCACGCAACATCGACATCATAAATACGGAAAAGGCGGAGCGCATAAACTACTTCACCGCCGAAAACCCGTGGGCCGGATACGACGTGCCCGAATATTCATGCGGCACACTGAAGGCTGCTGACGGAGTGACGGACTTGTATTACCGCATGGTGAAACCCGTAAATTTCGACCCCAATAAGAAATATCCTACCGTGGTTTACGTGTACGGCGGTCCCGGAATACGCAACGTAGAGGCGAGCTGGCACTACGCAAGCCGCAGCTGGGAGACTTATATGGCACAAAAAGGATACCTGCTTTTCATCCTCGACAACCGCGGTTCATGCGACCGTGGACGCGACTTCGAGCAGGCGACATTCCGTCACCTCGGCATTGAAGAAATGAAAGACCAGATGAAGGGAGTAGAATTCCTGAAATCATTAGCCTACGTTGACACCACGCGGATGGGCGTGCACGGATGGAGTTTCGGCGGATACATGACGACATCGCTCATGACTACCTATCCCGACGTATTCAAAGTGGGCGTAGCCGGAGGGCCTGTGATTGACTGGAAGTGGTACGAGGTGATGTACGGAGAGCGTTATATGGACACACCGCAGACAAACCCGGAAGGCTACGCCGAGACAAGCCTCATCAACAAGGCAAAGAACCTGAAAGGCAAGTTGCAAATAATCATCGGCACGGACGACCCCACCGTTGTGCCGCAACACGCCTTGGCGTTCATCAAGAAATGCAACGAAGTAGGCACATACCCTGACTTTTACGTATATCCGGGCGAAGGGCACAACATGATGGGGCATTACAGCGTACACCTGCATGAAAGGATTACGCAATATTTTGAGGAGTTTTTGAAGTAAAAACAACGCCACAGGCCACATTGAACCGTGGCTGGGGATAATAACTTAAAATACATATTCAAGAATGAAAATATTACTGTTAGGCAGCGGAGGGCGCGAGCACGCCTTAGCATGGAAGATTGCCCAAAGCCCGAAAGTCAGCAAATTGTACATCGCTCCGGGCAATGCGGGCACGGCAAACGTGGGCGAAAACGTAGATATCAAGGCCGACGACTTCGACAAGTTGAAAGACTTTGCCGTGGCAAATGGCGTTGACATGGTAGTGGTAGGCCCCGAAGACCCGTTGGTAAAGGGCATCTACGACGACTTCAAAAGCGACGGGCGCACTAAGGGAATACCTGTAATAGGCCCGTCAAAAGCCGGTGCCCGGCTCGAAGGTTCAAAGGACTTTGCCAAAGGCTTCATGCAAAGGCACAACATCCCAACGGCCAAATACAAGACATTCAACGGCACTACGCTTGACGAAGGACTGCGTTTCCTCGAAACATTGCAGCCTCCCTACGTACTGAAAGCCGACGGTCTGTGTGCCGGCAAAGGTGTGCTGATAGTGCCTACGCTTGACGAAGCAAAGAAAGAACTGCGCGAGATGCTCGGCGGAATGTTCGGTAATGCGTCGGCAAACGTAGTAATCGAAGAGTTCCTGAGCGGCATAGAATGCTCCGTCTTCGTTCTTACCGACGGCAAGAACTACAAAATCCTGCCCGAAGCCAAGGACTACAAACGCATTGGCGAAGGCGACACCGGCCTCAACACTGGCGGGATGGGCAGCGTGACTCCCGTTCCGTTTGCCACAAAGGAATGGATACAGAAGGTGGAAGACCGCATTATCCGCCCCACGGTGGACGGCCTTGCAGAGGAAGGATTGGAATATAAGGGCTTTATATTCTTCGGACTTATCAACGTAAACGGCGACCCGATGGTGATAGAATACAACTGTCGCATGGGCGACCCGGAAACAGAGAGCGTGATGCTCCGCCTGAAGAGCGACATCGTAGACCTGTTCGAGGGCGTGGCCTGTGGCGACCTTGACAAGCGCGCCATAGAGTTCGACCCCCGCGCGGCTGTCTGCGTGATGCTCGTCAGCGGCGGTTATCCCGAAAAATACGCCAAGGGCTACCCCATCACCGGCATCGACGACGTGGAGGGCAGCATCGTGTTCCACTCCGGCACGGCCCTGAAAGACGGCCAAGTAGTCACCGCCGGCGGCCGCGTCATCGCCGTAAGTTCATACGGGAAAGACAAAGAGGAGGCTTTGGCCAAGTCGTTCGCTGAAGCGCAAAAGATAAATTTCACCGACAAATACTTCCGTAGCGACATAGGGAAAGACCTTTGATAATTAAGAATTAAGAGTTAAGAATTAAGAAAATATGTCTCGTTGAACATTGTAGGCTGATTTTCTTAATTCTTAACTCTTAATTCTTAATATCCCCGATTAACATAAAAAGAAGTGAAGCGATTACAAAACAGAATAGCCGAAAGCCGCTTCGCACTGCCCGTCACGTCGGTTTACGCTGTAGCACTATGGCTTGCGATGTGCGCAGCCGGGTTCAGGCATTACGTCGAACTGGCCGTGTTCGCAGTGGCGGCTTACTTAATGGCGGAACTGAACAACCGCAACGCACTCATCCGCGTGTACAGCCGAATGGTGTCGTGCACGTTCATCGTGCTCGGCACGATGGCCGCCCCGCTTTTGGGTAGCCTCGACGTGCTCGCCGTACAACTGTGTTTCATCGCCGCCTACCTGCTGCTCTGCGCCGCCTACCAGGACAAGCGAGCGCAGGGCAAGATGTTTTACGCCTTTGCATTCATCGGCGCGGCGAGTGTAATTCATCCCCAATCACTGTTTTTCTCACTGGTTTTATGGGTGCTCACCGGCACCAACCTGATGGCCATGAGCTGGCGTAACTTCTGGGCGTCAGTAATCGGACTGACAATGCCTTACTGGTTCGTGGGCGGATATTGCGCCATAACCGGCGACTTTGGGATAGCCATACGACTGATGCACGCCGACTTCTGGAACGTCGCACCCTACTCTGCCGGCATAACCGCCGGTACGGCCGTGACATACGGCATCACGCTACTCGTGGCGGCGATAGGTGCCATACACTTTCTGCGCAACAGCTACAAGGACAAGATCCGCACGCGCATGATCTATGAAATGCTCATCACGCTGACAGTCTTCACCGCTGCCTTGGCCGTGCTGCAACCACAAAACGCCGCCATGCTGACGGCCATACTCACCGTGAACGCATCGGTGCTGGCAGGCCACTTCTTCGCCCTTACCGCAACGCGGGCTACCAACATTGTCTTCATACTGCTCACGATGCTGGCCGTAGCAGCCACGGCGTTCAACATTCTCGGTTATATGCCCCCTGTAAACAATCTGTCAACATGGAGTCTCTTATAACAATACTCACCGACTACGGCTACATCGGAATGTTCATCTCGGCCTTCCTCGCCGGCAGCATCTTTCCCCTTAGCAGCGAGGTGGTAATGCTCGCGCTCATGGCGGCGGGGTTGGACCCTTGGGTGCTGGTGGCCTACGGCACAGTGGGCAATACTCTCGGCAGTATGTTCAACTACTGGATAGGCACCCTCGGCCGCATGGACTGGATAGAGCGTTACCTACACGTAAAGCCCAAAGACCTCGACCGCGCACGCCGCTTCATGGCCGGGCGCGGGGCGTGGACGGGCTTCTTTGCCTTCCTGCCCGTAATTGGCGAAGGCATTACGATAGTGCTCGGCCTGATGCGCGCCAACCTCACGCTCACCATTGTGAGCGTCACGATAGGCAAATTCGCCCGCTATGCCCTGCTCGCTATTGGCGTAGAAATATTCGTCTGATAATCAATGACTTACAAAAGAGAGTGTATCAAATTGAGAAATATTTGATTCACTCTCTTTTTCATTTTGTCTGGTATAAAAAAATCA
>CALUGX010000005.1 GCA_944320285.1 uncultured Prevotella sp.
CCCATCCCCGCGCTTGACGGCGGCCACGTGCTCTTCCTGCTCTACGAGATGATAACGCGCCGCAAGCCCAGCGAGAACTTCCTTATCAAGGCCGAGTACGTAGGCTTCGGCATCCTCATCCTCCTCATGGTAGTGGCCAACATGAACGACATCCTCCGCTGGCTGGGGTATATGTAAGGAGGGAAGAATTAAGAATTAAGAGTTAAGAATTAAGAGTTAAGAATTAAAAATTAAGAATTAAAAATTAAAATCCGACAGTCCGGTTTGGGCTGTTGGATTTTTTCACTTTGGCTTTTACATTTTTATATGAAAAAATTTCTTTGCGTCACTTTTTCATTAGCGGTATTACTCATATCTTGTTACGACCAGAGCGGACGTATGGAAACTTTTTTTACCACTATTGACAGCCTAACAGAAATAAACCCAGACAGTGCATTACAAATATTAAAAAAAATAGAGCCACAAATAAGTTCCTCAACGCAAGCAACGCGCAACCGCTATCTCCTACTAAAAATCAAAGCCTTGGACAAGGCCATGATTACTCACACATCTGATACAACGATATTACGTCTCATTAATTATTATGAGCACAATGGAGATAAAAAACTTTTACCTATTACCTATTATTATGCAGGAAGAATTTACCGCGACCTAAACGACGCACCTCAAGCATTGGAATATTTCAAAAAAGCCGCAAATATATTAGAAAAAACAGAACCATATTCAACTTTATTAGAAAAAACATACTTCCAAGCCGGATATATCTTGTCATATCAAAGAATATTTGAAGATTGCCTTGAATTTAGGGAAAAAGCATATAAAATAAGTTTACACAATAAAGATTCACTCGGCATTCTTTACAGTTTACGTGATATAGCAGAAACTTTTTGGGATTTAAATAAATGGGACTCAGCCCATTATTATTACCTACAAGCAGAAACCTTGGCCTACAAACAAATGAATAAAAAAATGTATGCCAATATTAACGGACAAACTGTACTGTTTTATCTGCAACAAGGAAGAACTAAGGAGGCAGAAAAAGCCTTACGCAAATCTGAAACGTACACTGACAGCAGCGATATAAGTTCAATACTTTCAATACATTCGCGTTATTACAGATATATGGGATATACCGACTCGGCCCACACCTGCGACATCAAGTTAATCAAACATGGCAACATCTACGGCAAACGTGTTGCGTATGCCAACCTGACCGAATACTATCTGAACAGGAACAATCCTGAACAAGCTGCGAGCTATTTCATAAAATACAATGAATGCAATGATTCCGTAATGAAAATAACAGCATCGGAAGCCGTAGCAAAAATGAATGCCACACTCAATTACAAGAAACGCGAGGAAGAAAACAGTAGGCTGAAAATACAACAAAAAGAAGATGAAACAAAGTTGGCTGTGCTCACCATAATTTGCATAGCCCTAACATCTGCTACAACACTACTGATTTTACGAAAGAATTTGGGAGATAAGATCAAAAAAGAACGCCTGAAGCGCATAAAAGTAGAAATTAACCAAAACACCATACTGAAGAATGAAAACACAGTAAAAAATCTACCAACTTACATTCTTCTCAAAAATAAAATTAAAGAGAACACGCCACACTTAACGCCAAATGAATGGGAACAAATCGATATTGACGTAAACAAAGCCTTCAAAGGATTTGCAAAAAAGCTGGACGACCTATGCAAAATGAGTGTGCATGAATACCGAGTGTGCTTACTCGTCAAAATGGATATTTCCCCAACCAATATAGCAAAAATAACAAACCGAAGCAAAGAAGCCATTGCTTCTACACGCAGAAGACTATATCAAAAGGCTTTCGGGGAAAAGGCAGCCCCTGCGGAATGGGACAAGGTCATACGCTCATTATAAAGCAATTACCATAATATATATTCTAAATTCATAGAGTGTGCAATAAAAAGCACACTCTATAAACATTTTTTGCACATTATTTTTTATTTGCCCAAATGTAATGATTCTGTACATTTGCAAAAAAGAAACATTATGAAAAAGATTTTATTAACACTTATTGCTTCATTTTTTTGCATTTGTGCATATTGCCAAAATTATTTCAAAAAAATAATTACACTGTATGATAATCCTCTTGACGCAAAAACAAGCAATGAAAGTTTTTTTTACAACCTATGCCCTGTCAAAACAGCAATCATAGGCAATGATGTTATTGTAACATCGTCGATCCCCATCAATAACGCACATATAATTATAACCGATGAATACGGAACATTCATAATCGACGAGACTGTTAATCTGTCACAAATAGAACACATTATTTCCATACCTGGCAACACGGTAGATGCAGGATTTATGATTTGCGTAGATTACGACTCAACTTTTTGGTATGGATATTTCAAACAATAAAACTCTATATTTATGAATAAGGTCTTTATCACATTAATTTTTATTGCTTTATCCACTGTTTCCGCATTCTGCCAAACTACAGAAACAGGGATGGTAATCTACATTGATAGTACAAATCTCCAAACTTATGCTAAAGCTATAAAAACATCCACAGCAAATAACAAATCCGTCTACACCTATCTTAATTCAAGACAAGATAAATTCAAAGTTAAATATAATGATAACTTTTTTATGACAGAAGGCGTGAAACGATGCCTCCGCATCGCATTGGACGCTTGGGAAAACAAACTCAATATCAACATTCCAATAAATTTTAATATAAATGTAAGCGAAGACCTCGACCCCTCGTTAGAAATAAAAACAACAGTCGCTTACGCGAGTGACGGGAGAAGTGTAATGCCGACAAGTTTGTTTGCGCAAAACAAAGGGGATGAAATAACAAATGTTAATGACACGCTAACCATAAACGCATTTGCCAACTGGAAAACATCATGGGACAACGACGGCACTCAATGGGGTGAAGACAATCTGCAAACGGCATTACTTCGCCACATTGCCCATCTGCTTGGATTTGGCACAAGTGTCGTAGAAAGGGCCGGAGGCTTAGGATTTGCCGTTAGAAGGTTTGCCTCGCCTTTCGACAACTTAGTCAGCGACGGCAGACAAACTTTAGGCAGCATGGCTTTACGCGGCACACCTACGCAGATTAACGACTTTTTCAAAGGTAACCTAATCATAAACACGTCAGCGGCTAACTATAAATTATTCTCATCTACAACTGGATACGTACCTTTCCGCAGTGGCAATTACTTTTCACTGCCAGATGACAACATCCTGAATTACCCTTACGGTGACCGCAGCGCACTGTTACCAATAAACGACGAGACATTGGACGTAATGGCGGCCATCGGCTGGGACGTCAACCCTCATGACATACACATCTACGGGAACAATACAGACCGGATTGGATATGGCAGCCTTTACACAGAACTTACATTCCATGCAGAGAATGCGGCAGAAAAACCAGTCGGCGGAATATGGACTTACCAAGTCTATGACAACACTACGCAGACATACATTGACAGGGAAAGCGGACAAGGAACGTCCTTCACCATAAGCCCGGCGGACGAGGGCCAGGCTTATATGGACGAGTTCGCCTGTCTACAAGGCCGTGTGGCTTTCACAACTGCCGGAAAAACATACACATTGCCACTAACTCTTAACGCCCGCCCGCTGTTCATTGGCTACGACATCACCAACATTCAAGAGACAGCAGGGAGTGATTATTACAGTTTCGACTTAAGATTGTCGTCACGCGGAGCTGCGGGCGGCGACGTCATCGTGTCAAGCGACTACGGCACATTGGCCACTCTGTCCCTGAACGCCGACGGCGAACAGACCCTGCACGTGGGAAATGCACTGAAAATAGGCTCTACCTACCTGACAATCAGCTTAAACAACGGTTACGGCACAACATCCCAATATATAACTTTACCCCCATTTTCAAACCATACATTAGAAACATACTATCAATCAACAAACATTAAAGACATTTCATTCCAAAATGAACTGTTCGACGTATATTCTTTGCAAGGTGTGCTGATTGGTAAAAACAAACGCCTGTCAGACTTAGATAAAGGCACGTATATAATTAAAAGCGCCACACAATCATGGAAAAGCAAGAAAATAATATTAAAATAACAGTGCTGCTTTTCGCCATACTACTTGCAGTCTTACCTATGCAAGCCTTCGATTATGGGAAACTTCACATTGCAACAGAAATCAACGGTGAACGTGTAAACGACGTACCCATACTGAAAGACAACGACCATTGCTCATTCTTCATTGCCGACCAACAGGGGGACAAAGTTGAAATCCCTGAAGGCATTGAAACAAAATGGAGCATATCTTTCAAAGGGCATGATGGATTTGTCCAATCTGAAACAATCGGTGAAAGCGACACCAATCAAGTAGACTTTGACATTACACCGCCGTTTTTTGACTTCACCTTCGTCAACGAGGCGTCTGGAATTACCGAATGCCTCCAAGACAAGGGTATGGTAATATGTGAAATTAACGGGCACACATACAAAAAAAACATCATGATGGACGTGTTACCTGAAGCCCCTGTAATCGAAATAATTGACCAACGTGTGACGACAGACGCTTATTCAAACACATACCCGATGGTAACGCTAAAAATAACAACAAGTCCTTTCAAGTATGGGTTTATAGAAATTGACGATTTAGACGTTCCCCCATACTTAGTTACAATAGACGGAACAGACGAACTTCCTCTGATAACTGAAGTTGCAGGCGGAGTCTTCCTATGCGGTTTCCGTTTTCAAGCTTACAACGACTACGGAATGGCTGTAAGCAACAAGGTGTACTCCGACATCTTGCCTACAAGCATAAAAGATGTAAATACCGACACCCCAAACATCCATCTAAATGGGAAAACATTAGAAATAAACAGCCTGACACCTATAAACGACATATTAATTACATATATGTCAGGGCTGGTACTCTACCATAATAAGAACAACGTCAATATTGTGAGAAAAGACTTAACAAAAGGGCTGTATATTTTGACATACACCGATAACAAAGGAAAAAAGACTACAGAGAAAATATTAATAAAATAAAAATACGGAGGATTTCACCATGAAAACAAAATTATTATCATTAATGTGCTTAGCCACATTATCAAGCTATGCACAAAACGGCTCAAACGGTGTTTACTCTTCAAATGGAAGCACCGTGACTATTTTAGAAAAGCCCGGATTACGCAAAGTGTACGGAGGCACAATTATAAACGTCTCTTACGAGGGAAGTGGAATATCGTCCACGATGAAAGGAGCATTTGAACACGCCTGTCGGTTATGGGAAGAAAACATCCCGACGACATACCCGTTGAACATAACCGTAAGATTCGCTAACATAGCCAATCCGCAATGCCTTGCTACGGTGGAAGCCGAACACAGCGGAGACTATGAAGCATATGACAAAATCTACACCAAAAGATGGGCTATGACTTATGGATTAGAATACGGAGGATTGGAGAATCTTAAAACATTGGAATATATGCGCGACTCAAGAGACGCCCTAATAACTTTCTCATCAACCCAACCTTTCGACTATACCCTTGACGGTAACAATATTAACCCGAATAAATACGACTTTGTAACCGTTGCCCTGCAAGCCATATGCCGTGCCTTAGGCTTTTCCTTAAAAGCCTATCCTTCCGGCAACACATTAAACAAACTTAACCCGAACAACCAATACACATTTAGCATTTTAACCCAAGACCCCGTACAGAATTACATATTGGCTACGTCTGGCAATGCCTATATGGAAAGAAGCGGACTAAACAGCGATGTTCCTGTCGGGAAATGGTATCTGTATAGCCCTGCAACATTTGACAGCAAGTATTCACTCAACTACTTTCAAAAAGACGCAAATAACAATGAGACTATGATTATGCAGCCTGACGTCATTTCACGAGGTTCTGCCATAAGGTACATAGGCAGCGGACTGCAAGTATTCTTCAGCCATTGCGGATGGGACAGGTCATTTACCGTTGGAAGTAGCAGTTTGAATTTTGAGGTAGCATCTACCGATGACATCCTACCATACCAACCAATAACTGCTTCCAATTTAACTCAGGCGGTAACATTAAACAATACGGAAGAAGACATTAACACTTACTTGAGCACAAGAAACGAAGTCGGAGACGCAGGCAACTATGTTCTTCTAAAAGACGGTTCATGGCAAAAATTCGACAATAGGTTTGAATTGTCAGACAATCCCGATTATGCAAGAACAAGTGACGGCTATTTACGTTTAAAAAACATTACAAAAACTTCACAAGGATTAGGATGGCCAACCAATACGCACATTAAATATATGCTCGCTGACTATATTCCACAAATACCGGAGGCATCGGTCAATTCGTACAAAGCAAGCGAATACAGCTTAGAATACACTCGAAGAAGGGACTTTGCGTCAACGGTTTTGGCCGACGACGAATTTGTAGACGTCGAAATAGGTTTCAAAAACACGGAAGGGTGTACGGAAATCCAAGTTGAACAAACTGACTCTGATTACCCTGTACCATTTATTTATTATATAGACCCAGAACCAGGTTATTTCACCGCGTTCATGAACAAGAAATACCCTTCAACGCTCAAACTCACATATATAAACAGCAACGGAGAAACCATAGGCACTCCTTTAACAATAGACTTAACATCCGCAGTCCTGAATGAAAGCCCATTTAGAATATACACAAACGAAACAAACGGCAGACTGCATTATGAAATAACCACAAAAGACAACTTGACTGACAATGCCGCCACTTACACCATAAATTCATTGACAGAAGTATCTGCTGCAAAGCATGGGCAAATAAACGGGTTAACAGGAAACATAGACGTTTCCGACCTTAAAAAAGGAATATACGTATTCACCGTAACATACAAGAACAAGCAGCATTCTATAAAATGGATGAAAAATTAGCACTTTGTTAAAATATCCAACAAAAAAGAAAGGAATATACACCAATACTAAAAGACATACCAAAAAAGTTATAGATTGCAACTATAAAACCTAAAAAAGTCGTATCAAACTCTATTTTGAGAATGATACGGCTTTTCTATTTACCTTTGATGATAATCAAAAATGTATGTCCGCTTTGCTTCCATTCATTAAAGACAATAAAGCGGGAAACAGGGGCTCGGAGAGGCGGCGGGACACACCAAAAGAACGGCGGGGAAAGCTCACGCCCTCCCCGCCGCATAGCAAAGTGTTATTTTAAGATGTTATGTATGAAAAGATTATTCCTTAACCTCCTTCACGCCCTTGCTGCGCTCCTTACTGCCGAGCGTAAGGTAAGCCACGGGCGCGGCGATGAAGATTGACGAGAACGTACCGAAGACGATACCCAAAATCATCGTCAGCGAGAAGCTGCGGATGCTCTCTCCCGCGAAGAAGAAGCAGATGATGAGCACGAGCAGCGTAGCCGAACCGGTGTTGATGGTACGCGCCAGGGTCTGGTTCAGAGAGTCGTTGAACAGCGTCCAGCGGTTGCGCTTCTCGAAGAGGCCCATGTTCTCACGGATACGGTCGAAGACCACCACCTTGTCGTTGATAGAGTAACCTATAACGGTAAGGATGGCTCCGATGAACGTCTGGTCAACCTCAAGCGACATCGGCACGAGTCCCCACAACAGCGAGTAGACACCGAGCACGAAAAGCGTGTCGAATGCCAACGCGATGGTTGAGCCAAGCGAGAAGGCAACGTTGCGGAAGCGCAACAGGATGTAGAGGAAGATGGCGACGATGGCGACAAGGACGCTTATGATGGCTCCCTGCGTTATGTCCTTGGCCACCGACGGGCCTACCTTGGCGCTGCTGATAATCGAGCCGCCCTCACGGATGTCCGGGTTGCGGAACTTCGATATGTCGGTCTGTGTCACGAGACCGGCCTTTGTGAGCGACTCAAAGAGTATGCGCTCTACCTCGTCGTCAACGTTCTGGTCGTTAGACTCTATCTTATAGTTGGTGGTTACGCGGATATTGCGGCCGTCAACACCGAGCGCGATGGCGCTGAAGGTAGACTCGCCGAAGGCTCCCTCAAGGGCGTCGCGCACCTGTTCGGGCTGCACGGGCTTCTCGAAACGCAGCACGTAGTTACGTCCGCCGGTGAAGTCGATGCTCTTGCTGAAGCCCTTGAACATGAAGCTGAGGATGAATACGACCGTAAGTATGCCCCAGATGGTGAGCGAACGCTTGGAGCGACCCATGAAGTTGAAGTTGGTGTTCTGCGGCATCTTGGCCGAGATTGCTGTCATGAAGGTGAGGTTCTGCCACTTGTCGCGCTTCATCTGACGGTCGTAAACCAAGCGCGTCATGTATATTGCGGTGAAGAACGAGCAGCAGATACCGATGATGAGCGTCATGGCGAAGCCTCGGATGGGGCCTGTGCCGAAGACGGCAAGGATTACACCGGTGATGATTGAAGTCAAGTTAGAGTCGAAGATGGCCGAGAAGGCGTTTTTGTAACCGGCGTCGATGGCCGACTTGACAGTCAGCCCCTTGGCCAGCTCCTCCTTGGCGCGTTCGTAGATGAGCACGTTCGCGTCAACCGCCATACCCAACGACAAGAGCAAACCGGCGATACCAGGCATGGTCAACGCCGTCTGGAACGAGCTCATGATGCCCAACGTGAAGAACAAGTTGAACAAGAGTGCCATGTTGGCCAGCATACCCGGAATGAAGTTGTAAAGCACAACCATGTAAGCCATGAGGATGATGAAGGCTATGATGAACGAAATCAAGCCCTGCTGGATTGACTGCGCACCGAGTGACGGGCCTACGATGTCCTCCTGGACAATGCGTGCCGGAGCCGGCATACGGCCTGACTTGAGCGTGTTGGCAAGGTCTTTGGTATCCTCGATTGTGAAGTTTCCGCTTATCTGTGAGTTACCGCCGGTAATCTCACCGTTGACACGGGGCGCACTGTAAACAACGCCGTCGAGCACGATGGCTATGGCGCGGCCTACGTTTGCTTTGGTAAGCGAAGCCCAACGGCGGGCACCGTCAGAGTTCATCGACATACTTACGACGGGTGCGCCTGTAATTTGGTCGAACTCGTCACGGGCGTCGGTTATCACGTCTCCCTCAAGCGGGGCACGTCCGTTGCTTTGGGTTATTTTCAAGGCGTGCAGCTCGTAGACGTTCTTAGATGTAAGTCCGTCGGCGGGCTTTGCGCTCCACATCAGCTTCAGGTCGGCGGGCAGTATGCGCTCGGCAGCCTCTGAGTAGATTATCTTGTTGACGGCGGCGGTGTCGCGCACATTAGCGTAGCCCACTGTGCTCAACGCTCCGTTAGGAGTAGTTTGCAGCACGGCCAGCAGCGGGTGCTGCTTCTTGGCCTGCTCTGTTGCTGCATCGCTATTGGCGGCAGTCTCGGCTGCGGCTTCGCCGTCTTTCTTTATCTGGAATTTAGGCTTTTCGGTCTCGGCCTTAGCTGTCTGCTTGGCCGCTGCCGATGTGTCAACTGCGGCAGTGTCGGCGGGCTCGCCGATGTTGGCTACGGCCTGGTCGAGCTGTACGAGGTAAGGAGTGATTTCCTCGCTGTTGTAAGTCTCCCAGAACTCAAGGTTGGCACTGCCCTGGAGGAGCTTGCGGATACGCTCCGGTTCCTTTATACCAGGCATTTCAACCATTATGCGGCCTTCCTGTCCTTCAAGTTTCTGGATGTTGGGCTGTACTACGCCGAACTTGTCGATACGGTTGCGGACAACGATGTAAGAGTTGTCGATGGCCGTCTGCACTTCCGCGCGGAGGGCTTTTTCAACCTCGTCGTCTGTGCTTTGTGTGCTGACTTTGCCCTTGAGCTGCTGCGTAGCGAAGATTTCTGCCAGGCGATGTCCTGGCGCGTTCTGACGGTAATGCTTGATGAAAAGTGAGATGAAGTCGCTTTGGCTCTGCTCCTCCTCTTTCTTGGCCTCCTCCATCGACTTGAGGTAGGCGGCGTCGGTCTTGTGGTCTGCGAGCATATCAACCACGTCGGGCACTGAAATCTCAAGCACCACGTTCATGCCGCCCTTGAGGTCAAGGCCGAGCCCGATCTGTGTGTCCAAGCATTTTTTGTAAGAATAAATGCCGAGATACTTCACGGAGTCCTTGTAGTCCTGCTGCGCAACGGGGTCTTTTATCTTTGCGGCCTGGTCGTCATAATAGCTCGTGGCGACGGAGAAAGAAAGGTAAAAGATGCTTGCAAGCGTCAAAAGGACGGACAAGACAATTACAATTCCTTTGTTTTGCATTTTTGTAGTTATTTATTTTGATGTTTTTTCCACTTTGGCATTATAGCGTGCAAAGATAATGCAAATCGGGCGAAACGCAAAAAAAAACATTACTTTTTTGTTTTTCGGCAGACAAGCCTTTAAGCAGACAAGTGACGAGCTGACAAGGAACGGCGACAAGTTAATATCCGGCGGGGAGAGGACCTGTAAGCGGCAAGGGGAAATCCGCTTGACAGTCTGTTACTTGACTGTCTGTCTGCTCAAAAAGCAAAATATGGGGTAATGGTCGGAATACGAGTTGCCGCGGTCCACCTTGCAGCCGTAGGGACGGTAATGGTCTGAGCACATCAGGTTGTCGATGCGCACGAAGATGGCATTATGATGGTAAGATATGCCGGGACCGTTGCCCGTGGCCACGTAGCAGTCGGTCAGAAGGTTGGCAAGTGTGCGGTGGGTGTAGGAAATCGGGCTGTCGTTGAAGTCGCCGCAGAGTATCACGGGGCCGCGGCACTTGCTCACGTAAGCGGCCACGGCGTCCACCTGCGGGGCGCGTATCTTCACCGACTCGCCGAGCTTGACGGCCAGCCGCCGCGATTCCGCCTTGATGGTGTCCTTGCCCGAATTGCCCTTCACCATTTCCTTGAAGCCGGCGCGGTCGGCCAATGAAAGGCCTGTGGCCTCGAAGTGATTGTTGACAACGGTCACCGTGTCGTGCCCTATTTTCACTCGGAAGGCCGCGCTCAGGTTACCCTTCGATTTGTACATTATGCGCTCTTTCGAGAGTATGGGATACTTGCTGAAGAGCACGAGGCAGTCACCGCGGCCCGTGTGTATCACGGAGTCAACGTAATGATAGGCGTGCGCGGCGCGCTCTATGATGGCGTCGTTTAGACGCGCCTCTTGCAGGCACACGATGTCGGCGTCGCTGCCCATCACGTAGTCGAGTATGGGGTTGGGAACGTCGTCGGGCGGATTGTCGGCCACGAAGCCGTGCACATTGTAAGACAGCACTTTCAACGAGCCGGCCGGCACGTCGCGCGTGATGTTGAAAGGGCAGTAGGTGCGTATGGGCTGATAGCACAACACGAAGCCGACGAACGACACAAGGGCGTATCTGCGCTTGAAAAACAGGAAGAACACAAGGAAGCACACGTTGAGGAAGATGAACAACGGGAAGGCCAGCCCGACGTTGGCCAGGAGCGGGTGCTCCACGGGGTCGAGGCGGTCTGAATAGCCCACTAACAGCATCAGCACCGCCGTAACGACGTTGGCGCCGGCTATCATCTGCAATGTTATGTCCTTGATTTTATGAAACATTTTTTCCGGTAATATGGGAGGACTGGGAGAACCGGGAGTTTTGGGAGGGCCGAGAACAGGGTATTGGGTTTTTCACTCTTAACTCTTCCCTCTTAACTTCACCTACTTTCCTCCGTTAAACAGTTTGCGCTTCTCCTCCTCGGTGAGGCTGTCATAACCGCTGCGGCGCACCTTGTCGAGTATGCGGTCTATCTCGTCCTGCTCGGCCTTGCGGCGGGCGTTATAGTCCCAGTCAGACTCGCGGCGGGGACTGTCGTCGCGCCGCGTATCGTCGTAACGGCGGTGGCTGCGCCTCTCCCAGTTTTCCTTCATGCGGTCGAAGAACTGCTGCCCGCGCGACCGTCCGTAGCCGCCGTAGCCTGAGTTGTTGCGCCAGTAACGTATCATGATGTAGCCGAAGAGCATACCGCCGAGATGGGCGAAGTGGGCCACGTTGCTGCCGCTCGTGCCGAGCCCTGAGAACAGCTCGATGGCAATCCAGATACACACCATCCACTTGGCCTTGATGGGCACGGGCAGGGGGAAGATGAAGATGCGCTGTTCGGGGAAGAGCATACCGAAGGCCAAGAGCAGACCGTAGATGGCTCCTGAGGCGCCAACCGTGGTCCAGAGATTGAGCAGGGGCTGGCTGTTGCGGGCCACCTCGCCGACCATACCGAGGTTGAAGCCCGGCACCTGGTCAGCGGCCAGCATATAAAACTCGCCGAACTGCGCCACCATCTGTATCAACCCGGCGCCCACACCGCACACTATGTAATAGAACAGGAACTTCTTAGGCCCCCACGTCTGTTCCACCACGCCGCCGAACATCCACAACATGAACATATTGAGGAATATGTGCATCACACCGCCGTGCATGAACATATATGTGAACAACTGGTAAAGGGCGAAGTCGTCGGCCAGGAAGAAATGGAGGCCGAGGACGCTGTTGAGGTTGATGCCGCGTCCCTCGAACACTATCAGCGCCAAGAACATCAAGACGTTGATAATCAGCAAATTCTTAGTTATCGTAGGTATTCTGAACATATCGCATCTATTTTAACAAGAAGATAAAACCAGGGCAAAAGTACGAAAAATATCCGTCACACTGCATAAAAACGCCTGTTTGCCAACTTTTTTTCATTAAATTCCTCACTTTTTTCATGTTTTTGTTTGACAGATGAAATGAATGGGCTATATTTGCGTGGAAAATACGATAAAACACATCTGATTATTAATATTTTAAAACAAATTGCATCATGAACAAAACAGAACTTATTGAAAAAATAGCTGTAGGCTCAGGACTGTCAAAGGCTGACGCAAAGAAGGCTCTCGACGCCACGGTAGCAGCCATTAAGGACTCTCTCGTAGCAGGTGACAAGGTGGCCCTCGTAGGCTTCGGTACGTTCAGCGTTAACGAGCGCCCGGCTCGCGAAGGCATCAACCCGTCTAACAAGCAGAAGATACAGATACCCGCGAAGAAAGTGGCCAAGTTCAAGGCCGGCGCAGAACTTAACGACGCTATCAACTAATCCTGATTACTGAACATATAAAAAGAGGATGTACCACGTTGGGTACATCCTCTTTTTATGTTAATGAAACAAACAGGCGCCAACTGTTACCGAACACTATGCAGAACGTTCTCACGGCGCGCGTCATACCGCCGGATGACACTCCGATATTGCCGCATTTCAAACAGCACATTTTCGGTTCATCCGCAGTTCTGTTGGATGAACCGCAAAAGGGCACCAATGGCAAAGCAAAAGGGCATCAATGGCAAAGCAAAAGGCCATGTTTTGCAGTGCAAAACACGGCCTTTTGTAATACGTTATGTATCAAGGTGTTACGCCGATGACGACGATATAGGGTCACGGTGGGTGGACAACGAGGTTGCGACAGCTACCTGAAATATTCGCGTAGCTGCGCCGCAAGCGCGGCAAGCTCCTGCGGCTCGCCGTTGCCGTAGCGCTGCCACACGTCGCGGCAAGCCGCGAGCAGAGCCGGTGACTGGGCTGCGGGACGCGAGAGATAGGGGTCGCACGACATGAAGGCGGCGAGCACATCAGTCACCGCGGCGGGCTTCACGTGCATCAGGCGCGCCAGCTCAGCCACTTCGGGCGTCTCGCCTACCATCGTGGCGGGCGTGAGGCGGAAATAGAGGTCGAGCGTCATGATGAGCATCACGGGCTTCAGCTCAGGCACTCCGGGCAGCGGACGGAAGTCGCGCTCGAACGTCTCGCACACTTCCACGCCGTCGTAAAAACTGCCGCCGCTACCCATCCCCTGCATACGCTGCAAGGTCTTTATGTCGCGCGAGAGGCGCTTCATGTTGCCGGCGTAACGCTCCACGAAGCGGCGCAGCCACGGCGTGTCGGGGCGGTGCAGACGGAACATCTGGCCGTAAAGCACGTGTGGCGGTATGTGCAGCTCAAGACTCAGCTCCACCATGCCGCGCGAATACATGGGTTTCACACCCTCAGGCCGCTTGAGATACAGCTTCATCAGCGGCAGCCAGCATTCATCGGTCCATAAATTATGTGTCGTCATGATAGGTTCCTCCTTTGTTTTTCTTGGAGTTCCGGGTTAGTTGAGGGGGCTGTGAACTTTTTTTGGATGAATAGGGCCGATTAAGTCCAATGGGCCTTGCGGCACGGTTGTTCGGTTCTCGTTGCCCGTCCATCGTCTGCCCGTTGCTCGTATCTCGTCTGCTAAACGGCCGTACCTTTGAGCGTCGCGCTCGAACTGCCTGTTATCCTCACGCGCACGGTGTCGCCGATGTGGTGGTCGCCCTTGTCGAACACCACCACCTTGTTCTGGCTCGTGCGCCCGAAAAGCTGTTCGCGGCTGCGCTTGCTAAAGCCCTCTACGAGCACGTCAAACTCCTTGCCTACGTCCATCGCGTTACGTTCGGCAGATATTTGCGTCTGCAATTCTATCATCTCTGACAGGCGGCGCAGCTTCACCTCTTCGGGCACGTCATCGGGCAGATGCTTCGATGCGTAGGTGCCGGGGCGTTCGCTGTATTTGAACATGAAAGCCGAGTCGTAACCTACCTCCTTCATCAGCGAGAGCGACGCCCGGTGGTCTTCCTCCGTCTCCGAGTGATAACCTACGAAGATGTCGGTAGTTATCGAGCAGTCGGGGATTATGCGGCGTATGGCCCCGACGCGGCCCATGTACCATTCGCGGGTGTACTTGCGGTTCATCAGCTTCAATATCCTGTCCGAACCGCTCTGCACGGGCAGATGGATGTGTCGGCAGATGTTCGGGTGGGCGGCTATCACGCGCAGCGTCTCGTCGCTCATATCCTTCGGGTGGCTCGTGGTGAAGCGCACGCGCATATCGGGGTACGTCTCTGCCACGAGTGCGAGCAGGCGGGGAAAGGAAAACCCACCCCCACCCTCCCGAAGGGAGGGAGCTTGATTACCTTCGCCGGTGACTTCCTGGCTTGCAGGAGTATCCAAGCTCCCTCCCTTCGGGAGGGTTGGGGTGGGTTTCATATATGAGTTGACATTCTGTCCAAGGAGCGTCACTTCCTTGTAGCCGCGGTCGTGCAGGTCGCGCACCTCTCGCAGTATGCTTTCAGGGTCGCGGCTGCGCTCACGGCCGCGCGTGTAAGGCACTATGCAGTAATGGCAGAAGTTGTTGCACCCGCGCATTATGCTGACAAAGCCGCCCACGCGGGTGCCGCAGATGCGCGTGGGCACTATGTCGCGGTAAGTCTCGGTGGTGGAAAGCTCGGTGTTGATAGCCTTGTGGCCGGCCTCGACCTGCGCTATCAGGTCGGGCAGCGTCAGGTAAGCGTCAGGTCCGGCCACGAGGTCGGCATGGTGGTTGTCTATGAGGTCTTGCTTCACGCGCTCCGCCATACAGCCCAGCACGCCGATGATGAGCCGGCGACCGCCGTGGCGCATGGCGTTGAGGGCTTCAAGACGGTTGAGGATTTTCTGTTCGGCGTTGTCGCGCACGCTGCAAGTGTTGAGGAACACGGCGTCGGCCTCGTCGATGTCGTTGCAGGCTTCATAGCCCGCCATCTTCATTATTGAGGCAACAACCTCGCTGTCTGCCACATTCATCTGGCAGCCGTAAGTTTCGATATATAGATTTTTCATAATCAAAAACCCAAACACCCACCCCAACCCTCCCGAAGGGAGGGAGCTTGAAATGCTTTTGAGGCGGCGTTCTATATATTAATATGTCTTTGTTTTGCGTTTTCGGCAGGACATATCAAGCCCCCTTCCTTCGGGATGGGATGGGGGATTGGTGCTTCAATATAGCCCTTGCAACGTCTGCAATGACATTTGCGTTGCCCTCGCTGCCGAGCCTTGTGTCCTTGACAAGCACGGCGATGTAGACGCGCCGGCCGCCGGGCAGGGTTATCACGCCCGCGTCGTTGTCGGCTATCATCGTGCCGTCGGGCAGTGTGGAGCCCGTGCCGGTCTTATGGGCGAGCGTCATTCCGGGCGCGATGGCGGCCTTTATCTTGTTAGGGCCGGTGGATGTTGACAGCAGGATACCTTTCAACAGGGCGGCGTAAGGTTCGCCGAGGATGCCGCCTTCGTAAAGTTTACGGAAAAGTTCGGCCACCGACAGCGGCGTAGAGCGGTTGTTGTAAGAGCGCATCGGGTCGGCGTGCATCGTGGCTTCGGTCTCCGTCAGGGCATAATCAGTAAGTCCTATGGCGCGCATTTCGGCGTCAACCGCCCCGATGCCACCCGCAAGGCGTATTATTATGTCACAGGCGTTGTTGTCGCTTTCGGCCACGCTGTAACGCAACAGGCTGTCTATACGTATAGTGAAGTCGCGCCCGGCGTACCGCTTCAGCATCGGGCTGTATGTGTCTTCAAGCATTTCCGATGCCTTTACTGCTATCAACGTGTCGGTCGGCGTGCCGCGCCGCTCCATCTGCCTGAGCACAGCCACAGCCCCGTGCAGCTTGAATACGCTCATCAGCGGGTAGCCGTCGGAGTTGTTTACCGTGTGCGCCTTGCCGTCGGCAATCCACGCCACACCTACCTCGGCGTCCTTGCCCTCAAGCATCCGGACTATCTCGCTTTCGGCTGTCTGCGCCACAGCGGAGACCGTTAACGGCACAAAGAGGAGTAGTAAGATTATGGCTTTCATTTATTTCACTTGTGAATTGATTTTGTTCTTTACGCCTTTCATGCTCGTAAGGAACGCTTTTGCCGCCCCGAACTTCAGGAACATATCGAGTCTTACGGGCACATGGTTGGCATCGTCGGTGACAAAGAAGCGTGCAATCTCGCGCCACTTGCCATTCTCCTGCTCCGTGTACGACAGTTCCAGACAGCGGTATTTCACGCCGTTGTCGCCCTTGACGTTCTTACGTCCGAGCAGTTTCACCCGTGCGGGGTTAAGACTGTTGCCGTCGGCTATGCGGAAATTGATTATCTGGCCTTTCTTCCAGTGGGCCAGGTCGAAGCTGCGGGCGCGCAGAAATATGTTCATCATGTCGTAGACGCATTCTCCGGGATTGAGCGAACGGCGTTTGCGCGTGCCGTCCTTGTAAAGCCTGCTCTGCGTTATGTGACACTTTCTTCCCGGATATTTGTACCACACTTCGTCCACAGTGTAACGCTTTCCTTCAAGTGCCCCCTTGCGGTAATACAGCGGAGCGAGGTTGAGCGACGAGTAACACAGCAGCGTGTCGCGCATCACGAAGATTTTGTCCATCTTGCTGTTGCCCTTCGTCGTCAAGCTGGCACGGTAAGCGTTTTGACCGTTATACTTGCTTTGCACGACATACATCGACGCCGTGCCCACTTTAACCCATACAAATTTCCAGTTGAAATACAAGTTATAAGAAAGGAACTCGCCCGACTTGAACGCCGTGTTCCTGAACTCACACTGGGCTTTCGCCGCGCCGACGGCGCATAACATGACGGCCGTCAGCATGAAAATCCTCAGATGTCTCATAAGCGTATCACTTTTTTGAGGAAGCCATGAAAGTTAAATACAGTAATACCAGGCTCCCTTAGGTTAACTGTCAATCACCCGGATAGGTTATGCCCAGCTTGCCGGCACGTTCCTGGTTGCGCCGCTTGATGGTCTTTTCCTTCTCAGGCTTCTGCTTGGTTATTGCCAAAGGCTTCTGTAAATAGAGACTGCGCGCCGTGGGGTTCCACGTCAGCGTAAGATCCCATTTAGCCTTGCATTCTATTTTTTCGGGATAATAATACGTCGTTTCGGCCTGCCGCCCGGCGGCGTAGTCGCCCGTGTCCCACTCGCCGTTGCGGTTGGTGTCGATGAACATCCGCACGTAATACGTGCCCGGATTTACGTAAAAGAACTCCGCCGTGCCGTTGTTTGTCGCCGTTTCCATAACCGGCTCATCAGACGAGTTGAGCAGCTGCACCACTACGGCGGTGTCGGCCATGCCCGTGATGTCGAGCAACAGCGAGGCATAAGCATCTTCGCCTTTCACCTTAAAGCCCTGCTTGAACGGCGCAGTTGACTTGCCATAGATGTCGGTGAAAGCCAAGGTGTCAATCTCAAGACTGTATTCAACGCCCGGACGCCACTCTCCGAGTATCTCGTATGTGCGGTTGCGCCCTTCCTTCTGACGGAAGACGAACGGCGCACGGTACCACAACGTGTCGTGTTTCGAGTAAAGGTGTATGCACGATGTGTCAGCCTTAATCAGCGGCACAGGCATTTCTATGGCGATGTTTTGGTTGGGGGCAGGTTCCGATGGAGCATGGTATTTCGGCTCAAGCAGCTCCACGGGGTACGTCTCCTCATACTTCCTGCCGCGCTTCTTGGCCCTGTCCTGCTTCTTCTTCCATTCCTCGTACTGGTCGGCCTTCTGCTTCATGCGCTTCTCATAAGGCACTTTCGCCAGCATATCCGTAGTGTCGGTTTGCAACCGCAGCACGCCGAGCGTGTCCGTAGCCATGTATTTCAGTTCCATGCGCAGCGTGTCTTGGTTCACGAGCGTGGTGTCTTTAAGCCAGTAAGTTATGGTATCGCGCTTCTCCGACATTTCCACGATAAAAGCATTTTCGGCGTCGAAGTTAAGCCCCTTTATTTGCGGCATCAGGCTGTCACCGTAACTGAAGAACAGCGTGAAGTGGTCCGGCTCCGCCCTCTCAGTCTTTATCAGGTAACGGTCGGTCTGCGTTTCCGTGAAGGCACGCAGCGTGATGTCGTCGGGCAGAAAGTGAGTGTACCCCACGCGAGCTATCGAGTCGATGTGCAACGAGTCACGCCAGATGGTGTCTTGGCGTATGTCGGGCTTGAACGTCGGTGTTACGACGTCGGGCGTAAAAGCTATCTGTTCGCTCTTTTGGTTGAACACATAGTTATTGTCGGCGTCTTGCAGGGCATAGATGCGGTAATCGCCGGGTGCTATACCTTTTATAATAAACTTGCCCCGACTGTCAGTACGCGACACGCGGAGCATAGGTTTCTTCGTGAAAGCTGTGTCGCTCAGGTCTGAGTACAACCCCACGAGTATGCCTTTTATAGGCTCAAGGTTTTGTGCGTCGAGTACATAACCGGCCACTTCGAGCGTGTCGATGTGGTCGCCGGTCGAAAACGAATATGTATAGTTGCCCAAGGGGTTGCCCTCGTTGTTGTCACTGATAGCGTCGGAGAAGTCAACGGTGTACGTGGTGTTAGGCTTCAACGAGTCTTTAAGCTCCACTTCTATCTTCTTGCCGGCGGCCTGTATCTCGGCCTGCTCTATCTGCGGTGGCGATATTACAACCTTTTCCGTGGGGTTGTCTACCTGTATGTATTCGTCGAAGTATATGCTTATTTTGCGGCTGTTCACGTTTACGCCCTTGTCTTGCGGCGTAGTGCGCACGATGCTCGGCGGCGTCTCGTCGTACCATCCGCCGTCGGGCTGTCCCATTTTGGCGCACGACGCCACCAACAAGCACACCGCAGCCATCAGCCACAGCACGCCGCGCCTTGGCTTATTAGCCTCATCAGTTCTATCGGACTTATATGCCAAATCAGCCAGAAAGGTCAAATATGACGTTATAGCTTGCCTAATTCTCATTATTCATTGTATTCAGCCTCAGCAGCTGTTCCATTATGTCGCGGTTGTTGCAGAGGCGCGGCACCTTGTGCTGGCCGCCGAGCTTGCCCTTCGACTTCAGCCAGTCATTGAACAGCCCGCATCGCGCTTTCACCACCTCAAGGTGCTGCAGGGTGATGTCCTTGTAACGTTTGGCCTCGTAATCGCTGTTTATCTCTTGCAATTTCTTGTCGAGTATCGAGGCGAAAGCGTCCATGTCTTCAGGTTCCTTGGCAAACTCCACGAGCCACTGGTGGCGGCATTTGGCGTTGCCGTCCATGAACACCGGAGCCGCCGTGTACTCGCTCACCTCGGCACCGGTCTTGCGGCACGCCTCGGCGAGGCCCTGCTCGGCATTGTCAACGATGAGTTCTTCGCCGAAGGCGTTGATAAAACTCTTTGTACGGCCCGTTATTATGAACTTGTAGGGGTTGGTTGACGTGAATTTCACCGTGTCGCCGATGATGTAACGCCACAGCCCGCACGACGTGGAAATCACCATAGCATAGTTTACGCCCGTGCTAACCCCTTCAAGCGGGAGCACCGTGGGGTGTTCCTTGCCATACTCGTCCATCGGTATGAACTCGTAATAAACGCCGTAGTCAAGCATCAGCAGCATCGACGGGTCGGCGGGATTGCTCTGCAACCCGAAGAAGCCTTCACTTGCGTTGTATGTCTCCATGTAGTGCATCCTCGGCGAAGTGATGAGCTGCCGGTACTGCTTGCGGTAAGGCGTAAAGGCCACACCACCGTGGAAGAATACCTCCAAGTTGGGCCACACCTCCTCAAGATGTGTCTTGCCGCTAAGTTCCATGACGCGCGTCAGCACCGATAGCATCCACGAGGGCACACCGCTCAGGTTGGTGACGTTCTTTGTAATCGTCTCCCGCGCGATGCGGTCGCGCTTCACCTCGAAGTCTGACAGCAGGGCAGTCTGCTTCTTCGGCACGCGGACAAGGTTCACAAGCGGGTTGATGTTCTCTATCAATATCGCGCTCAGGTCGCCCACGAGACTGTTGTGCTCGTTATAGTTGGGCGAGTGGCTGCCGCCGAGTATGAGCCCCTTGCCGTCGAACATCCGGCTCTCCGGGTTGTTGCCGAGGTATATGGCCACGGCGTCGGTGCCTCCCTGGTAGTGAATGTGCTTCAGGCCCTCACGACTTACCGGTATAAACTTGCTCTTGTCATTGGTCGTGCCTGATGACTTGGCATACCATTTCACAACGCCCGGCCATAACACGTCAGCCTCGCCGTGGCGCATACGGTCGATATATTCTTTCAGGTCGTCGTAAGTGTTCAGCGGCACGTTTGCCGTGAAGCCTTCATACGATGATATGTTACCGAAGATATGTCGGCGTCCGTATTCCGTATCTTTCGCGTTCGCCAAGAGGTATTTCAGCACGTCGGTCTGTATAGCCGCGCCGTCGCTTGCGTAATGCTCAAGTTCCTTCCACCTCGGCGCGAAGAAATTTCTTGCTATGCTTGTAATGCTCATCTTTTCAAAATAAGATGTTGACCGTGCAAAATTAAGCTAAACTTTTCTAATACTACAATATTTCACATATTTTTTAGCAGTTAAGGAGTTAGGAAGTTATGGGTTAAGACAACGGCATTATTATTTGTATGAAAAGAAATCAGCCATAAAAACATTTGTTTTTAACGTCCTAACTCCTTAACCACTAAGATAAAGAACTACTTATCCCCCGTGATTTCCGAGGCATTGATGTAGCCGCGTGCCACGGCCTTTACTATCAGCTCCGCCATATTGCGTGCGCCGAGCTTTGTGAAGAGGCGTTTACGGTGTGTCTCCACGGTGTTTTCCGATATGAACAGCATTGCGGCAATCTCTTTAGAGGTGTGGCCGCCGGCTAAGGCGTTGAGAATTTCAATCTCACGCACTGACGGGTGCTCGATGAGCTGCTTGCCGCCGGTGAGCTTCTTTTTCAGTCCGGGACAGAAATATTGCTCACCGTTCATCACCGTCGTTATGGCATCCACCATCTGCATGAAGTCGGTGGATTTGAACATTATGGCATTGACGTCCTTGTCGAGCATACGCCTCAACAGCCACACCTCCTCATGGATGGTGTTCACAATTATGCGTGCGTCTGCATACACTGCGCGTATGGTGTCGATAAGTTCAAAGCCGTCGATGTCGGGCATACCAATGTCGATGACGTAAACATCGAAGCGCTTGACTGGCAGGACGTTTATCAAGTCGGCGGAACGTATGAAGGTTTCTACGTTGCAGACCCCGCAGCCCTGCATCAAACTCTTGAAGCCTTCAAGTATCAGCGCATGGTCATCTACTATCGCAAGCGACAGGTCTTGCAATATGTATTTTTGTGCCTCATTCATCGGGGCAAAATTATACCATACGTTCATATTTGCAATAACGGAAATCCGTGGTTTTTTATTTAATTCATAATTCACAATTCATAATTGGGTGGATGGCATTCTTTCAGTTTATACATTATTTATAGTACTCAATCAGCCCAATTATGAATTATGAATTATGAATTATGAATTGTGAATTATGAATTGAACAATGGTTTTTCCGTCCCTGCGCTCCATCGTCAGCCGGCCGCCTACGGCCTCGGCGCGCTGTCGCATGGTGCGCCGTCCTATGCCAGCGCCGCGCGTCTTGGCGGGTTCGCCGTCGTCTGCTATTGTAAGGATGACGTCGCCTCCGTCTTCGGCGAGTGTTACGTCAACGTGGTGCGCGCCCGAATGCTTCACGGCGTTGGCCACGGCCTCCTGTGCTATGCGGTAGATTTCAAGCGCGGCGGCGTCGGGCACGGCAGTCCAGTCGGCAGTGTCAGGCACGGCCGTGAACACCACTTCGCAGCCGGCGGCAGCGGCCATACGCCCGATATAATCGTCGAGCACCATGCTGATGTCGGCATATTTAAACTCCGGAGGCATCAGCTCGTGCGACACACGGCGCACCTGTTCGCGGCAGGCGGCGAGCATTTTCCCGGCAGAAGATGTCCCTCCAAGGCCTTCCACGGCAGAGAGGGAACCTTGTGCGGCGTCAACATTTTCCGACGGTTCCCCGTCCGTTCCCTTCCGGGAGGCCTGCAATGGGTTAGCCGCCAATAAAAGCTCCACTGTGTAAAGGTCGTTGCACACGCCGTCGTGCAACTCCTTGGCGAGCCGTTCGCGCTCGGTCTCCAATCCGTCGATATAGCGCATCGTCAGGCGCCGGTCGGTGTCAGCCTTCAACCGGGCGAACTCAGCTTCGCGCTCCCTCGCCTTTCGGCGTTGCGAATGGACATAGAGCGACACTAACACGGCGCAAACGAGCACCACCAGCGCGGCCACGGCCATGTACATCCTCGTGCGCAGCAGCCGCGCCTCGCTGTTCACGAGGGCCAGCTCCTTCTCCTTTGTCTGGTACTTCACGGTCAAGTCGCCCAAGCTCTCGGCCTTGTCCTTCTCATACAGGCTGTCCTTCAGCGCGGCGGCCTTGCCGAGGCAGTCGTAAGCCTTGCGCCACTCGCCGAGACGGGCCCAGGCCTCGTGCATATTGTTATAACAGTCGTAAACCACAAAGGGCATACCCTCCACACCGTCAAGTGAGAGTATCTTGTCAAACAACGTTATAGCCTCACGCCAACGCCCGTGGTTCATCTCCACGCCGCAGAGAATTTGGTAATACGCCATGAGCGTCATCGTGTCGCTCACCTTGACCTCAATCCGCCTGCAACGCCCGCGCCACAGAGCCTCGGCCTTGGCATCGCCCTTGCGGTCGGACAAGGCCACCATGTAGGCCGCCGCACTCAGCGCAGCCCCGTGGCGCCCCGTCTCTGCGGCCAGGCCGTAGGCCGACGACAACAGTCGCGAGGCCGATGCGTCATCGCCGCACATCATGAATATCAGGCCGTTCTGGGCGAAGAGCTGGCTCTTCAGTTCCTTGTCGGCGCACTTCGCGCCCCAGTTCTCCGACAGGCGGGCATAATACAGTGCCTCATTCTTATGTTTCATGTCGACGTGCAGCGTGGCGAGGTTAAGATAGAGCACGGCCGCCTCCTGCCTCGCCTCCTCGCCGGCCTTGCGCTTGAAGGCCTCGGTGGTGCACATCTTCAGGGCCGCGTTATAATGCTTCAGGGCCTCGTCGAGCTTGCCCTGCGTGCGCAGGTAGACGCCCAAGGACGAGTTCACGCCTATCAGGGCCGTGGTGTCGCCCGCGTCTTCAGCCACGCGCAAGGCTTCCTCGGCCACAATCATGGCCGAATCGTTCTTGCCGGCGGCTAAAGCGGACGGCACGGCCGCCGCAATGATCACAGATAATAATAGGTGTCTCAGTTTCATGGCATTAGGATTTTTATTAAATGGCACAGGATTTATCAAAAAGGTCGTGTACATCTACAAAAGTACGAAAATTTTACGTGAACGCGATGGATTTACGTACATTTTTTATGAATGTTACGCAAAGTTCCCATTCATTAGTAGTTAAAGGAGTTAAAATAATTAATCGCTCCATGCGGTCGCTAAGGAGTTAAAGACAAATGCTTAGTTTGTTCATGTGCATTTGACATGATCAGGATATTTGCGGACATTCATCAATTCTTTCACTAATACGCATAAAATTCCACGGCTGATGACGCGCTGTGCAAACAGTATATTAACATTGATTAACCATTAAGCGTGCAAGTTTCATCCGCAACCGCTGTTTTCAAACATGAAGACGTCTTTCAAACTTAAACGAAAACCCATTAATAATTTAACAAAAAAGAAAAAAGGACACCGCTATGGATATAAAAAGATTTTTCAACCCCGCAAATATATTTGCCCCCATGTTGCTGATAGGACTTTCGCTATGCACAGTGTCGTGCAGCGACGATGACGACGACAACGGAGGCAACACTGTCACCATCAATGAGGTATACGGCAACTACACGGGCAAGATGCAGACCCTGACCGTGGTTCAAAACAGCGAAGGCGAGACTGCGGACGACGGCGAGACGACGGAAGGAGCAGACGTAACGGCCAGCGTTGACGCCAACTCTGTTGTCATAACAGACTTCCCCATAAAGGACATCGTGCTTTCCATCGTGGGCGACGAGACCGTGGCCGACGGCATAGTTGAAGCCGTAGGACAGGTGGATTACCGCATGGCGTACACCGCCGCGCTGTCTGCCGCAAAAGACAGCATCAGCATGGATCTGAAGCCTGAAACATTGAAGCTCGACATCACAATACCGTCAAGCGACGGCGGCGAAGATGCCAAGCTCTCTGTCAACGTGAAAGTGGAAGTGGAAACCACTGGCAAATACTCTGTGGAGACGGGCGACTTGAAATTCAACATAACAGCTACGGAAGTAAAACTCGGCGAAGGCGACAACCAGACGGCGTTGCCGACATTCAGCCCGACAACGTTCAAATTCGACTTGGATAAGGACGCCGTAACCCACCACCTCTACTAAACAGACAACCGCCGACGGATAACGGCCCATCATTTATATACACTTATACTTTTTCATAGAATGCAATTTAGACAATCAATGAAGGAGTGCGCTTGCGGTGACGCAGGCGCACTCTGTTTTTTTGCAGAGGCCGAGGCAAGCTCCCGGAACCACGGCAAACAGCATGACAAAATGGGTTCATCCGCAAAAGGGCACCATTCATCCTGCAAAAGGACACCTTTCATCCTGCAAAAGGGCACCTTTCGCAGGGCAATATGTGCCCTTTCGCAAGATGCTGGCAGCCAGGCGGTTACGAAAGCCGTGGCACGCGGTATAATATTCCGGGAAAAAAGCCGTTAAATTATATAGTGAAAAACGACAACAAAGCCGTCAACAGTTACGGCCACGTACTGAAATACACGGGCATTTTTGGCGGCGTGCAGGTGCTGAACATACTCATCGGCCTTGTGCGCAACAAGGCCGTGGCCCTGCTCCTGGGGCCCGCAGGCATGGGTCTGGCGTCGCTCTACAACACGATAGCGAGCTTCGTGTCGCAGGGCACGGGCTTCGGCATATCGCTAAGCGCGATAAGGCACATATCCGAAATTTTCGACAGCGGCGACGAGGAGCGCACCCGCCGTTTCGTGCTGACGGTACGCGCATGGAGCCTGGTGGCCGCCCTGCTGGGTGCCGTGGTGTGCATAGCCGCGGCCCCGCTCATCTGCTCTTACGTGTTCGACGGCGAGGCTCACACTCTTGAAGTGATGTGCCTCGCGCCTATGGTGGCTCTCACTACCGTAACCAGCGGCGAGATGGCCATCCTGAAGGGAGCGCGGCGACTGCGCCAGCTGGCCGTGATGCAGGTGTGGATGGTGCTGGCGGCACTGGTCATAGCCGTGCCTGTCTACTGGAAGTTCCGCGCCGGGGGCATCGTCCCCGTGCTGCTGCTCACCGCCGCAGCCAACGCCGCGCTCACGCTGAATTATTCGTATCGCCTGTTCCCGCTGCGGCTGGGCGGCGCACCGGGCGCGCTGGGCGAAGGCGTGGGCATGGTAAGGCTCGGCGTGGCGTTCATCCTGTCAAGCGTGTTCGGCGTAGGAGCTGAAATGGTGGTGCGCTCGTTTCTTAACGCCACGGCCTCGCTCGACGCCGTGGGACTCTACAACGCCGGGTATATGCTCACCGTGACTTATGCGGGCATGGTGTTCTCGGCTATGGAGGCCGACTTCTTCCCGCGTCTCTCCGCCGTCAACCACGACGCCGACGCCGTGGCCTTAACCGTCAACAGGCAGATAGAAGTGTCGCTGCTGATACTCTCACCCATGCTAACGGCCATGATGCTGGCCCTGCCCGTGCTCTTGCCGCTGCTCTTCAGCGGCAAGTTTGCCCCCGTAGTCGGCATGGCCCAGGCTGCGGTACTGTCGATGTACGCGCGTGCTTTGCTCATGCCCGTCACTTACATCACGCTGGCCAAGGGCCACTCGCGGGCATATATCGTAACCGAGGGCATATCGGCTGTTGGACTGGTGGTCGCCGTCATAGCGTGCTTCAGCCGCTGGGGGCTCACCGGGGCGGGCTTCGCTATCGTGGCGGCCAACCTGCTCGACCTCATCGTCATACTCGTTTACGCCGGTGTGCGCTACCGCTTCCGCCTCTCGCCGCAGGTGCTGGCGTGCGCCGCCGTGCACATTCCCCTCGGCATTGCGGCATACGCGGCCACCTGCGCCCCTGACGTATGGCTGCGGATATGCGGCGGGGCGGGTGCCGTGGCGATAAGCACAGCCCTATCACTACGCACGCTGTACAAGAAGACTTCACTCTGGAACAAACTGAAAGAGAAGTTTTTAAGGAAATAAACGGCCTCCCTACGGCGCGCGCCGGACAACAGGGCACGCCGTGGGTACGCCTGCAATTCAACACAAATTTTTATTTCTTATAAGTAACAGATTTGCCATTTTCTACAAATTTGTTACTTACGAGAAACAAATTTTGCCGCTTTCGACATTTTATTCAGCTTCATTATACATAGCGCAAGACCGGTTCATCCGCAGTTCAGGTGTATGCCTTTTAATTATAATCAAAATCGTATCATCGAGTTTTCTTCTTAAAAGAAAAAATATCAATACATTATCCATAAATAAACAAGTCGTTATATGAAATGCAATTTCATTAGCATGATTTGAACAAATATCATGTGTGATGCATTGATTATCAAGCGGTTACGAATTGCATTATTTGTGTAAAAGACTGAATGTCAAGTATTTAGCGCTATACACCTAAACTGCGGATGAACCGCAAGACCTGCCGCACCGACGGCAGCTAAAGCCCAGCGTACAGCCGCCACGGCGGTTTAGCCATGCAAAAGACGCCTTTTTGCAAACCATCAGACACACAGGCGTTTAGCGTCCCGCCGCGAGGCAAACTCCACTTTTTCACATTTTATTTATTGTAAATGAAATAAAAAGATGTAATTTTGCCGAAAATTTTACTTCAATCAGGATGAATCTTGCTTACAAGATAGGGCGGATACTGTCGTCAGTGCTCAGGCCCTTGCGCGATTACGGCGCGTTCATGGTGTTCATGTACGTGCTTGGACTGGTGTGCGTCTACGCCGTGGTGCCCGCCAAGCGCGGCTACCATGCCTATTCGCTCGCCCCGCAAGAGCTGTTCTTGGACGTCTGCCTGCTGACACTCGTGCTGTGGATGCTGCCGCACAGGATAGGGCTGTGGCTCAAACGGGCGATGTACGTCGTGGCTTACACGTTGGTGATAGTGGATGTGTACTGCTTCGTTAAGTTCGACACTACCATCACCCCCACGATGCTCCTGCTCGTGGGAGAGACCAACAGCGAGGAAGCCACTGAATTCATCGACTCTTACCTCACGCTGAACGTCATCTTCAGCCGCCTCGGACGGGTGCTGCTGGTGCTGCTCGCCCACGTAGCATGGACGGTGGTCTGGCATAAGAAGCCCCGCCCCACATCCACGTTGCGGAAGAGATTGGAACAGGCGAAAGGGATATTCAGCTCCCCTCTGACAGCGGGGCTGGGCGGGGTCATAGTCCTCGCCGCCTTCGTTTACTGCGCCGCCGTGGGCTGGAAGAACAAGGCGGCGTTCGCCCGGCTGATGTCTTACGACAACATCGGCGACGTGGAACACGAGCTTACGCGCAAGGACTGCGCCGTGCTCTACCACCCGGTCTACCGCCTCGCCTTCAGCATTTACGCCAACGAGCTGACGGCCAAGCAGGTGGTGAAGCTCGTGGACAACATCGACAAGGCCGTGGTGGACAGCTGCTCGATGCGCAGCAAGAACGTGGTGCTCATCATCGGCGAGAGCTACAACCGCCACCACGCAAGTCTCTACGGCTACGGACTGCCTACCACGCCGCGACAGGAAGAGCGCGCACGGCGCGGACGGCTGGTGCCCTTCAGCGACGTAGTGGCCCCGTGGAACTTGACGAGCTTCGTCTTCAAATACCTGTTTTCGCTCTACGCCGTGGGCGACAAGGGCGAATGGTGCGACTATCCGCTCTTCCCCGAACTGTTCCGCAAGGCCGGCTACCACGTCACTTTCCTCACCAACCAGTTCCTGCCGCAGGCAAAGGAGGCCGTCTACGACTTCAGCGGGGGCTTCTTCCTCAACAACCCGGAGCTCAGCCGGGCAATGTTCGACACGCGCAACGAGCAGCTTTACCGCTACGACGACGGTATGCTGAAGGAATACGACCGGCTGAAGGCGCAAAACAAAGAGAACAACCTGATAATATTCCACCTCAAGGGCCAGCACGTTGACTACCGCACGCGCTTCCCGCTGAGCCGCCGCAAGTTCAACCCCGACGATTACGAACGCCCCGACCTCAAGCAAAAGGAACTGAGGGTGCTGTCCGACTATGACAACGCCATACTCTACAACGACTCCATCGTGGACGAAATAATCAAGCGGTTCGAGGACGAGGAGGCCGTCGTAATATACGTGCCCGACCACGGCGAGGAGTGTTACGGCGAGGGAGTGCACTTCTACGGACGTATGCACTCTACCGAAATCACTGCACGACTGGCGCGCGAGGAGTTTGACATACCCTTCTGGATATGGTGCTCGCACGACTTCATGGTAAACCATCCCGCTCTTTACGGCGACATACTGAAGGCGCGCGACTGTCGCTACATGACCGACGCGCTGCCCCACCTGCTGCTTTACCTCGCGGGCATCAGTTCGCCCCACTACCGCGAAAGCCTCAACATCCTGGCTCCGGGGTACGACGAGGCGCGCCCAAGGATACTGAAGAATACTACGGATTATGATAAGCTAAAATAGGGCAGTCCCTCTCCGGCTCCCCCGCCGGGGGAGAGCCTGCAACGCATAAGACACGTTTCAGGCTGCGAAAGGGCACAAAACGCAAGACAAAAGGGCACGTTTTGCACCGCAAAAGGACACAAACGGGCAAGGCCCTGACAATCAACGGATTAACTAACCGGATATAAGCAACGTAAAGATTGCTTCAAAACATAATAAAGGAATACGTAAAAACACCTGCCGCCGCACATCAAGCTCCCTCCCTTAGGGAGGGCGGGGGTGGGTGTAAAATGATACAACAATGAACAAACCACTTCTTTCACTCGCCGAGTCGAAAGCGTTGCGCGGCATCGCGATACTCGGAATAATACTCCACAACTACTGCCACTTCCTCGGCTTTGCCGTCAAGGAGAACGAATACACGTTCACTGCGGCCAAGCCCATGCAGCTGCTCGACAGGATTACGTCGCTCAACCCCGACCTGTTCGTCCACATCATGTCGTTCTTCGGACATTACGGCGTGCCCGTATTTTTGTTCATCAGCGGTTTCGGTCTCGTCGTGAAGTACGAGCAGAAGACCCCGCAGCCCGTGCGCCCGCTGCCATTCATCGGCTACCATTACCTGAAACTGCTGCGCCTGATGGTGCTGGGCTACGTGGCGTTCGCCGCCGTGAGCTGCCTGCTGCCCCACGGATACCGCGGCTACACGGCCGGGAACGTTGTGGCGCAGCTGCTGATGTACATCAACCTGCTGCCCGATCCGGACCATATCATCAAGCCGGGGCCGTACTGGTTTTTCGGCCTCATGCTCCAACTTTACATCGTCTACCGCCTCGCTCTCTACCGCCGCACGTCGTGGCTCACCGTCGCTCTCATCGCCGTATGCTGGGTGACGCAGTCCGTCTTCGCGCCGGAGACCAAGGCCGACGTGGACGCTCTCAACCGCATACGCTACAACTTCATCGGCGGTATGCTGCCCTTCGGCGCGGGAGTGCTCTACGCCCGCCACGGCCGCAGCCTCAAGACGCAGGCTTACGCCGCAATAGCGGCGGTGTCGGCCGTGGCCGTGTTCGCGGGCAGCTTCTTCTTCCAGGCATGGCTGTGGGTGCCGCTGTTCGTGGTGACGGGTGCCGTGGCCACGGTGAAGCTCGTGCCTGAAAAGGCCCTTGCGCCGTGTGTCTGGTTCGGGGCAATATCCTCCGCCCTGTTCGTGGTGCACCCCCTGACGCGCGAAGTGATAATACGCCTGTCCTACCACGGCTACGTCTACACGGGTCTCGCCCTCTACATGGCGGCCTCCATAGCGCTGGCGTGGCTGTTCAAGATAGCGTTCAGATACATACCCAAACCCGTACTGAAGCAATGAAACGACCGATAGAACTCTCCGACATCAGCCGTTACCGCGGCGAACTGATGGGGCTGGCGATGCTCTTCGTCATGCTTTTCCACGTGTGGATGCCGCGCAGCAACCCCATGTACGGCCTTGTGCGCTGCGGCAACGTGGGCGTTGACATCTTTCTGCTGCTCAGCGGAGTGGGCCTGTGGTACTCATGGAGCAAAACGCCGTCGGCAAAACATTTCTTCAAGCGCCGCCTGCTGCGCATCTATCCGGCGTGGGTCGTCATGGCGAGCCTGTTCTACATACCCAACTACATTAACACTCCGGGCGGCGGATACAGCCCGGACATACCCAACCTGGTGGCGAACATCCTCGTAGGATGGAGCTTCTGGAGGGTTGACGACCTGACGTTCTGGTTCGTGCCGGCTATCATGGCACTTTACATCATAGCCCCGGCCTACATGAGCCTCATCCGCCGCTATCCCGCCTACCGCTGGACGCCCGCCTTGGCGATGGTCCTGGCCGTCATGGTGCAGTATTACCCGCCCGTACATCAAGCCGTGGGCCACCTCGAAATCTTCTTCAGCCGCGTGCCGATATTCCTCATCGGAGTGAACCTCGGAGCATGGGTGAAAGAGCGGCGCACGCTCGACGGACAGGCCATGTGGCTCGTAGTCGCGGCCTTCGTGATGAGCCTGGCCATGTGCGTGGAATTCGAGGAGGCGTGGCGCGGCCGCTTCCCGCTGTTCATTGAGCGAATGGTCTACATTCCACTGACGCTCTCGATGGTGGTGTTGCTCGCCCAGATGCTGCGCAAGACGCCGCTGGCAGTGCGCCGCGCGCTGGCATTCATCGGCACAATCAGCCTGGAACTGTACCTGATACACATACAGTTCGTGATGAAATACATCACACCTTACAAGCTGGGCTACTGCCTCACGGCACTCACGATGATTGCCGTGTCGCTCGTCCTGGCGTGGCTGCTAAGTAAAATAATATCAAAGGTGGTAGGATAAAACACCAAACACACAACTCCTGACACCCGCCCCAACCCTCCCGAAGGGAGGGAGTTTGATATGACTTGTTGATTTGGGAAAGGGCTACACGTCCCATCCGTCACATCGGTCCCATTCAACAAAAAAACAAAAAGGCACGAAACGCTGCCTGAAAGGGCACAAACGGGCAAAGGGCTGATAATCAGCCGATTGGCAAAAGCAAAAAATGAAGGTGGAATGCGAGCCTAAGGCAATGACAAATGGCTTTAACTTCCCCTAACTTCTATAACTTCTATAAATTCTTTATGAACAACATCCTACGTCTCATCCGCCCTCAGCAGTGGCTTAAAAACGTGTTCGTACTGTTGCCGATGTTCTTCGGCGGCAGCCTGCTCGACGCCGGCGACATACTCGCCTCGCTGCTGACGTTCGTGGCTTACAGCTTCGTTGCGTCGTCGGTCTATTGCTTCAACGACATCAACGACCTTGAAGCCGACCGCCGGCATCCCGTGAAGCGCCACCGCCCGATAGCCTCAGGCGCGCTGTCGGTACGCACGGCGTGGCTGCTGATGGCGCTGATGCTCGTCCTCGCAGCCATCACCACGGCCCTCATCGGCGACAGGCACGCCATGAAGGTGGGCGGTGTGCTGGCGTTTTACTACGTGATGAACCTCGCCTACTGCGCCCGCCTGAAGCAATACGCCATAGTTGACGTCTGCATCGTGGCATTCGGATTTGTGCTGAGGGTGCTGGCCGGTGGCTTCGCCACGGATGTGGTGCTGAGCAAATGGTTAGTGCTGATGACATTCCTGCTGACGCTCTTCCTCTCGTTCGCCAAGCGGCGCGACGACGTTGTACGGATGAACGAGACAGGCGAGCCGCCCCGCAAGAACACCATACGCTACAACCTGACGTTCATCAACCAGGCAATCACCGTAACGGCGGCCGTCACCCTTGTGTGCTACATCATGTACACAGTGTCGCCCGAAGTAACGGCGCGCTTCCATTCTGATATGCTCTATCTCACGTCCGTGTTCGTCTTGCTCGGCCTGTTGAGGTATATGCAGATAACGGTGGTTGACAAAAAGAGCGGCGACCCTACGAAGATGATGCTCAGCGACAGGTTCACGCAGCTCGTGGTCGCAGCCTGGGCACTGACGTTCGTAGTGCTGATATACGTAGTTTAAGTGAAAAGTGAAAAATGAAAAACGAAAAATCCAATAGCCGGGAAATGAAGAATTATTAATGAAAAATTAATAACCAAATGGCCGCCGGCCCCAACTTACCGGCCCTCCCAAATCTCCCCGTTCTACCATTTTTCCCAGAAAATCAAGCAACAATGACCGAAACACACAATTATCCGTTAGGAGAAATCCACGCTTTCGACTTCGACGGCACGCTGACAAGCCGCGACACGCTGCTCGAATTCATCCGCTACGCGAAGGGCTTGAAGGCCTTTCTGCTGTGCTTCCTGCGCTTCTCGCCGTGGCTCGTGATGATGAAAGCCGGGCTTTACCCCAACTGGAAAGCCAAGCAGCGGGTGTTTGCACACTGCTTCAAGGGCATGGCAGAGACCGACTTCAACGCACTCTGCGCCCGCTTCGCCCGTGACAGGGCGGCCCTGCTGCGCCCAAAGGGGATACAGCGAGTCAGGGAAGTGCTGGCCTCAGGCGGCAAGGTGGTGGTCATAAGCGCAAGCGTCAACAACTGGGTGGAGCCGTTCTTCACGGGTATGGACGGCGTTTTCGTAGTCGGAACGATGATAAGCGTGCGCAACGGAGTGCTCACCGGCCGCTTCGCCACACGCAACTGCTACGGCCCGGAGAAGGTGAACCGCCTGCTGCAGCTTTACCCCGAACGGGCCGAATACCGCCTGACGGCCTACGGCGACAGCCGGGGCGACACTGAACTGCTCGACTTCGCCGACGAAAGCCATTACAAACCGTTCAGGAAATGAAGAATTAAAAATGGAAAATTAAAAATCGGGCATACGCCCTTTCCGGAATCTCCCGGCAATCCCATCCCTCAAAAAAAACAGACCAACAATGAAGAAACTCTTAAGAATGTTCAAGGTAAGGCGCGACGAATGGCCTGAAGCGGCCATCATGCTGCTGATGCTGCTGACACTGCACGCTGCCGTCATAGCGCGCCACTTCGACCAATTCACACAGACGGGTAAAGGCCACTGGAACATCTTTGTAAACAACTTCACGGTGTCGGGCTTCGACCCCATCACTTACTCGGTAATCACCTATTGGGAAGCCAACTACAACGTCTACCGGCACCCCTTCCTGGCCTTCATCGTGTGGCCGCTGTCACAGATAAACAAATGGGTGATGGAAGCCACGGGCGTCAACATAGTGCAGTTCCTCGTAGCCGTGCCCCTGCTGCTGTGCGCCTTTTACACGTTCATCTTCATGCTCCGCATCTTCAAGGACATACTGCGGCTGGAACGGTTCGACGCCGCCCTGCTCTCACTGATGCTCTTTTCCTTCGCCTACGTCATGGTGTCGGCCGTCGTGCCCGACCATTTCTGCGTGTCGATGTTCCTCCTCGTGTTCACGGTTTACGTCTCCGGACTGAAAATCCAGGCCGGCACACAGTTCAAGATATGGCAGACCGTAGTGCTGTTCTTTGCTACGGCAGGCGTCACACTTAGCAACGGCATCAAGACTTACATATATTCGCTGTTCACCAACGGGCGCAAATTCTTCCGCCCCAAGTACTTCCTCTTCGCCGTGTTGCTGCCCGCCGTGCTGATATGGGGCTTCGCCCGCTGGGAATACCGCACCTTCGTGCTGCCCAAGGAGAAGGCGCGCGCCGAGCTTAGGGCGAAGAAAACGGCCGAAGCGCGCCAAAAGCTGTTCAACGCTTTCCGCGACACAACGTCGCTCAAGGACAGCGCGGAGATAGTAAAGGCATTCAACGCCGAGATGAACAGGCGCGTCAAGGCAAAATATTTGAGAGACCATAAGAAACCCTGGAACCGGCACACGGGCAAACCGATAGCTAAAGGCGAGTTCATGCAGTGGACCGACGCCACTACGTCGCGCGTCTCGACGGCGGTCGAAAACCTCTTCGGCGAGTCGATACAGCTGCACAAGGACTACCTGCTTCAGGACACCCTGCGCAGCCGCCCTGTGATAGTGCCTTACCGTTGGGCGGTGAATTACGTCATCGAGGCGGCCGTCGTGCTGCTCTTCATAGGCGGCGTATGGTTCGGACGGCGGTCGCGCTTCATGTGGATGGTCCTCTGCGGCTTCGCCTTCGATATGCTGCTCCACCTCGGCCTGGGCTTCGGCATCAACGAAGTCTACATCATGGGTGCCCACTGGCTGTTCGTCCTGCCCGTCGCTATGGGCTTTCTCGTCAAAGCCGTGCAGGGCAGCCGCGCCGAAAACCGGCTGCGCCAGTTGCTCGTTGTGATAACCGGCTGGCTATTGGCTTACAATCTCACACTTTTCATTGGTTATCTTTTATAAATCAAAACGGTGCCTTTTTACCTGCCGAAAGGATGCTTTTCAGGGGATGAAAGGGCATCTTTCGCAACACGAAAGGACACCTTCAATAAACACGGAGGACTGCAAGAGATGAAAGTTTCAGTGCTTGTGCCCGTCTACGGGGTGGAGAGATACATCGGGCGTTGCGCCGAGTCACTGTTCGGCCAGACGTATGAAGACATCGAATATGTATTCGTCGACGACTGCACTCCGGACCGTTCCATAGACATATTGCAGTCCGTCGCCCGCCGTTATCCGCAACGCGGGGCGCAAATGAAAATCATCCGCCATGCCGAAAACCGCGGAATAGGGGCCGCAAGGCAAACCCTGATAGACAACTGCACGGGCGACTGCCTGACGTTTGTTGACAGCGACGACTATCTGCCGCCACGAGCCGTGGAACTGCTGGCCGACGAACTGGCGCGCAGCGGCGCCGACATAGTGGACGGAGCGTGGCAGAGGGTGACGGCGAAAGGCCTGACAGCCGCCACGGAGCCATGCCGGGAGGCCGACGAACGGCGATATCTCGCACTGCTGCTGTGCCAGAACATCGTGTCGAACCGCCTGTGGGGACGGCTCTACCGCCGCGCGCTGTTCACCCGCAACGGCGTCAGTCTCGCTCCCGGAGTTGACTATTGCGAGGATTACTCATTAATTACGCGGCTGATGTTTCACGCCCGCCGGGCGACAATCGGCGACATTGTATATTATTACAGCGACGAGAACGCCTCCTCGTACACTCACACCGTGTCGGCGAAACACATCCGTTCGATGCTCAAGGCCAACCGCGCCGTGCTCGACTTCTTCACCGCCAACGATATCGAAGGCCGCTACCTGACACCCCTGCAATTCGGGCTTGTCAACGCCCTGCGAGTAGTCCGCACCAACAGTTTCAGCCTTTCAGAGGCCGACCGTCTGCTCGGCTACCGTCCGCGCGGCCCGCTGTTCCGCCTGCTGGCTGCCATGATGCGCGGCAAATGCCCCTTCCGCCTCGCCGAGACAGCCTATCTCGCCGCACGGAAGCTATACACCGGCGGCACCGTATGCGGCGACCACGTGTGAGCCATGCACCCTGTGACATAAAAGAAAACGGCTGGCCACCGTTATCCTGCCATCGTAAGATAACACATAAATTGACTAAACATTTGTCTTTAGCTCCTTAACGACCGCAGGGAGTGCTGACTCCATTAACTCCTTTAACTCCTGATAAATGTCCGAAGAGCGGACATTCATTAAAAAGAAACGGCCCCGCCGTGACACCAAGTCACGCGGAGCCGCGAATAAAACTAAACCTATCGAAGATCGGCACGCCGCTCTTTGCAAAACGGCGCGCCTTCCTTTTATTCAATAACAATTATTAATCCTCTGCACTGAAGTCGTCTTTGCCGACGCCGCAAAGCGGGCAAACCCAGTCTTCGGGCAGGTCTTCAAACGCTGTTCCGGGAGCTATGCCGCTGTCGGGGTCTCCCACTTCCGGGTCATATACATAACCGCAAGTCTCGCAAACATACTTTTTCATAATCTTTTTATTTAAATGGTTGATAATTATCACCGCCCTACGTCACAGCCTCAACGCGCCGCGCCGGAGCACAAGCTCCACGCGGGCTGCTATCTGTTCGGGCGATATATTTTTCATACAGAGCAAGTCACCCCGCAGACAGGGCTTGTTGCCATAGATGCTGCATGGCCGGCATGACAAGTCGGCTTGCACGGCGTCGGCCGGGTCTTGCCCCCAGCCCATGAAGCCGGCCATAGGATGCGTGGCACCCCACACGCTCACAACGGGCGTGCCGGCTATCGAAGCCATGTGCATATTGGCACTATCCATCGACACCATTACGTCCAGGTGGCTCATCAGGATAAGTTCGCCGGCTATGCCGCCCACTTTCGCCGAGGCGTTCACACATCCGTCCAAGCGCGAGGCCATAGCATTGAGGGCGGCGGTCTCGTCCTTTCCTCCGCCGAAGAGGAACAGGCGGCAGCCCGGATGACGGTCTGCAACCAACCTGACGGCGCGCTCCATCATCTCCAAGGGGTACACCTTGCCGGGATGTGCGGCAAAAGGAGCTATGCCGATCCACTTCTCTCCGTCGGCCTTGGGCGTGTTGAAGCCTTCCGGCAGACGTCCGAGGTCGCCACCGCCTGGGGGAAATATCGAACGGAAATCAAGCCGCACGGGATAGCCGAGGCGCGCCAACACGTCGGCGTAGCAATCGAACGCCGCAGGCAGAGGCTGCGTGCGCCGCCCCGTCTGACTGACAAGTTCGCGCCGAGCGGAGCGGTGCTTGTCGATATGGGCCACCTTGTAGCGGTCGATGTTGAAGCGCATACGCAGGTAATCCGAGCGCAACACACTGTGAAAGTCGGCAATGGCCGTAAAGTTCTTGGCCGTGAGCCGGCGGTAGAGAGCGTTCAGCCCTTTGACGCCGTAGTATTCGTTTTTGAGGTCGGCCTCCATGAAACCCACGTTCGACGGCATATACTCGAAAAACGGGCGGGCGAAGGGGCGGCTCAGCATGGTAATCCTCACGTCGGGGTATTGCCTTGCCAAGCTGTCCACCACGGGCACGGTCATTGCCACGTCGCCCATCGCGGAGAACCTTATTATCAGTATGTGATCAATCCTCATTTGTCCTTCCGGGCGTAAAGTACTGGGTTAGTGGCCGGGTCGTTGTACATTTTCATCTGCCGGTACACTTTCATGTACTTCCTGCCGGCAGCTATGTCGTCAAGCAGCTGACAGATGGCCGTTCCAAGATCACGCTGCTGTTCGAGCAGCACATCGAGCTTGGCGGCGCACCTGGCGCGGTGCTCCTCGGCGGCGTCGGAGCGCATGGCTTGCTCCTTCATGTGGTAAATCTTCAGGGCGAGTATCGACAGGCGGTCGATGGCCCACGCCGGGCTTTCGGTGTTGATGGTAGCTCCGGGCAGCGGGTTCACGCCCTTATACTCCTCGCGCAGCATCGTGTCGATGTCCTCCACGAGGTCAGTGCGCTCCTGGTTGCTGCGGTCTATGCGCCGCTTCAGCTGCAAAGCCTCCGCCGGGTCGATGGCAGGGTCGCGTATGATGTCCTCCAAGTGCCATTGCACGGTGTCAATCCAGCACTTACGGTAGAGCGTGGCGTCCATCGTTCCATCTTCGTAAGGGTTGGCCATAGGCGTATCAACGTTGTCGGCTACGTGGTAGTCGTCAATCGCACGGTTGAATATCGTGTTGCATTTTTCGGTAAATGTCATGTTTTTTGCGTTTACTTAAGATTGAACAAGAGATTTTGTTTAAGTTACAAAGTTAAGCATTTATTTTCTGACAACCAACCTTAACGCCATATTTTTTCGTATTTTTGCAATAAAAAGAAGAAGTAATGTAACTTCAAAACCAAAAATCAGAACAAAATGAAAATAGTAATCGACGACAAAATACCGTACATCCGCGAGACGATGAGCCGCCTTACGGACAACGCCGTGTACCTGAAAGGCGCCGAGATAGGCCCAGCCGACGTTAGCGATGCCGACGCCCTGATAGTGCGCACGCGCACCCGCTGCGACGAGCGCCTGCTCCGCGGAAGCCGCGTAAAGTTCATAGCCACGGCCACGATAGGCTTCGACCACATCGACGCCGGATACCTGCGGCGCGCCGGCATAGAGTGGATGAGCTGTCCGGGGTGCAACGCCGCTTCCGTGGCACAATACGTAAGGTCGGTCCTGCTGTTGCTCCGCCGCGAGCACGGGGCGCATCTCGCCGGCATGACGCTCGGCATCGTGGGCTGCGGCCACGTAGGTTCAAAGGTTAAGGCCGTGGCCGAAGAGTACGGAATGCGCGTGCTCGTGAACGACCCTCCGCGCCAAGAGCGCGGAGACGCCGGGACGTTCGTGACTCTGGCCGACATCGAGCGCGAGGCCGATGTCATAACATTCCACGTGCCGTTGACAAAAGACAGCTCCCATGCCACGCACCATCTTGCCGACGCTGCGTTCTTCAACCGCCTCGGCAGGAAGCCTGTCATCATTAACACCAGCCGCGGCGGAGTGGTTGACAACGCCGCACTCTTAGACGCCATAATATATAATAAGGTGACTGACGCCGTAATCGACACGTGGGAGAACGAGCCGCGCATCAGTCTGCCGCTGCTCAGCCGCGTCTGGATAGGCACGCCGCACATAGCGGGCTACAGCGCCGACGGCAAGGTGAACGCCGACAACATGGTAGTAAAAGGTCTCTGCCGACACTTCGGACTGCCCCTCCCGCCGGCCATAACGCCGCCGCTGCTGCCAGCCGACTTCGTTCCCGCCTCCGACGATGACACCCTCCGCCTGCAACTCTACAACCCGCTCAGCGACAGTACACGCCTGAAAGCCGCCCCCGACAGCTTTGAGGAACTGCGAGGCAACTATCCGCTAAGAAGAGAATGGTACACTTAACTGCAAACAACTATCCACCCCGGCACAGCCGATACCCACCTCTGCGACACCGGGGTGTTGCGGTGTGCGTTCCGGGGCTTCAGGTGTGATGCCGGGGTGCCGCCTGCACGGTTGCCGGATATTGTTTGCGTTAACAATTATACCTTCCCTTTTCCTCCATAATGTCATTTTTACACCACATTTATTGCACACATATTATCATTATGTGCAAAAACAGGTACATTTTTGTTGAAAAAATTTGCAAACTTGAATAAAAATTCGTTCCTTTGCACCGATTTTTGAGATTTGAAAATAATTACAAACACTTTTAAAACATTAAAATCATGGCAGACATTGCATCAGATGTAAAGAAAATCATCGTTGAGAAACTTGGTGTAGAAGAATCAGAAGTAAAGCCCGAAGCAAGCTTCACAAACGACCTCGGTGCCGACTCACTCGACACGGTAGAGCTCATCATGGAATTTGAAAAGAAGTTCAACATCTCAATACCTGATGACAAGGCTGAGACAATCGCTACCGTAGGCGACGCCATCAACTACATCGAAGAGAACTCAAAATAATAAATTCCCATAACATATAAATGGAATTAAAGAGAGTAGTAGTAACGGGACTGGGCGCAGTCACACCGGTGGGACTGAATGCCGAAGAGACATGGAAGAACCTGTTGGCCGGTGTCAGCGGCGCAGCCCCTATTACACAGTTCGACTGCTCCAAGTTCAAGACCCAGTTCGCCTGTGAGGTCAAGGGCCTCAACGTCAACGAATGGATTGACCGCAAGGAAGCGCGCAAGATGGACCGCTACACACAGCTGGCCCTCGTCAGCGCCGCACAAGCCGTGCAAGACAGCGGTATGGACCTGGAGAAAGAGGACAAGAACCGCATCGGAGTAATCTTCGGCGTGGGCATAGGCGGCATAAAGACCTTCGAGGACGAAGTGTCCTACTACGCCTTGAACAAGGAGAACGGCCCTAAATTCAACCCGTTCTTCATCCCGAAGATGATCAGCGACATAGCCGCCGGCCAGATTTCAATCCGCTACGGGTTCCACGGCCCCAACTATGCCACTACGTCCGCCTGCGCTTCATCTACCAATGCGCTGGCCGATGCGTTCAACCTCATCAGACTGGGCAAGGCTAACATCATCGTCAGCGGAGGAGCCGAAGCTGCCGTCTGCGCCTGCGGTGTGGGCGGTTTCAATGCCATGCACGCCCTCTCCACACGCAACGACGAGCCTGCAAAAGCCTCACGCCCGTTCAGCGCAAGCCGTGACGGTTTCGTGATAGCAGAAGGCGCAGGATGCCTTATCCTCGAAGAATTGGAGCACGCAAAGGCACGCGGAGCCAAGATCTACGCCGAGATGGTGGGCGAAGGAGCCAGCGGCGACGCATACCACATCACCGCCTCACACCCCGAAGGGCTCGGAGCAAAGCTCGTAATGCAAGCCGCGCTCGAAGATGCAGGCCTCAAGCCTGAAGACATTGACTATATCAACGTCCACGGTACATCAACACCCGTCGGCGACGTATCAGAGGCCAAGGCCATAAAAGATGTGTTCGGCGACGCAGCTTACAAGCTCAACATCAGCTCTACGAAGTCGATGACGGGCCACCTGCTCGGCGCAGCCGGCGCAGTGGAGGCTATGGTGAGCGTCCTCTCGGTGCAGAACGACATCGTTCCGCCCACAATCAACCACGACGAGGACGACAAGGACGAAGAGATAGACTATAACCTTAACTTCACATTCAATAAGGCACAGAAGCGCACTGTACGCGCCGCAATGAGCAACACATTCGGTTTCGGCGGCCACAACGCTTGTGTCATATTCAAGAAATATGAAGATTAACAACATTATCGACCGTATGAAGCTCCCTTTCCGCAAGGAAAAGGAGCTTTATTCGTCTCTGTACGCAATACTCGGATTTTACCCCCACGACATCAACATCTACAAACAGGCGTTGATGCACCGCAGCGTCTACAAGCGCAACGCCAAGGGCCGACTTGTCAACAACGAGCGGCTTGAATTTCTCGGCGACGCCATCCTCGACGCCATCGTGGGCGACATAGTGTTCCGCCACTTCGAGGGCAAGCGCGAGGGCTTCCTCACCAGCACGCGCAGCAAGATTGTGCAGCGCGACACGCTCAACCGCTTGGCCAACGAGATAGGCGTCAGCCGCCTCATCGTGTCACACGGACATACGTCATCCCACAACAGTTACATGGAGGGAAACGCTTTCGAGGCCCTCATGGGCGCCATCTACCTTGACCGTGGCTACGCCGCCTGTATGCGTTTCATGCAGCGGCGCATACTGTCGCAGATAATCAACCTGGACAAGGTGGCTTACAAAGAGGTGAACTTCAAGAGCAAACTCTTGGAATGGTGCCAGAAGAACAAGGTGGATGTGAAATTCGAGTTGGTAAGTCAGAGGCGAGACGAGAACAACAGCCCGGTGTTCGTCTACAAGGTGATAATCGAAGGATTGGACGGCGGCACGGGCGAAGGCTACACCAAGAAGGAAAGCCAGCAGACCGCAAGCAAAACCGCCCTGCAAAGCCTGCGGCGCAAACCGCAGTTCATTGACGCCGTGTTCGCCGCCAAGACAGAGCGCACGAAGATGGAGGAAGAACCGGTGCTGACGGTGCCGGACATCGACGCCAAGGAAGAGTTCATCGTGACACAAAACACCGGTACGCAAACCGGCAACACCACGGCAGACGCCGACAGAAACGCCGCCGACGACAATAAACAGCCCCGGAAAGCGCAGAAGAAAGGCGAGACCGACGAGTTCGACCTGTCAGACATTAAGGCCTTCGACCGCCCCATGTCGAAGGAAGACATCATAGCGGCCGCCGAAGCGGCGGCGTTTGCAGAGTAAACACCTACCCTACAACCATCCAACACTCAACCCTACCCAAAGGACAACCCGCCCCTACCCTCCCGAAGAGAGGGAGCCTGATGTGCTTTTGCGGGATGAAGCTATTTGCCTCACCAGTCTTATCATGTCTGTCCGGCCTGCCGGTGGATATTACTAATGTGGCAAATAGGGTTCATACTACAAACATTTTTTTGCCTTTGGCAATCGGCTGACTGTCAACAAGTTGCCAAAAGGCCGTCTTTTAGCTTCTAAAAAGACGGCCTTTTGGCGTATAATATGCGTCCTTTCGGAATACAAAAGGGCATCTGTCAACGCCCACCCCTCCGGTAATGGCAGGTGTTATATGCTACGCGCCGTCATCAGACAATCCCTTCCAGTCCGCTGAAACTGTCGATTATCCAGTCGGCGCGTGCCTCGGCAAGGCTCTCTCGGCTGCCGTTACCGTAAGTCACGCCCACGGCCTTGACGCCGGCGGCGTGGGCCATGCGTATGTCAAACATCGTGTCGCCCACCACAACGGCTTCTTCAGGCCGCAGGTTGTATTCAGCGAGCGTTTTCTCCACCATGTCCGGCGCGGGCTTGGCGTGCTCCACGTCGCTCACGCTGAGGATGTAGGGGATATAAGGCTCAAGCCCCATCTCGTCAACAAACGCCTTGAGCGAGCCGCGCAGACGGCTGCTGGCTATGGTAACGAGCAAGCCGGCCGCGTGCATACGGCATATCATGTCCTTCACGCCGGGGAACATCGGCACGGCTCCGGGCACGTTGTTCTCGAAGAACAGCCGGCGGTAGACCTCGGCGCAGCGGTCGCCCGTGGCGTCGTCCATCGGTATCAGGTCGGTAAAAGTCTGCTTCAGGGGCAGCCCTATCATTGCCGCACACTCGTCGTCGGTGCGGCTTGGCAGCGCAAGTTCCGCTATCGTTTGCCGCATTGTGCGCACAATCAGCGAGCGCGTGTCGGCTATAGTGCCGTCAAAGTCAAGAATGACGGCCTTGAAATTCGTTTCCATAACATTTTATTTTACAAGTAATTAAGGATATTTTCTTTAGGAGTTAACTCCTTAACTACTAAAAATTTCTCCTTAACTACTAAATCTTCATCAACTACTTTAACTACTTAAAAACTCTTCATCACCACGGCCACGGTGTTCATTCTGAAATAATCGAGCGACATGAACATCAGTCCGCCGTAAGGATTGTCCGTGCCCCACGAGTTTTTGCAGACGAAGTAGCGGCGTCCGCGGCTGTCGCGGGCCAGCCCCACGAGCGTCATTGCATGGTCGTCGGTGACTTCAAGGCGTTCAAAGGCGCGCTGACGCATGGCCTGCGTCACGGCGGCGTCGCCGCCTTCGAGGTGAGCCACGCCCCGCTCGAACGAGAAGCCGGCGTTGCTCGTGTCGCCTTCCCAGCAGACGTTAAGCCCCGCGCGCAACGCCCTCTCCACGCGGGCCGCCAGCGTATCGACAGGCACATTCACGAACTTGCGCCCCGCGTGGTTGGCGGGTATGCCGAGAGGCACGGCTCCGCCCATAGGCTCATGGGTGAAACTGGTCATCGCCACGTATTCAGACGGGTCGCAAAGGCTTGCCGCAAGCTCGCGCGGAGTATATTCAGCACCGTAAAGCCAGACGTGCGGCGGCACGGGATTGACGGCAGTGTCGAGCACGTAAGCCATCCTGTCGCGCAGACGACTTATGCCCACGCGCATGGCCGCGCCCTGCTTCGCCATTGCCGTCAGCTTGCGGCAGAGCACGTTGAAATTACAGTCGGAACGGTAAGCGTCGTATGGCATCACGCCGTAGTCGCACAGGGCGGCCAGCGCGTCGGCAGCCGTGCCGTCGGCGGTGACGGCCTCGCGCCCCGCTGACAGATAGCTGCGCTCCGTCCTGGCGGCAACAACGCTGCGTGCCACGTAGACAGCCGAGAGGTTAACCGAGTCGCCCTCGGCCAGGCGGTCGCCCTCTACGGTGGCCAGCATAGCATAAATCCAGCACAGCGGACCGCGCCCCTGGTCTTTCACGGGCGTCATCCTGTTCATCTTTTCTATCGTGAACACCTCGTCGGCGGGACGCTCGTTTGCACACGAGCATACCAGGACGAGGGCCGCAAACATAACAACGATTGCCTTCATGACGGCAAAATTAATCAAAATCGTGGAATGCAGAAAGGGCTTTGTGATAAAATACGCATGACTGCAACACGCCGCCAACCGGAGCCATTGCCGGCAGCACGCAATCACCTGACAATCAACCACTTGGCAATCGGGCACCTTTTGCATCGCGAAAGGTGCCCGATTAAAGGGCAAAAGGCGGCCTTTTGGAAAATGATATGGAACAATGGGAGAACCGGGAGAGCTTGGAATACCGGGATAACTACCCGAAATGCAACCGGCAAGGCATATCAAGCTCCCTCCCGTCGGAAAGGCCGGGACGGGTATCAGGTGGTATTCGGGCGTCTGTCAGCCGCCAATGCGCTTTTCGTAAAAATACTTCCACATCGGGGCAGCCATCAGGCTCTGCCTGATTTTACCGCCGGTAAGCAGGGCGAAGGCCTCGTCCTCGGTGAGCAGATGCACCTCGATGTCCTCAGTGCGGTCGAGATGCTGGCTGCCGACCTTCTCCACGCCTGTGGCGAGGAAGCAATGCGTCACATTGTTCATCGTGCTCGTGTTGGCCGAGACGGTCATCAGTTCGTGCCACTCGCCGCCCGCATAGCCGGTCTCCTCCATCAGTTCGCGCCGCGCCGAAGCCTCAGGCTCCTCGCCGTCCTCACACACCCCGGCCACAATCTCCATGCACGTCTCGCCGAGGCCGTGGCGGTATTGGCGCACGAATACATACTCGCCCGCCGCAGTCACGGCCAAAATGTTCACCCACGTGGGATATTCAAGCACGTAATATTCATCGTTTACGACGCCCGTGGGCAGTTCCACGGTGTCCCTGCGCGCCGTCAGCCACGGGCGGCGGATGAGGTATTCGCTTTTCAGCGTCCTCCATTTCATGTCGCGTTGCATAATTTCTTAGGATTTAAAATATTACATTCAACGAATTTTCAACAAAAACACACTCCTATCAGGAGTTAAAACAATAAAAGACGTATTCCGCTTCGCCCAAGGAAACCACGCCCCTGACAGTTCGCCTTGCCGCCCTTTATATTGCAAAAACATACCAAGCCCCTCCCTTAGGGAGGGATGGAGGGGGGATCCTTGTTTCAGAATTCCGCCTTGCGCTCGAATTTCATCTCCTTTCCCGTCACCGGATGCACGAACGTCAAGGCCTCGGCGTGCAGGCAGAGGCGGCCTCCACCGTGACCGTAGAGGCGGTCGCCGAGGATGGGCGTGCCCAGTCCGCCGGCGTGGGCGCAGTGAAGGCGCAGCTGGTGGGTGCGCCCCGTGCGGGGGAAGAGGGCTGCACGAGCGCGGCCATGCGCCGTTTCGAGTATCAGATATTCGGTGACGGCCTCCTTGCCGTTGACGAAGTCAACCTTCTGGTAGGGCCTGTCGAGCGGATCAGGACGCAGGGGGAGGGATATTTCGCCGTGTACGGGGCAGTCGGGCACGCCGTCCAGGAGGGCGACATACCGCTTCCTCACCTCCCGGTTAAGGAATTGTGCCTGGAGCTTCTTGTACGTTTCCGCATCGAAAGCCACTATTATAAGCCCCGAAGTGTCCATGTCCAGACGGTGGACGGGCGTCAGCTGCGGCTTGTCGGGATGCCTCCGGCGCATATCCTCGAGCACCGATGTGCCTCCGTCGCGCCCCGGCACGGTCTTCATCCCAGCCGGCTTGTTGACCACGGCAAGCCACCCGTCCTCGTAGACCACCTCAAGCGGCTGCGTCACGGCGGCCTCGTAGCTGCCCCTCGCCACCTCCAGGCCCTGCAACATATACGTAAGTATGGGCAGGCACTTGCCCCTACAGGCGGGATAATAGTGCAGGTGGTGGCGCACTTCGCCTTCAGGCGACCGCCCCCACCAGAACTCCGCCATGCAGACGGGGCGCAAGCCATTAGCGTAAGCGTACTGAAGCAGCTTGGGCGCGCAGCAGTCTCCCGCGCCCGACGGCGGCACGCGCTGCGGCGTCTCGGCGAATATGGCAACGAGGCTTCGGCTCTCGCTGCGGGCATTGAGCATCGAGTATTGCGAGAAGAGCCAGCGTTGCAGCGCGTCGGACATCTGCCTGCGCCGCGCCTTCAGCTCCGCAATCTCGGCGTCGAGGGCGCCGGCGTCGCGCCCTGCGGCCTCAAGCCTCGCCCTGCCCCGCTGCCTTATGCGGCGCAGTTCGGCCTTCTGGTGCTGGCTCTCGCGTATCATCGCCGCCTCCTCTTCTGCCGTCAAAGGCTGCGGCGAGCGCCGCCTGGCGTCGCGCGCGGCCTTCGCTTCGGCCATGATGCGGCGGTAAGCGTCCTCCTCCCCGGCCACAGCGCGGAGGCAAGCGTCCCTCTCGGCGGCGGCCTCCCGGTAGCGTTCGGAGCCAAGCAGACTGGCTATGCGGCGGTTAATGTCGGTAATCTCGGCCTCGTGGGTCTTGAAATAGCCGTCAGGGTGTGTGGCGTCGTAGACCGGCGGAACGAAGAACGCATGGTCGTTAGTGCCGTAAAGCAGGCCGGAAAACGCCGCGAGATAGCCCAACCGCCCGTCGTCCGTCCCGACAACGAGCACGCCGAACATCTTGCCACGGTCGGCATCGGCACGCAGGCGGTCGTCATTTGCGATGTACTCCTGCACCTCCTTTGCCGCCAAGAGGCACAAGGGGTGAGGCTCGTAGCAAAATGGGTCGTTGAATTTTGCCGGCCTCGGAAGGTCTGTTTGTAAAGGATGGAAGAACGGGGGCATTGTTTTTTCAGTAGTTAAAGGAGTTAAAGGAGTTACCGCTCCCTGCGGTCGCTAAGGAGTTAAAGACATTTGCTTTGTCAATTTTATGACTATCATCAGTAGTTAAAGGATTTATGAAAAGCATTTTACGGAGTTAAGGAGTTATGAAGTTAAGGAGTTAAGACGTATGCTCTTCTCCTTAGAAAGTTAAAGACAAAAAGTTTCGCCCAACAAATAAACGGAACGCGGAAAGTGAGAAGCCCAATGGCGTCAGGGCTTTTTCACCATTCCATCCCTTCACCTCCCCAATGGGGAGGACGGGTGGGGCTCCATTAACGAAAGAAAGGCCGTGCGTGGCACGGCCTTTCCCTGTCTTTGTTATGTTGAAAGATTATTTCAGCTTTGCATATCCGTAACGTGCTGTCTCGCCAAGCTGCTCCTCGATGCGGATAAGCTGGTTGTACTTAGCCATACGGTCGGTGCGGCTCATAGAACCGGTCTTTATCTGGCCGGAGTTGGTAGCTACGGCGATGTCGGCAATCGTGGTGTCCTCGGTCTCGCCTGAACGGTGAGAAGTTACCGTGGTGTAGCCGTGGCGGTGAGCCATTTCGATAGCGTCGAGAGTCTCGGTGAGCGAACCTATCTGGTTAACCTTAATCAGGATAGAGTTGCCGGCACCCATCTTGATGCCCTTCTCAAGGAACTTCACGTTGGTGACGAAGAGGTCGTCGCCTACCAGCTGGCAACGGTCGCCGATGGCAGCGGTCAGCTTAACCCAGTTGTCCCAGTCGTTCTCGTCGAGGCCGTCCTCGATAGAGTCGATAGGATACTTGGTGATCAGCTCTTCGAGGTACTTGATCTGCTCCTCTGCGCTGAGCTTCTTGCCGTTGGGGTCCTTCTTCTTTCCGTCCTTAAGCTGGCGGTAGTCGTAGTACCATTCGCCGTTCTCCTGCACTGCGAACTCGCTGGCTGCGCAGTCCATTGCTATCTTAACGTCCTTGCCCGGCTCGTAGCCTGCGTCCTTGATGGCCTGGCAGATGCTGTCGAGAGCGTCCTCGATGCCGTCCAATGCGGGAGCGAAGCCGCCTTCGTCGCCTACTGCGGTAGAGAGGCCGCGCTTCTTAAGCAGCTTGGCAAGAGCGTGGAACACCTCGGCACCCATGCGTATAGCTTCCTTCTCGTTGGGAGCACCTACGGGACGGATCATGAACTCCTGGAATGCGATAGGTGCGTCAGAGTGAGCTCCGCCGTTGATGATGTTCATCATGGGCACGGGCAGAGTGTAAGCGTTGCAGCCGCCGATGTAGCGGTAGAGGGGCATACCCAAGGCTTTTGCGGCAGCCTGTGCCGTAGCCAGAGATACGCCGAGGATGGCGTTAGCGCCGAGCTTGCTCTTCGTGGGAGTTCCGTCGAGAGCCAGCATCTTATGGTCGATACCGCGCTGGTTGAAGACGCAGTCGCCCTTCAACGCCGGCGCGATGAT